>JASJDA010000294.1 GCA_030065755.1 Prochloraceae cyanobacterium | reverse complement strand
CCATCTGGTTTCAAGATTTCAGTCCAACGGTTGCCATCGCCTAATTGCTTCTGGGCAAGAAGATAAAGGGTATCTCCCGATCGGATAATATACGATCGACCCCATTTACAAGCCATAGATAAACTCCTTAATTCAATGTGGCGAGATAGGTTGCTTTGGAAGACAAACTTCTTGCCCTGGTTGTAACCTTCCAGCCTCCTCTTCTGTAAACGGAGTACCATCTGGTTTCAAGATTTCAGTCCAACGGTTGCCATCGCCTAATTGCTTCTGGGCAAGAAGATAAAGGGTATCTCCCGATTGGATAGTATATGAGTGACCTGATTTACAAGATCCACTCCTCAATTCAATTTCTTCAAGAGCTTCCTTCACTGCTTTACGAAATTCATCTTCCAAAACATCGAGGAATGAACCTTTTGTGGTTTCAGTCACCCAGGGGTCCATCACAACAGAGCGCAACACCGTTACTGACACTCCAGCCGACTCTCCAACTCCCAGACGGCGTTTATAGTCATTTATAAAAGTTTCTCCGTATTGAGCGGCATTTAAATCAGTAGTACTCACAATCAGATCGTAACCGTAAATATCCTCTCCAGGATTAATGCTCAGCCTATCGTAAAGAGCTTTGTTCAATTTATTCGTTTGAGCTAGATCGGTATTTAGTTTTCCTGATGCAGTTTTAAAGTTAAAAGCATAAGCTAAGATGTTTTCATCTGGTCCAATTTCTGCAAGTAATTTCATTGCCTCACTATCTTTAATAATCTCCTCGTTCGTCTTACCAACAATTCTGTCTCGAATAAATTGAGTCTGTTGTTCTACGTTAGAACCATCAGCTTCAGCAGGTAGTCGAGGCACGGGAACTACAATAAAACGATCTTCAGGACGAGCCATACACAGCAGTCGTGCATATAGTTTCTTGCAACTAAAAAGTGCTTGCCCAATGATTTTGCCATAACCGCTTTTAGAGGGTCGAATTACTCGATGACTCAGATAGACTGCCGCTGCTGCTGCTCCTGGTTTTGACCCTTCTATTCCGTAAATACCTACTGTTGGTTCTGTTTCGCCGTGAAACACGACGGGAGCACTAAAAGTAACGAGATCTCGCATAGCTGAATTGCGGTAGCACAACGCACCAGCGGGATAAGGAATGTAGCCAGATTTATGAGGGTCTACAGTAATTGAATCAGCACGACCTAAACCCTGAAACTGCTCGACCACATATTGTTTTAAAGGTACAGCTGGAGGAGGCGGAGCAACAAATCCAGTCAGTGGCTCAGGCATATCAAAATCATCACGAATAACGGAAATATGATAACCACCCCAAGCTGCATCTCCATGAACGGTGAATTCTAAGCCTCGCTGACGAAATTCGTCTCGTAGTGCCAAGACATCTTTAATCGGATCGATCGCACTTTCTTCGGTACTACCCATCACAGCAACCACCGTGTAAACTGGTCTTTTCTCTGCTAGGCATTTTTCTAGGAGTTCTTTTAAGGCATCAAGACTCATTCTCGCGTCTTTATCTACAGGCACATCAATCATGTTGGATGCGCCAATACCGAGGATAGCAGCAGCTTTGGGGAATGAGTAATGTTTTGACCCTGGTACAAAGAAAACAGGAGATTTATCAATCTGACTGAGAAAGCGGCGGGAAAATTCTTGAATGCCTAAACTTTGTAGAGAATATTTATCGAGACTAGCAGTAATAAGATCTCGTGAAATTTGGTACTCATTGGTTAAGCGAGTGGGCAAAGCGAGGATATCATCTGCTTTAAGGTTAA
Source organism: Prochloraceae cyanobacterium (assembly GCA_030065755.1). GTDB lineage: Bacteria > Cyanobacteriota > Cyanobacteriia > Cyanobacteriales > JASJDA01 > JASJDA01. Next base: position 8,205 of record JASJDA010000294.1, on the reverse strand, counting down.
GTAATGACCAAGTATCTAATTCAATCAAAGAAGCTAATTGACCTGTCGAGAGAGGAATAGTTATCTCTTTGCCGTTTGCTAAGGCGGGGTCTTCTTTTAAAGCTGCTTGTAAAGCCAAAGGATAGAGCTTGAGATTTCTAGCGGACCAGATCGCCTCGATATTAGCAACAGTCCCATCACAAGTAATGTGTCCCCAAGGTCGAATCGCTCCCTTTTCAATCTCTGCTCGCTCGGGAATAGTGTATCCGAGCATTTGACAAAGATCGTCCCCAACTAGGATTTCCAAAATTGTTGTTGCTGTTGACCCTTCAAAGGCAACATTGTTAGGGTTGTAGAGCATGGCAGCAAAGTAGCCCAAGATACCAGGAATGGTTAAATCCCAGTTCATGTGTCCTTGGTAACGCATACTGAAGAAGGGAACAGATTTTTTCAGAAATGCCAGCAAGGACTGATATCCCTCAGTTAGGGAATCCATTGCTTCTAGATATTCTGGCGATCGCTTTATCTGTTCTGTGATGTGGGTAGGATCGCTCGGATGATAGTTCCTGCGCCAAAATACTTGATCTCGAATGGCTTCAACAATAAAGCGTTCTAATTCATCCGCATTTTCGGCTTTTGGTCCTAAAAACCACGCTTCTAGGGCGCGAGTTCCCGTACTTTCAAAATTGGGAATTTCACTCGATTGAGAAAATTGTCGAATGCTTTGGCGGGCTTTGGTAAAACCTTGGCTAAGAGAGTCACGGGGAATATTCATAATAAAATTTCAATTTGGATTATTCTGTTTGATGTAATCTGAGCGATCTTTTAGAAAATCAATCAGAGGGATAACCTCTTCTGATAAATTTGGCTCGTCGAAGGATACTTGATGAGTCCTTTCTCTTGTTTCAATAACTATCTGATAGCTATATGCATCAGCAACATTGGGTGATTTTTGACTTTGAGCTTCAAAAACGTCACTTTGGTTAACTAATGACTTTAATTCTTTGGCTTCTTCGGAAGATAGTAGTTCAGTATCAATCTCACAGCCCTTTATTAGACCAGCAAATCCTCCTGACTGGCGAAATGTAATTTTCATAGGGGAATCAATCTCACTAACTGGTTGTCCACTACTCATAGATAGCAAACGCAGGCACTGTATCGTCAAATCTTGATAACAAATATTGCTAACTATTGTTTTTTTAGTATCAGCGCTCGATTGAAATCGAGCGTCTGAATCGAGCGCTGAAAGTGGATTAGAAAAAGAACTCTCAACTATATCTAGGTTAAAACTTGGAAGAAAAGAAAGTTGAGACAATAAAATAATTGTTATTTCAGCAGTTAAAATGAATAATTTCCCTAAAAACATGCCTATTTCCCTAACTCAATTTCTTCACTATAGGAGAGCTACTTTTAATTACTAAGGAACTTGCGTGTAAATAAGATACTAGCCTTCAGAACCGATAAATAATTTTGGCTCCACTAAATCCTCGATAAAGCCTGGTATCTCTTTATTACGCTTTTCCCTAACTCTCTTGTGTCACTCTCGGAAAGGGCGATCTCTTACTACCAAAAGGTTCTAGAATTTAGAAATAAAGCGGGGTTTCTCAGAGTGACACAAGAGAGCTAAACTGTAATGCCTACAGTGTCCCAACCTTTCTGCACAGCTTTTTGTTCTAGACTACCACTACCATAATCAGCCCCAGCGACTAGATAAGTCATTTCAGCAGCTTCTTGAAATTCGCTAAACCTATTGAGATTAAGGAGGGTTTTATACCATATACGTCCAGCTTTTTCCCAGGCATTTCCTCCGATCTCTAGAGCAACAATATAGAAAGCATGATTGGGAATACCAGAGTTAATATGGACACCACCATTATCATTAAAAGGATCGTTAGGTAAGACCACAAAATCTTTCATATGTTTTGGTTGAGGATCGTCTCCTAATAACGGGTCATTTTCATATGCCTTCTCTGCCTTAAAAGTCCGTATACTTTTTCCTGTAAATTCAGGGCCGACAATTGCGTCACCATTGAGCCAATCAGCTCGATCAGCAGTTTGACCTGAATATCTTTGTTTGACCAAAGCACCCATAACATCAGCAAAATGCTCATTGAGTGCTCCAGGTTGTAACTCATATTCGAGGTTACTTGTATTAGTTATTACGCCGTGGGTAAGCTCATGACCGACTACATCTATTGCTTTAGTGAATCGAAGAAAGAGTCTGCCATCACCATCGCCGTAAAGCATTTGTCTGCCATTCCAGAAAGCATTATTTTCTTTCCTGTCATAGTGAACACTGGAGATTAGGGACATTCCTCGATTATCGAGAGAATTGCGACCGAAAAGCTCGTAGTAGAAGTCGTAAGTAACTCCCGAATAATCATATGCTTCGTTTACAGCAGGATCGCTAACTGGAGGATCTCCTTCTTGACGAACTAATTTTCCAGGAAGCGAAAACCGAGACGCTCTTTCTTCCATGTCATATATAAGTCTGTTTTTTGTAGCTGTTGGGGAAGGGATTGCTGCCATTATGGGCATTTCACTAAGAGTACTGCGAACTGCTCGTGCTTCAGCCGCACTTTCAATCGCCCTAATAGCTAATTGACGAATTTCTGCATCTTCAGATTCTACTAAACGATTTAGTACATGAGGTGGGATGAAACAATGAATTGGATTATAGCAAGTGTGTGGATGTTGGCAAGTATGCATGGTAGAAATCTCCTGTTTATATTGAGAATGGAAAAATTAATAGCCAATATAGGTTTATAAGTTGGCTGTAACCAAGGTGGCTGCTGCAATTACACGAGCAATGTCAGCAGCATATTCAAAATCGACAAAAGTATCCCGATCTTTGTGATAGTTGGGATTTGGTTCCTCTGTTGGTGAGCCAGATTGAGGCCCTGCGAAGAAATCTTCAGAGGTGGTACAAGCTGCATAACCATGAGCGTGAAAGCTCGCATGATCGCTTCTCCCTTCTGCGGGATCTGGCTGTGTATAAATTTGTGGTAACTGAAGATTTGGCGATAGCTCTGGTACTATTCGATTAATCCGTTCTGCCAAAACCAGAGAACGTGCTTCAACTTCAAGCGAAGGAGAATATCCAACGTGAACTTCAAAAGAGCGAGGCGGTTTAACGTTATAGCCAATCATGTCCATCTGAAAAACTCCAACAATTGGAGCATCAAAAGAAGCTTGATTTCTGGCATAGACTTTACTTCCTACCAAGCCGTGTTCTTCAGCATTAAACAGCACAAACCTTATTGTTCTTTTGAGTAGTGCGACTTCAGCTATTTGTTTAATAACATCGGCGATCGCCAAGACAGCAGCAACCCCACTAGCATCGTCATCGGCACCTGGTGCGGGATCTCGATCTGGATCGTAATCACCAGGAGCATGACTAGAAATAGCAGTAGAATCTAAGTGAGCAGTAACCAAAACAATTTCTTCCGATCCACTGCCCCTTAGCTCTGCTTCTACATTATCCAGCTCACGCCCTTCGTGAACAAATCGATTCATTCTGATGTTGAAATGACCGCCACCAATTTTTTCGAGATCTTTTGCCAAGGCTTCAGTGACTAGACCAATATCTGGACTGTGGATATGGCGGCTTGTGATTTTAATTCCTGTTGATTCATCAAGCGGTTTTATACCCGCATATCTTTCTAGGTATCCACGAATTGAATCTGGGGTAATTGTTTTGAGTTTTTCTAATTCAATATCACTCAAAGATGGTTCAACTGTGGGTGCTTGTAGAAAGCTTGCTGTTCTAGCATTGTTACCTTCTCCAAACGGTTCGAGTAAACTGAGATCGGGTAACAGCTTGAGATTATGTCCGTGATACGCCTCTTCAAAATGATATTCTTCCACAGAGCGATCGCCAGGCAAGGCAACATAAAGTCCTTCAGGGGAAGAAGCCAAAACCCATTTTGTCTCTTCATCACTAACAAAAAAGCTACTAGATTGCCCTTGAGGGTTGAGAAAACCAGTCCTCGTTTGCCGATCATCCCGCAACAGATACACTTCTGTTGTTAAAGGATCGCCTTCACTCCCCAGTCGATCGACTTGAAAGCCCAGATCGTCGAGAGTTGTTATGGAGGAGGTTGTGGCGATTGCATATACTTGATTTCCCTTTTCTCCCGTCACGTATAAGGGAACTACTGATAGACCTCTAATAGCCGCTCGCCATGCGTTGTCACTTTGCTCGGCTGAAACAGTTACGCGAATATATTTCAAACGGTTGCCGTTTAGTACGTCCCCAACTAGACGTGGATGAGGCACTACCTGCCAACCTAAATCGTGAGCGGCTTTGCGCTCTTTACTATCTTCTCCTACAAATAAACAATTCTTGGGTTCGTTAGCATAGCCAGCTCTTTCGGCTGCTAAACGAAAGATTTCTGGAGAAGGTTTTTTGATACCGATCGCTGAGCTATAAATGAGTAAACTTGGTTCAAAAAAGCCATCAACTCTAGCTTCTTCAAGCACTCTTCTCATATCATCTTCTGTTTCATTACCAGTGTTAGATATAATGCCTATTTTCAGACCGTTATCTTTTAACTGCTGAAGGATAGTTGGTATGTACGAATAGATATCTAGTCCTTCTAGACGGGAAGGAGGAGACGATATCTTTGGAGTACCCAAAGTATCTCCAATGTCAAAAAAGACTATTGGTATTGTAGTTTCATTCATAGCTAAATTTTTATTACCTAAAACAATGAAAATTTCAACTCAATTCGAGCATTCTCTCTATAGAAAATGTCCTTATTTTACGAAAATTATTGAATATTGAAGTAATTAGGCAAATGGGCTAAAGGTTTATATTTTGGGAAATCTCAGGATTGGGCGGAAATAGAAAGTTTGTGCAAGGATTTTGCAGAGCCCTCCTAGTTGAGATTAATCCCATCAACGACAAGCGCTTTTAATTGCGCTTGGTGTCAGTTTCTTTTCGACTTAAACAAATGGCTTTTCTTGAGAGGTTTTCAAATTTCATGGAGAGCATCCCATTTGGGCAAATGGATTAAACCGTATCACGAGAATACTGGGTTGTCAAGACATAATTGAAAGTATCATGTGTAAAATGAAATACTCCTAATTTATGGCTTAATTGTACTTACTTTTTTTTCAATAAATCTCGGCAATTTACATAACTTATTGATCGCTATTTTGAACAAACAAATCACTTTTTTAATTAAATAAATAAACTACAGTTTTAGTTGAAAAAATTCCGAAAAATCTATCAAAAAATTTACACTTTTCTCAATCTGACTATCGGTACTTTGGCAAAAAATAGAGCTCAAATTAGGGACTTCCAGAAAATAAAATATTCATTATCAAGAATAATAATCATTCTCATAGAGGAAGGAGGGGTCAGCCGACGGCTAACCCCTCCTTCCTTGTTTTGTCGTAAAATTAATCTTGTTAATAAATTGTTAGTGTCTTAAAGTGTCGATAGAATTAACTGATTCACTCAAGAATTTACTCCAAGAAACTGTACTTCAATTAAAAGGTGCAGCTAGAAGAAGATTTATGGCGCAAACAGTTTTAGAGTTAGGATATGGAGGTCAATCCCTTGCTGCACAGGAATTGGGGTGGAATCGAACAACTATTCGTAAAGGAATTAAAGAACTAAAAAGTGGCATTACTTGTGTTGATAATAATTCAGCTAAAGGTAGAAAAAAAGCCGAAGAACATTTACCAAACCTTTTAGAAGATATCAAGGATTTAGTTGATTCTCAAAGTCAAACCGACCCAACTTTTAAAAGTAAAAGACTTTATACAAGACTAAGTGCAGCCCTAGTCCGAAAGCAATTAATTGAGAAATTTGGTTATAGTGATGAAGATTTGCCGACAGAAGAAACGATTCGGGTGAAGTTAAATAATTTAGGCTATCGCCTTAAAAGAGTCGCCAAAGTTTTACCTCAAAAAAAATCCCAGAAACCGAGGCTATCTTTGAACAATTAGCTTTAATTAATACTGAAGCTGATGAAGACCCTACTATGTTACGTCTTAGTTTAGATGCCAAAGCTCGGGTTAATATTGGTTGCTTTGACCGAGGAGAAAAAAATAGAGTAATAGTTGAAACTCATGATCATGATTTTAATCCAAAAAAAACTATAACTCCTTACGGAATATTTATTCCAGGACTTGATGAGTTATTTTTGTACTTCACTTCCTCAACAATTACCAGTGACTTTATTGTTGATAGATTAGAGGATTTCTGGTAGGGGTAAAAGTCTCGGTTTCCTAAAATCAAAACTTTGGTAATCAATCAAGATAATGGTCCAGAAAATAATTCGAGACGAACTCAGTTTATGAAACGTATAGTGGAATTTTCTCAAAAATATCGAGTTAATATACGTTTAGCTTATTATCCTCCTTATCACAGTAAATATAACCCAATTGAAAGAACTTGGTCTGTTTTGGAAAATCATTGGAATGGTAGCATTTTAGATGAAGTTGAAACGGCATTAAAATTTGCCAAAACGATGACTTGGAAGGGAAAAAATCCAGTTGTGAAGTTAGTTACTCAAACCTATGAAACAGGAGTCAGGCTTAGTAAAAAAGCTATGTCAAAAATTGAACAACAAATCGAACGTCTTACCTCCTCTACACAGTCCGATTTCCCCAATTTAGGGAAATGGTTTATTGACATTTATTCTGGTTAAACCGAGTTTGGGAATAATTTTAAAAAAGTTGAAAAAACCATAAATTAATTATACTTTTTTTCCTCACTGTCTTCGCTAAAAAACACGAAGTACGGATATTTTTCTGCCTATTTTAGAAGAGAATGATTATCATTTTTTTCAATTGTTTCTTGAGTTTTTGTTGGATAATTTATTCTTTGGAAGTCCCTAGATTCTTCTTCATCCACTTCATCAGAAAGAAAGTATCTTGGTCTTTTTCCGAGCGCTATAGCTTATCAAGAATCAAAGCTTTACTCCACAAGGGTTACCCCCATTTAAGGGGCACTGCCCCCATTTTTGGCCGTAGGGGAAGCTCATATATCCTCTATTGTTAATTATTTAAAATACTTACTTGTGATCTAGATGATGTGGGCTACATCGAGAAACCAAAATTTACTGATCTAGTTGGCTAAATAGATAACTGTAAATTAGAGTAGTTTACTAGCTAGGGGCAGATCTAGCGAAGCTGTCATAGAGTGCAATCTAGCTCGAAACGCTTACTAGGTAAGGTTTTCAAAACAGAGATTTTGCGATCGCGAGAAGCGGTGATTTTTGCAGCCTTTGCCTAATCTCTGCAAAAGTAGGAATTTCAATTTTAGCTAGAAAATAGCCAAAAGCTATGTGCAGAAGTGCTTTGATAAATTATTAATTAATAAACATTCAGAGCATCTCAACCACTGAAAGTTGCAAAATTTTCTAGATTGCCCCTCATGACACTCTCGCTAGTTTTTCCCCAGCTAAGTGTAAGTGGAAGTAGTCAAGAAAAAATGAACGTCTATTTGTGGTGACATGAAGCTTTTTGAGAGTGAATTGGTCGTATTTCTTGTATTCAACGTTCAAATCCTCTACTTCGTTTTAGACCGCGTCATCAAATGGAAATTGCCTGGTCAATATCAGATATTATGCCCTACGTCGAGAAAAACTCAGTTCGTTGCGATATCCGCTTCCCAACAGATGTGTACTCCAGCATAGAAAAACTAGCTATTGACCATTTCCAAGCCCCCATTCACCACAGATCTCGCAAACCACAAGTCAGTGCCACGATCGTACAGCTAGTACAGTGGGGACTTGAATATTTCAAACAGGGTTTACATGTATCAGATACCTTATCTGATACAGCAAGTAATAATCGAGCGGAGCAAGTAATCGATACCTTAACAGTTCTATTTTCTGACTATTTATCAGATAATTTACCAGATAAAATATCTGATAAAATGACTAATCCGATCGAACTTATATCTAGCAGCTTATCAGATAATTTACCAGATAAAAAATCTGATAAAATGGTCGAGAACATATCAGACACTATACCTGATAAAGCATCTGATAAAGCGGTAGCATCTACGGAAAAACTCTCGCCACCAAAAGCCCCAGAATTATCAGAGCCAAGATCTGATAGATTGTCAGATAAATCGGCTCAACCAGAAGCACTCTCTACCACTACTGAACCCTCGCCAACACCACAGCCAGAAAAACGATATACAGATGATGATGTAGCAGCAGACATAGGTTGTAGCGGTAGCACTGCTTACCGATGGCGAACTGG
>JASJDA010000293.1 GCA_030065755.1 Prochloraceae cyanobacterium | reverse complement strand
AAATTCGGCGCGAACTGGGATTAGAATTTATACCCTTAGAAGACTCTATTCGGGAGACGATCGCCGACTTACAACGCTGGGGTCACGTGAAAACCAGCTAAAGCTTCAGTGAGATGGGGGAGTGTGGGGAGTGTGGGAAGTGTGGGAAGTGTGGGAAGTGTGGGAAGTGTGGGGAGAGGGGGAGAATAACAAAGAGCCAACAGCCAACAGCCAACAGCCAACCAATAACTAAATAATGCGTATTTTCATCGGTACGGGTGAGGTTTCTGGAGATTTACAAGGAGCAATGTTAGTTGAAGCCCTAATTCGCCAAGCAACGGCAGTTGGGGTGGATTTAGAAATTGTTGCCACGGGAGGCGATCGCATGGCAGCAGCAGGGGCTACTTTATTAGCAAATACTACTAAAATCGGTTCGGTAGGTATTTTAGAAACTCTTCCTTTTATTTTGCCTACTTTACAAATTCAACGCCGCACTAAAGAATATTTGCAGCAAAACCCGCCCGATGTTTTGGTTTTAATCGATTATCCCGTGTCAAATTTAGCTATTGGCAGTTACGTTAGCAAAAATTTGCCTCGAGTACCGATCGTCTATTATATTGCGCCTCAAGATTGGGCTGTGCCCCAGTTAGGTAATAGCGATCGCGTTGCTAAAATTACCGATCGCTTATTAGCCATTTTTCCCCAAGAAGCCAGTTATTTTCAAAATAAAGGCATATCTGTTAGTTGGGTGGGTCATCCTTTACTCGATCGGATGCAAACTGTACCGACGCGGAAAATTGCTCGTGCTTCTTTGGGAATTGAACCAGATGCATTGACGATCGCTTTGTTACCAGTTTCTCGCCAACAAGAAGTTAAATATCTCCTTCCTGTTATTTGTGAAGCTGCTAAACTACTGCAAAATAAATTACCCCACATTCACTTCTTGATTCCTCTTTCTTTGCCAGAATATCGCCCTTTTATTGAAGAAGCGGTAAAAAGTTACGATTTGCCAGCAACTGTATTGGAAGGAAAAACATATGAGGCGATCGCTGCTGCGGATCTGGCTATTACTAAATCAGGTACGGTTAATCTAGAAATTGCTTTGCTTAATGTTCCCCAAGTAGTTTTATATCGGGTACATCCATTTACTGCTTGGGTTGGTCGCCATATATTAAAATTATCTATTCCTTTTATGTCTCCGCCAAATTTAATAGTAGAAAGAGAAATTGTTCCAGAATTGCTACAAGAAAAAGCAACAGGGGAAAGGATATTTAAAGAGTCTCTAGAGTTGTTATTAAATACAGAAAAAAGAGAGCAGACTTTAGCCAATTATCAACAGATGCGATCGCGTTTAGGAGAAGTAGGAGTATGCGATCGGGCTGCAAGTGAAATTATTAGCTTAGCTAACGGAACTTAATAATTATTATTAGCTATTATAGGTTTTAAGAAAGTGTGTCATTTCTTCAATATTTAAGGGAGGAGAAAACCAGTATCCTTGTGCCCCAAAGCAACCCAAACCTTGTTTACCGCTTCTATTCCCGTTTTTATCTCCTTTTATAAAACGATTAAAAGCTAAATCTACTCTCTTGGAAACCTCCTGCAATGTTTGAGAAGGAACGCGATTAAAATCTAGCTGTTCGTAACTCCAACCCACTGTAACGAGATCTTTTTTCAAGGGTGGTGTTGTTTTTTCTGGCTATAGTAGTTAGGTTTATCTTTTAATTGTGGTAGGCGAAAAGTCTTCAATGCAGCAATGATTAAGCGAAGTAAATTGGTTAATAGTTTAAAAAGTGTCTCTTCAACGAAGCTCAGGCAAGAATTTTTAGAAGAATTAGAGAAAGTATATTATAAAAAGAAGGTAGTTGGGAATAGTAGTTATTTTATAGCTTCATGTGGTGGCGTGACTATTTCTACTTTAAAAAAATACATTGAAAATCAAAATACACCTGAGTAATAGTAGTCAAGTTAATTATAAAAAACAAAACTTATAGTCATAGAAGTCGATCTGTAACAATAAAAAATTTGAGGAGAAAAATAGCGCTGTACCCATATCCCTCATCAACTTTCTTGTTGATATTGGTATATGGGGACGCACTATTTTTCTCACCCATTCATCCCGAAAGATGTATTTATTTTTATAGGGAACCCTTTTTCAAGCTCATTATGTCCCTTCGCAGATAAGTTACCGCTATAGAAGGGTTCCCTATAAAAATAGAATCATTGTGACCCACACTGTACACGATAGTGTCAGTGTGGGGCTTCTGCGCTTTAAGCTAATAAATCTCGTTCTCTTATGCCAGGGCCTCGTGTAAAGTGAGTATTAATTGTTCTGCGGTGTATGGTTTCGGCAAAAAAGTATCGATTCCAGCTTTTTTTGCAGCAGCAATCTTATCCGTCGATCGAAGCCCGCTAGTGACGATCGCCTTGACCTCGGGATTAATTTTTTTTATGACAGCCATAGCTGTCATCCCATCCATCTCTGGCATCATCACGTCCATTATTACAACCCTAATCTCGTTTTTATGTTGGGTATAGAGGTCGATCGCTTCCAATCCGTTACTAGCAGTCAAAACTTTGTATTTCCAAGCTTCCAGGGTTGTTTTGGTGATTTCTCTAATTGGTAACTTCTCAATAAGTCTGGGGACGCTCGCCGCGAATCCCTCAGGCCAAAGACAGAGAACTTTTATCGGCGAGTGACCCCAGACTTCCAGCTTTCTGGGCGATAAGTTGTCCCAAAGGGGGAATTAGGTTTTTAGCGCACACTCGATCTGTGAGGTATTCCCAGCAAGGTTACCCCTAGTTTGCGACAAGTCTTTTTTAAACTGGCGAAAGTGTCTCGACATCGCCGTCCAAAATCAGAGCGAGTGCTACCACTGATTTTTCGTTTAGTCACGAATTCGCGAATATCTTGTTCACTGGCATTGTTGTGGAGTGGTAAGTCAGGTCGGTCTAAAACTTTGAGCAGTTCTTTCTTGCGTCGACTGAGGCGTTTGAGAACTTGCCAATCGGGTCTCAAAGGAAGTTGGCGTAGTAAAGATTTCGTCAAATCTATCTTCGAGATCTGCTTTCTGGTGTTGCTGAGCAACAGATGTCAAAGTCTTGTAGGCTTTTAAGTCTTGATACAGTGACCAAATTTGGTCAGTGACGGTTTCAATAGCCAGTCTTTGAGGTTCGCTAAAGGGAATTAATTTGTTAATTTTGCGTGAGCGCATGAACCCAACATAATCCATGGCAAAGCAATCGAAATGGCCCTGCCCCGTCACTAATAATTCCCAAATCAGGGGACACTCCACTAGCTAAGACAGCCCCCAGCAAAGCTCCTTCGGTGGCAGTTTTCACGCTCCGAATCTTTTTCGATTCCCAAGACTTTGAGAGTAGTCAACCATTCTTGTTTGTCCTTAAACACTCGGTTGCACCACAGGCTGAGATTCTGTAACTGCTGCTGAGGAAGCCGATGTGTACTCATGTAGGTTAGAGCTTCGTTGCTGAGAACGTATTGAGTTGTTTCACCTCTTAAAAGTTCCAGAAAATTGATGCGGTTCTTCCGTGGGGTTGTCTCACTCCCTCGCAAACCATTCGTTACCGATGTGAGTACAGTAACTATTGACTCCTTGATGACGGGCACTGGTATCGTCAGTGTTGATATAGCTCGACACCCTTAAACCGACTCGTAAAATTTCTCCCTTCTCGGCATGATATTTTTCTTTATTCTCCACCAGGAGTCGGTTCAACTGTCCAGCTGAGATATCTATCCCCAACTCTTTTATCTGTTCGAGGAGTAACGGTTGGGTAACGTGGCAATGATAATGTTGGTAAAGTAAATAACTTCTAAGAGTCGCTCTCTCGTGCCCTTTCTCTCTAACTTGTATCGGTAACTGTCCTTTAATATATTTTCCCGTTGGTGTTTTCCAGAGCGCCAGTCGATATCGAATGTTATGGGGCTTGATAATTAGGTCAGTAACCGTGAAATCTTGATAGCCTTTAAATTCTGAGCCCTTGGGAATTTCTGCTTCGGGTTGGATGACTTTGGTCGAGTGGATAGGTAAATTGGCAGTCTGCAGATCGTTTTTGGGAGCCAGGTCGTTTCTTCTTTTCGGTTGGGGTTTCATGGCCAGAGTTTGGGGAATCTCTCTGTTGTTCTCTTACTTTCTTTTCTGGCTCTAGGCGGCTGGCTTTAATTTTGGGTCGACCTTTTTCTCCTTTAAGACGGGCGTTCTCGTCAGTTAATTGCTGAATGCACTCGTCTCGTTCACGCAATAACTGCAACAACAGAGCCTCATGGTCAGTAGGTTCTCTGTCTTCTGGTATCTGAGGAATTGGAGTCAATTTTACACCCATAGTTGTGATTTTACCAGCTCCCCCCAAATCTGGTTCGTCTAGCTGCCCTCGCCGATATAAACTTCTTGTTTCTAACCTCAATTATTCGCGGCGAGTTCACCCAGACTTATTGAGAAGGTTCTTCTCGCATCTCTTCAGGAATGGGCTGAACGTCTTTAATGCTATAGGTAGCATGACGAGCCTCGGTCAAAGCTTCTTCGTCTATATCGGTAGCGTAAATCTTGACTAGATCGCGGAACTTTTCTACCCCCAGAGTTTTTGCTAGAATCATTGCCAGAGTGTATGCTTCTTCTCCAGAGGCACAACCCGCACTCCAAATGCGGATTGGGGAGTTTTCTGACTTTTCCCTGAGGATATGGGGAATGGTCTGGCGTTCTAAGTAGTTCCAGGCTTTTTTATCTCGAAAAAATGCAGTGACGTTGATTAAAATCGTATTGAATAGGGGCAAATATTCTTCTGGATGAACTTCCAAGTAGTCCAGGTAATCGCTAAAGTTTTCAATATTACAAGATTGCATCTGCTTGCGTATGCGGCGCTTGAGACTAGCACGCTTGTAGCCTGTAAAATCAAATCCTCGGGATTGCTTCAGATATTCTAATAGAGCTTCCAGCGATCGATCGTCAGCATTGTTTTCGGTCATTATTTGGGATTATTCTCAAACAGAAGCTTTTTTTCTCTTAATATCTTAATTGTCTCTTATTTTTTCAGTCTTCCTTCTGCATCACCAAGGAAATTAAAGCCGAAGCAATTTCAGACAGCGGTAAGATAAAATCTACTGTTCCAGTTTGAATTGCCGCACTAGGCATACCAAAAAATTCAGAGGTTTCCCGATCCTGAGCGATAACTGTACCGCCCATTTTCTCGATCGCCTGTACTCCCATCGAACCGTCATTTCCCGTACCAGTTAGTACTACAGCGATCGCCCGATCTTTATAACTTCCTGCTACCGAGTCGAACAGCAGGTCTGCAGAAGGACGCACGAAATGTACTAACTCAGATTGAGTTAGGGAAAGAGTAGCATCGGGGTTAACCAGTAGATGGCGGTTGGGTGGAGCAATATAAACCTTACCTCGATCGATTCGATCTCCTTCTTCAGCCTGTTTTACTTCCAAAGGGGTGCGCCGACTCAGAATATCCGCCATTAGCGATCGATGTCTGGGGTCGAGATGCTGTACTATCACAATTGCTGCGGGAAAGTTTGCAGGTAAGTGAGAGAGAACCTCAGACAGAGCATTTAATCCTCCTGCTGATGCGGCTAATGCAACAATATCGAATGCAGCGTCAGAAAAATTAGATTGGCGATCGCTTTGTTCAGAAGTAAAAGAATTTTCCACTTTAGGGAAATCGTGCTTTTTTGGGCAACTGGTTAGCATTTCATTATAGAGTATTTCAGACTCGTTTTTCTGTTAATTGTTCGCAATCAACAACTAATTTTCGATTTTTTAATCTGCTGAATATAGTAGATTTTAACTTTTAAAATTTCTCAAAATCAGCCGATCGCCCCGAAAAAACTATCAACCTGGTACTCAGTATTTTTACTACCATTAAAGTAAAAATACTGAGTACTAGGTTGACATAGTGAGAAAATTTAAATTAGTTGATATTAATAGAGTGCTAGCTGTTGCGATCGCGAGTCTTGGAGCGATCGCGACCCTCAACTCACCAGCTAAGGCTCAGGAAAATTCAGATTGCTATATGATTAATGCTTCAGGAGAATTTGTAGATTTATCTTCTATTTGCAATCGAGCTCCTCAAAGACCGTCCCAAGACCAAAATAGGTCTGGTGGGGCTAGTGGAGGAACTACAACTTCTCCAAGCAGATACTATACAGAATCAACAACAGTAGTGCCTCGAGATGTCCCAGTCCCCACTGACGTAAATCCTAAGAGTTATTCAAGATACTCTGAATTCAGTAGTACTATATTCCAATTTTACTATCCTTACCACGGATATCATGGATTTTACCCTCATTATCCTCGATACCGCAGATCCTATCGCCCTTATCGCCGATATCGCAGAGTTCGTCCCCATACTTATCGCCAACAATATCGCAGAGCTCGTCCGCGTACTTATCGCCGCCGATACCGCAGGTAAACTAGACCTCTTGCACTCGCGGACTTTTGCCCTAATCAATAATTGCCTGTTTTAAACTGTGGCAAAACTCGCCAATAGATTTTAAACCTTCCTCTGGCGAACCTTGTGCCAAACGCTTAACAAAAGCACTACCCACAATTACTGCATCTGCACCCCATTGTTTGACTTTTTGGGCTTGTTCGGGTTGAGAAATGCCAAAACCTACTCCAACAGGTTTATCAGTAACGCTGCGCAAACTCGAAAGTAAATTTTCAACTCTGGTGGCTATTTCCGATCTCATTCCGGTTACTCCTGTGACACTCACCAGATAAATAAATCCCTGAGACTGTTGAGCGATCGCTTTAATTCTTTCTATTGGACTGGTAGGTGCGACGAGTAATGTCACCTCAATTCCCATTTCTGCGGCTGGTTTCATGAGGATTTCTGCTTCTTCTAGAGGCAGATCTGGCACTACTAACCCTCGAACTCCTGCATCTGCAATTTGCTTTAAAAACGATTCAACACCTCGGTAGAAAATGGGGTTGTAGTAGGTGAAGAGAATTATGGGCGATCGCAACTCACCCGATACCTCTTTTACCAACTCTAATACGTCATCTAGCTCCACTCCTCGTCCTAATGCTCTTGTCGCAGCCGCTTGAATTGTAGGCCCGTCTGCTAGAGGATCTGAATAGGGTACGCCCAATTCTATCAAATCTGCACCAGATTTATCTAGAATTCGCAGCGCTTTGGCGGTAGTTGTCAAATCTGGATCCCCAGCAGTAATGAAAGGAATTAAGGCACATTTACCAGTTTCGCGCAGAGATTTAAAGCAGTTGGAAACCGAGGTCATTTTAGTTTTTGTTAGTTTGGTCAGTGCTAAGTTTTTTATTTACCATTAACTCATAAGCAATAACAAATAACCAATAACAAATTAAGATTTATTTTCTGCTTCCGAGTACTTTTCTCGTTCTATTTCTGCTTGCAGCGCCTCTATTTCTTCTGGTGTCATCTGTTCTAAGCGTTTTTGCAACACTGCGTCCTCATAATCCTTTAGCTGTTGGTTGTAGGTCATATTTTTCGTCAACACGCGCAATAGATAAGTTAGCATCCAACCAACTAATCCCCCAACCAATAACGCTTGACTCCAGATACCCGCTTGCAGGCTATCCAGTCCTGCTATCTGAAAAACTATATATAAAATTCCGCCTCCAGCAATAACACCGACGGCAATTCCTATTACGTCAATTTTTCGCATTTTTATAAAACAGCTTATTATTGGCATATGAGGGTTTCAGACAAAGGAAAATAATTGCCTGCAACCCCGCTATCTTCTTTAGGCTCTAACTTTACGACGCTTGGGACGGAAATTTAGAAACGGACTGAACAGTAATACTCCTGGGAAGAAAAAGAACATGAGGAAATACATAAAAAGACGTTCGACTGAACTAGCAACGTACCAGCGCGAGTTTAAATAAAAATAAATTCCAGCAGGAATAACCACTAGATACAGTCCGCTTAAGGTTATATATAACAGTGGAACCAACAAGAAGTTTGTAGAAAGAATAGTTTCTAGGGATATATTGTCTAGGAATGGCATTGTTTATACAATTGGTAAATTGCGATTGTCTAGCCTTCTTATTCTAGCCTTTGCCAGCAAAGTATTCTATGGCGATCGCTTTCTCTGGCTTCTTAATACTAATTTACAATTAACTCTTGCACAATCCCAAAATTGATAGTAATATAGAATTTCGTGAGTAAATCTTAGGGGGCGTGGCGGAATGGTAGACGCTACGGACTTAAGAAATTGAGCCTTGATAGAGAAATCTGTCAAGTGAATGCTCTCAAATTCAGGGAAACCTAAATCTGGTAACAGACAAGGCAATCCTGAGCCAAGCCTTCTCAAAAAGAAGGAAGGTGCAGAGACTCGACGGGAGCTACCCTAACAGTTCTAGCTGAGGGTAAAGAGAGAGTCCAATTCTCAAAACCGCGATCGGCAGTAGCGAAAGCTGCAAGAGAATGAAAATCCGTTGACCCTTAAAGTCGTGTGGGTTCAAGTCCCACCGCCCCCATTGGCTAAAAATAGTAACGCTCATTAAAGGTTGTGATTGCTTTAAGTCAATCTTTTGTCTCCTTCATGGCTGCTTGCAGTTTGGCTTCGGTTTCTAGTTCTTGGTTGAGGAAGTAATTGAGAAAAGTCCGAATCAAAGCGATCGCGCCTAACTGACCTAGGGCCTCAAACGATGGGGCAATAGTGGTGGCAAGAATGTCGGCTGCTAACTGGCACTCCAGTGCTAAAGCCAGCCAGGAGCCAAAGCGCAACCGCAAGAGTACAAAGCGGGAGTCTTGAAAGCGAAGCGTTTGAGAGAGTGCCAGTCGCGCGGTGTTCGCAAAGCCGAGCAAAACGCATAGGACCGAAGTGGCCTCCAGAACTAACTTAAACAGTCCGACAACAGCCGCCAAACTCATTTCTAGGTGTTCAATCCATTCCATTTACTTTCTTAGTAAGAGGGAAATCATATAATATTGTCCCAAAAGTAGCACCGTAATCAGAACAAATGAAACAGTTCCAATAACGGTTTCTACTAGCAAATCTTTGCTAATATTTAAGGCGCGATCGCCTTTAGCACCGACGACATTGAGAACGTAAATATACGCGGCGACGCTAATGGGTGGAAGCGGCAGAAGATAGCGCATGTAGGGGGCGATTCGACTGGCATTAAAATACAGAAAAAGCCCCAGCAGGAACATGGCCAATCCCATCGAGGTAATGATAATTAGATTGGTACGTGCTGCCTCAACTTGCATATTCAACTCCTCTAACTAGTTGGAAATATTATCAAGTATTTTTTCTTTAATCATCCCTTTAGGTTGGCTGCCATCAAAACTTCTGGTTCTATTTTCACGATCGCCGTCCAACGTTGAGCTAATCCCCCAACTGCCAAACACATGGTTAACTCGACAATTTGCGCGGGCGTGTAATAATTTTTCAAACTTAATACTAGAGTGGAGGGCGTAAACGGGGGATAAGCTGAAGCGGTTGTGGCTAACCACAGCGCCGCACACTCTTTTTCATCAAAATCTTTGTAGGCTCCTCCTTTCACTTTGGCCGCATCTAAGCTTTGTTCTAAACGTTTTTGGGCCAATTCTCGAGACATTCCCAGCTCGAGCGCTGCCTTTCTCGCTAAAAATCCTTCGAGAGAGTTGAGATATTGATGTCCGGTAATATTGGTCAAAACGTAAAGCATTAAATGTTTCAACTCGGCAGAAACTTGCCCTTGCTGGACAACAAATACATACAAGTTGGCAACAGCCATCCGAGCAGTTTCAGGGAGAGCTAAAATCCAGTTAGGTACTATTCCTAAGTTTTCTTGCAGATAGGCTCTGAGATCTTTGCCGATTACGGCTTCTAGTTCCGAGCGAACTCCAGTAATAAAGGCTTGTTCCTGTTCGATAATCTTTTGAGAGTCTCCGGCATTTTCTTCCAGGTTGCAACTAGAGTCACTCCGATCTTGACTGTCATGT
>JASJDA010000292.1 GCA_030065755.1 Prochloraceae cyanobacterium | reverse complement strand
TAACCTAGAAACTGTCAAAAAATACATTCAACAGCAAGACAGTTCTAGCTGCCAGTAATAAGCGGGCGGGGTGCCTCAATTCCCCTACGACCAAATTAAAAATTATGGTCGCAGTACCCGCAGATCGCAATTACGATGGAAAAGGTGGTTGCGTTGTTTTTCCTCCTTTTGTTACACAAAAGGAAATGGATCTGATTGAAAAAAAATTTGTTGTTCGAGATAGTGACATATTTGTCGTAGCTTATCCGAAATCAGGAACAACTTGGATGGAGCAGATTGTACATTTAATGCTCAATAACGGCGTTCAAGGAGACAAAGTACTTAGCGAAGCAGTCCCTTGGGTTGAGGGGGCGAATCGCTATCAGGGATTGGATAAATTGCTCAACCAACAGTCCAACCCACGTCGTTTTCACAGTCATCTTCTTTATCATTTAATGCCAGGAGTTAAACTTAGCCGAGCTAAGTATATTTATGTAGCGCGAAATCCAAAAGACAACGCCGTATCTTTCTACTTCCATTCTTGTAGTAAGCTTGGCTATGATGGCACCTGGGATGAATTTTTTGATTTATACATTCAGGGAAAAGTTGGATACGGTTCTTTTTTCGCTCACGTTCTCGACTGGTGGAAAGCTAGTAAAAATTCAAACAATATTTTGTTCGTTAAGTACGAAGATATGAAACGAGATTTAAAGCAAGCGGTAAAAACTGTAGCTGATTTTCTTCAGGTGAAACTTGACGAAGAGTTATGGGAAGCCATAACAACGCAAAGTACTTTTGAGTCAATGGCAAATAATTCTAAAGCTAATTTAGACTGGGTTGCTCAACGTCCCCAATTTCCCAAACATATGCGTAAAGGAATTGTTGGAGACTGGCGAAATCACTTTACTTCAGAGCAAAACGAGATTTTTGAGACAATTTACGCAAAATATATGAAAGATAGCGATTTGCAATTTGATTTTGGTGAAGGAGTAATTATTTAATTTTCATTATTGTTAATAAGATTTTGTTAGAATTTACTCGATCGCTGGAAAAATCTACCTTTGAATTATGATTTTATCAACTAAATCGACGCAAAAAATATCTCTCGAAGAATTCTTACAACAAGCAGAAACTAAACCAGCTAGGGAATACATTGACGGTAAAATTTACCAAAAAACCATGCCACAAGGACAACACAGTACTATTCAAATTGAGTTAGCATCTGCTATCAATCAACAGGGTAAACCCAAAAAGTTAGTTTATGCATTACCAGAATTACGCTGTACTTTTGGCGGACGTTCTATAGTACCAGATATTGCTGTTTTCGAATGGCAAAATATTCCCAGAGATGCTAGCGGAAAAATTGCTAATAAGTTTGAATCACATCCGGATTGGATAATTGAAATTCTCTCTCCCGAACAATCGGCTAATCGCGTTATTCGTAAAATAACTTTTTGTCTCGATCGTGGAACTAAACTAGGTTGGTTAATAGATTGCGAAGACGAATCGGTTAGTATTTTTAAGCCCGATCGCGCTCCCGAAGTTAAAGATAATGAAGATATTTTACCTGCTCTGAGTGTTTTAGAAGATTGGCAACTAAAAACAGCAGATTTATTTGCTTGGTTAACTATTTAGAAAATTGTTTAGATAAAAAAATTTGCCTGCTAATATAACTGCAGGCCGATATAGGAGCAAACTTTTGTTGATGGCGCTTCGTATTCTTAAATATAGTATGTAAATCCTAAAGTAAAGGTTTTTCTATTGTTGATAGCAACCTAAATATGTACGTGCTACCCAACCAGAACCACCTCGATAAGAAACTTGTGCCCAGGAGCCATCTGCGCTAATTGAACTAACTGATACTATGGTGTTGTACGGTATGGTAGCTACTACTCTATTACCGTGGTAAACGTAAAGTCCGGCGTTTCTTGTTACTCGATAAGAACGACAAAGTCTCTGAGCTAAAAGCCTTTCTTCGCTATTGTTGTTTACTACACTTGATAAGTCTGATGCTTTACTAGTTTCAGAAGTTTTCTGAGCAGCTATAGCCAATGGAGTTAAGGTTGCTTGTGCAGCAACAAAGCTAGCGATAAACCCAGTTGTAAAAACTACTAATTTGTTGACAGTTTTAGTATTTTTTTTTCCTTGCTTGGTTTGAGTTAATTGCATGATAGAGTTTTAATTGTTTATTGTTTTTTTGTTACATCTCCAATTTAATCGTCGTTTTTAACAGTGAAAACAGTATTTTTACTGTCATAAGAAAAAATAGTATTTTTGCTGAAATATTAATACTTTTTGCTTGAGTATAATATCAAGACAGAACAAATATAAGCGAACTAAGGAATAGTGTGGAGAGAGGTTGTTATTATAAAGATTACCTACTCAGAATACAGAAGCGCCAAATGACTAAAGAAACTAGTATAAACAGCGTTCAAGAACCAATTATTAATGCACCTCCTGAAGTTCGCCAAATTCTCGAACGCGTTTTGCAACTAGAAAAAGACAAACTTTATATGAGGAGTCCTAGAAATATCAACGAAGATATACTGAAAATAATTAAAGAAGTGGTGCAATGAAGCTGATCTCTATTAAGCTATGTAACTTTCGGCAATTTTATGGTAAAACCCCAGAAATAACTTTTGCTACTGACGACCTCGCTCCTTGCGAAGCGCAGCGCGCTCGCAATACTACTATTATTCACGGTAATAACGGTGCAGGTAAAACGACTCTCCTCAATGCTTTTACCTGGGTTCTCTACGAACAATTTACTGCAGCTTTTGCTTCTCCTGACCTACTAATTAATAAACGAGCGATCGATCGAGCTAATTTAGGTGCTTCTGTTGAATGCTGGGTAGAAGTTAATTTTGAACGAGAACACAAACGCTATCAGCTAAAACGTAAATGTTATGCTTGTCGCGATAAAAACGATAAAATTCAATATAGCAAAAGTCAATTATTTATGTTGATAGCTGGGGATGACGGTCGCTGGTATCATCCCATGCAACAACCTACAGATATTATTAACAGAATTTTACCTGAAAGTTTGCATCAGTATTTTTTCTTCGATGGAGAAAGAATAGATCGCATCTTTCGCGATGGAAGAAAAAGTAATATTGCTGAAGATACTAAAGAGTTATTAGGAGTCAAAGTATTAGATAGGGCGATCGACCATTTAAAAAAAGCCAAGCGCACTCTAGAAGAAGAATTAAAGGCTATTGGCGACTCGGAAATTAAGAAGTTACTGAAAGAAGAAAATAGCTTAGTAAAAGAGATAGAAAATTACCAAAAACGCCAGCAAGAAATAGTTGAACAAGTAAATAATATCGAAAAAGTTAAAAAAGCGATCTCTTCTCGGTTGCTAGAGTTGAGCGGTGCGGAAGAACTACAAAAATTAAAACAACAATTAGAAGCAAAAGAAAAATTAAATAGACATAACTTACTTGAGGCCAGAAACAATCTCAAGGGATTAATTTCTAGTCGCAGTTATACCGTTTTAATTTCAGAAATAAAAGCTAAATTTCAAGACATATTCAATGACTTGCGCCAAAAAGGCGAATTACCCAGCGGGATTAAAAAACAATTCGTACAAAAGTTACTAGAAAGAGAATTTTGTATTTGCGGGACAAAATTAGTTGAAGGAACTGACCCTTGCGAACAAGTGCGATCGTGGATGAATAGAGCAGGAATTGCAGATATAGAAGAATCAGCAATTCGCATGGAAACCCAAGTAAGCGGACTAGAAAAACAAGTTACAGAATTTTGGCAAGAAGTCGATCGCATCTCGTCAACTATTAATCAATGTAGAACAGAAATAGCAGATGCAGAAAATCAATTAGACGATCTGAAAAACAAATTAAGAAACTATCCTAATGAAAATATTCAACAGCTACAGAAACAACTAGATGAGAGAGAAGAATCGATTAAAGACTTGACATTAGAACGAGGATCGATCGACCATAAAATCGAGACTATTAAGCGAGAAATCGAAAAAATTAGCAAGCAAATTAATAAACACAAAATCAAACAAGAAAAACAAGAACTTGGCAAAAGACGCTTGGGAGCAACCCAAGAAGCTATTGAAAGAGCGATCGAAGTTAGATCTAGACTGGAAAATCAGTTTCGCGTTTCTTTAGAACATCGGGTACGAGAAATTTTTAGTTCGATCTCTTTTACCCCATATACACCTAGACTAAGCGCTAATTACGAGTTAACCTTGGTAGAGAGTACCTCTGGAGTAGCGGTTCCCGTTGCTGCTTCTACTGGAGAAAATCAGATTCTTAGCTTATCCTTTATCGGTGGTATCATCGATCGCGTCAGAGAGTGGAGCCAAAAAAATACCCTCATGGGACCAGATAGTAGCACTTTTCCTATCGTAATGGATTCCCCTTTTGGTAGTTTAGATGAAATTTATCGGCGACAAGTAGCTAGATCGATTCCTCAGCTAGCAAATCAGTTAATTGTCTTAGTTACTAATACTCAGTGGCGAGGAGAAGTAGCCGAAGAAATGGCTAGTTATATAGGTAAACAATACGTTCTCGTCTACAATTCTCCTAAGCCAGATTGCCAAGAAGATTCAATCTCAATAGGAGGAGTTATTTATCCTTTAGTAAAACGCAGTCCTAATGAGTTTGAATACACGGAAATTATTGAAGTAAAGCGATAGATTTATTAGTAGTTCATAATTATTAATCTGTAAAATAATGTAGTTTTTCAAACGAATTCTGACTATTGAGAAACAACCCTGTCTGAAGGAGAACATCAATGGAAAGCGACATATATGAAACAGCTTGGCAAAAACTTTTAGACTCAATTATTTACTACGAAGATCGACCCGTAGGTACGGTAGCAGCATTGGACACTGAAGGAGAAGCTGTTAATTACGATCAGTGTTTTATTCGCGATTTTGTTCCCTCTGCATTAATCTTTTTAATTAAAGGAAAAACAGAAATTGTTCGCTTTTTTCTTTTGCAAACATTAAAACTTCAAATAAAAGAAACACAACTAGATTTTTTAGAACCTGGACGAGGCTTAATGCCAGCTAGTTTCAAAGTTGTATACGTAGATGAAGAAGAATATTTAAAAGCAGATTTTGGCGATCGCGCCATTGGCAGAGTTACTCCAGTTGATTCTTGTTTGTGGTGGCTTTTTCTCCTGCGAGCCTATGTTATTGCTACCGAACAATATTGTTTAGCGCACTCGCCAGAATTTCAAAAAGGAATTCGTTTAATTATGGAACTGTGCTTGTCAGCTAGATTTGACATGTATCCGACTCTCCTCGTTCCTGATGGCTCTTCCATGATCGATCGTCGTATGGGAATTGACGGACATCCCCTAGAAATTCAATCCTTATTTTATAGTGCATTACTGACAGCTAGACAACTACTTATTCCCGATCGAGAAAACTTTAAAATCCTTAAAGCAGTTGAGAATAGATTAGAACCTCTAGCCGCTCATATACGCCATCATTATTGGCTAGATATCGAACGTTTAAACATTATCTATCGCTATAAAGGTGAAGAATATGGAGAAGAAGCTCTCAATCAATTTAATATCTATTCTAATTCAATCCCTTACGCTCAATTGAGCGAATGGCTGCCAGAAGCCGGAGGCTATTTAGTAGGCAATTTAGGGCCATCCAAGCTAGACTGCCGCTTTTTTTCTTTAGGAAATTTGATGGCAATACTGTCTTCTTTGACAACAAAAAAACAGTCTCAAGCGATAATGAATGTAATCGAACAAAAATGGGAAGATTTAATTGGCTATATGCCTATGAAAATTTGTTTTCCCGCTCTCAAAAATCGAGACTGGGAGGTGCTGACTGGATGCGACCCTAAAAATCGCCCTTGGTCTTATCATAATGGTGGCAATTGGCCAGTATTATTGTGGATGCTAGCAGCAGCAGCTCAGAAAACCAACAGAATAGAAATAGCACAAAAAGCCATTGAAATTGCCGCTAGGCGTTTAAAAACAGATGAATGGGCAGAATATTATGATGGTAAAAATGGCAGATTAATTGGTAAGGAAGCTCGCAAATATCAGACTTGGACGATCGCCTCATTTTTATGTGCTAAAGAAATACTAGATAATCCCCAAAATATGAAAATAGTTAGCTTTGATTTTAACGATCTAGTTGAATGTTCTTGAGGTTGGTATAATAAGTACCGATCGCAAACCATTAATGGGAAGGTAGAGCAACCCTAGTTATGCTTATTCTCAACAGCGCACAAGTAGAATACGGTCAGGTATTTCGTCAAAGAGACGACCGAGAAGAGTTATTATCAGGATTAGTCTATCACAAAAAGCTGTTTGTTAAAATTCGCTCTTATCACAAACACCAGGAACAAGAAGCAATTAACGAAGTGAAAAGACAATTTTCAGCTAAAAAAGGTCAGCTAATGTTTTTGTTAGTCAAAGACGAAATAGGATGTACTATTTGGTGCGAAGATAAAGATGTACAGCTATTAGAAAAAGAGGCAGACAAAAAAGCTCTAATATCTTCAATAGATTTGAAACAACTGGTACGAGATCTACTTTGTGTAGGTGGCATAGAAATTAAAGATCGCCGCTACAAATTAAAAACATATCCTCAGTGTTTTATAGGCAGTGAAGCAGTAGAATGGCTGAGTAAAAAGCTCGACATTTCTGCAGAAGAAGCAGTACAAATAGGCCAGAGATTAATCGACGAAAAATGGATTCACCACGTAAGTAACAAACATCAATTTGAAAATGATTATTTATTTTATCGATTTGAAAAAGATAAGTTATTAGAAAATATAGACGAGCAGAAAGAGAAAGCATCTCTAATTGACCTAGAAAAACTCGTAGCAGAAATGCGCAATGTTGGTGGTATAAAAATTCAAGACCGTCGCTACAAACTCAAAACTTATCCTCGCTGTTTCGTGGGTAGTGAGGCAGTAGAATGGCTGAGTAAAAAGCTCAATATTTGTGTAGAAGAAGCAGTACAAATAGGGCAAAGGTTAATCGATGAAAAATGGATTCATCACGTAACTAACGAGCGGCAGTTTGAAAATGATTATTTATTTTATCGGTTTTATTGGGACGAGAAATAAAGGGGCTTCAAAAGTTGCTAAATTACTAACTTTTTAATTTTCTTCTCTATTTCGATCTAGACGCTGACAAATTTTCTTGATATGAGCCGCGCTATCTACTGGGTGACGAGGTGATGGTATTTCTGTATTTGGCCAGTTACCAAGATCGTTGCAAGGACAAGGTCCTTGTTGTACCCCTAAGTGAATCATTGGTACAGGCATACTGCAACGAGCGCAGGGAGTTATTTCCCAAGTAGATGTTAAAAGTTCTTGAATGCTTTGGTGAGTTCCTTCAAGATAACAATCACCACTATCTGAAGCCATAATTCGCTGCCAACACTTCTCAAATGCCCAAGAATAGTTGTTTTCTTGCATAACTGGTTGAGGCAGTAATGCTTCTCGACCATTACGCAACAAAACTTTTTTGCCTAACTGAAACCAGTGGGCAAGATATTTTTTGACTTGTTGTTCTGATGCCATAGTCATGAGCAACCTTCTATACCTTTGAGTCCCTATCTTTATGCTATCTTCCCCATCTTGCTCTTGTTGTTAAATCAATTAGAAGAAGATGGCGAGGGACTCTTTTAGATAGAAGCTAGAGGTTGTCCTAAAACGCTCAGATTGAGGACGTGACCTGCAGTAACTAAGTAGACAGTGTCGGCGATCGCCCCGATTTGACGGGAAAGTTTTCCTAAGCGATCGCGAAATTTTCTCCCCGACTCGTAAGCAGGAACTACTCCCCAACCTGTTTCCTCGGCTACAAAGATGACATCCACCTCAGATACCTGCAAAGTATTTAATAACTCCCTCTCTTTCTTCTCCCAGTTTTCTTCATCTAAATTAAGTAAATTCGCTACCCAAGTACCCAGAGAATCAATTAGCATACAGTTAGCAGAAGTAGAATTGCTAAAAATTGCTGTCAATTCTATCGGTACTGCTAAAGTTTGCCAAGTTGACGGCCGTCTTTGGCGATGTTTTTCTATTCTCAATTGCCATTCTGCGTCGCTCGGATCTATTTTTGCCGTGGCAACATAAACGACAGGTTTCCCCTTTTTCATTGCCAGATTCTCTGCCCACTCGCTTTTTCCCGATCGCGCAGGACCTGTTACTAAAACTATACCTCTTGACGTTTCCTTGTCTGTCATCATTACAATTAATAAAGATAGTGCCCGCTTGTAATATATAAATTATTAATATTGCCGATCATGACATCATCGCAACAGAAAATCCCCGTATCTGTTCTCATTCCAGCCAAGAACGAAGAATCAAACCTCCCTGCTTGTTTGGAAAGCGTCTCTAGAGCCGATGAAATTTTTGTAGTCGATTCTCAGAGTAGCGATCGATCTGTAGAAATTGTCGAAAATTTTGGAGCTAAAGTCGTTCAATTCCATTTCAACGGTAGTTGGCCAAAAAAGAAAAACTGGTCTTTAGATAATTTGCCTTTTCGCAATGAATGGGTATTAATTGTTGACTGCGACGAACGCATTACTCCAGAACTTTGGGAAGAAATTGCCCAATCTATTCAAAATCCAGAGTATCAGGGTTACTATCTCAATCGCAAGGTATTTTTTCTGGGTAAGTGGATTCGTTATGGAGGTAAATATCCAGACTGGAATCTGCGTTTATTTAAACACAAACAAGGTCGCTACGAGAATCTTAACACTGAAGATGTTCCCAATACTGGAGATAATGAAGTTCACGAACACGTAGTCTTACAAGGGAAAGTAGGCTATCTCAAAGAAGATATGCTCCACATAGATTTTCGCGACATCTATCATTGGTTGGCAAGACACAATCGCTATTCTAATTGGGAAGCTCGCGTATATTACAATCTTCTTAATGACGCAGAAGATAAAGGCTCGATCGGCGCTAATTTGTTCGGGGACTCGGTGCAAAGAAAGCGCTTTCTCAAAAAAATCTGGGTGCGACTTCCTTTTAAACCCGCACTGAGATTTATCTTATTTTATTTCATTCGCCTCGGCTTTTTGGATGGCAAACCTGGATATATATATGCGCGACTATTGAGTCAATATGAATATCAAATTGGCGTAAAGCTATACGAATTGACTGAATTTGGCGGTCAGCTGAATGTAACTTCTACTCCACCACAACCTGTTTCCCAATCCATGACAAAAGCAGCTAATTGAAGCTATGAAGACTGAATCTGAACCTACTCCCATATTAGACAGCCAACCTTGGATCGATCTTCGCAAGTACGATCAATCTGATTTCGATCGCGGACGACCTGGCTGGTTTATTCTCTTATGGTGGTTGGTACAGGCGATCGCTTTCCCTTTGAGCTTGCACAATTCTCACTCTTTTCGATGCGCTCTTCTGCGTTTATTTGGAGCTAAAATCGGTACGGGAGTGAAAATTCGTCCTACAGCTCGCTTTACCTATCCCTGGAAGGTGGAAATTGGCGACTATACTTGGATTGGGGATGACGTGGTTTTATATAGCTTAGATCGGATTACTATTGGCTCCCAGTGCGTCATTTCCCAAGAATGTTATCTTTGTACTGGCAGTCACGACATGCAAGATGTTGCATTTAATTTGATTACCGCTCCTATTGCTATTGGTAATGGAGTGTGGGTAGCTGCTGATTGCTTTATCTCTTTGGGAGTAAAAATTGGGGCTAATGCTGTTATAGGCGCTCGCAGCAGCGTTTTTAGTGACATTCCTGAAGAACAAGTGGCTTTGGGAACTCCTTGTCGTCCTCGCTATGCTAGGACATTGAAAAATTGAAAGAGATCTTTAGCTAATAATACCATTTCTCAAAAGTAACTAGAGAGATAAGAAATAGTTTTTATTAATAAAAAAAGCTCAAATCCCTCTGTTCCCTATTCCCTATTCCCTATTCCCTATTCCCTGTTCCCTAAGTCTCTCGTTATTTTCGAGA
>JASJDA010000291.1 GCA_030065755.1 Prochloraceae cyanobacterium | reverse complement strand
AGGAGAGCCCAAATTGATGGATTACAAAGAGCCATTGATGGTCTGACTGAAAGTTGGTTACAGGTGTGTTTAGAAGAAGAAAAAGACCAGAAAGACTCCCCAGAGAAATCGTCAGATTAATTGGCGCTTATTCGCGGCAATCTGTCGCGAATAAGCGCGACTAACCATGCCTTGATTTTGGCTCAAACTGTCCCGCCTTAAGCCGGTAGCCCGATATTTTTCCTAGTTTATCAGCAGAATTACTCAGTAATAGCTAATTTTTCTAACTCCAGAAAAAATGAGCGAACCGTGAGTACAAAATGCACAGATGAAGCATTTGGATCGACTTAAAAATGACTTTTTAGCCAATACCTCTCACGAACTAAGAACTCCTCTTAATGGTATTATCGGCATTGCAGAATCTTTAATTGATGGAGCTAGCGGCAAAATTTCAGCTCTAACCCGTAACAATCTAGTGGCGATCGCAGCTAGTGGGAAGCGTTTGGCTAATCTGGTTAATGACATACTCGATTTTTCTCAATTAAAATACAAAGATATTCAACTTCAACTAGTGTGACTTTAACCATAAAATGACCATTTCGGACACTTTATGGTTGAAACAAATGTCACTTAAAGGATAAAGTGGCAAAAATTAAAGCATAAAGTGGCAGACGCTCTGAATTGAAGACAGGAAGCAGGTTTGAGAGCTTTAAATGCGTTGGCGATCGCGTGCTGATGATATCCCCATAGAGCGTTTTTAACGGAAAATAAGCATTTCAGCTTGTTTGAAGCGGCCACCTTATCCTTTAAAAAGTGCCATCTTATCCTTTAAGTGACAGGCTCCGGCAACTTTATGCTTTAAAAAACGGCAATCTTATCCTTAAAGTCACACTACCGCCTCGAGCGCCTTTCTACCATCCCGAGCGCCTTTCTACCATCCCGAGCGCCTTTCTATCCTCTCGAGCGCATCAACGAGAAATTTACACCTGGAAATAACTTTAGTTGCCACTAAAGTTTCATGATAAAACATAAAGCATAGTAGGGAGGTCTATTTTCGTGAGCTTGATTATTTCCCATCAAACTTGTCTCAAATGAATGACTGTGATTGGAGCCGTAGCTTCCTGCGTAAAATGATGCTGCCTTATCATCATCGTGACCGGCAGATACTGTCTTTGTACTTTTGTCTCCTCCCCAAGTATATTTTAATTGATTCGAGCCTCTATATATGTTGTGTCTATGTTCTCCACTGTTTTTAGTATTACCAGTATGTTTGTGTGAAGGCATTTCGTTAATATTTAATTTGACATTGTCTTGTCCACCTCTACTTCCAAGAGAATATTTATTTCCGGCGCCAACAATAAATCGATCAAGTAAATTAGGTGTGTCTTTTTGACCGTTACAAAGCGCCCAACCATCAGGAATATTGGCAACTTCTCCAGACCACATCAGAATAGTACCAGATGGTAAAGAACTACCTCGATCGGAAGAACTTTTGGCACTGATAATTGTACCAGTACCTAATTTGATAGTATTATCATCACTATTTACCACAGCTACCAATAACCAATTGCTCGGAGCCTCAAAACCCTCACTATACCTGACAATACGGTAACTTACTGCATAGTTATTGCCCCCAATAGTGTGAACTGCATACAGTGCTTCCCAGCTCTTCAGAATAACCCCTTTTGCATTAGCTGAACGTGCGTTTTTATCCCACACGTGTTCTTTTGGAATATCCGTTGTTGGCTGTTTGATATCTACATATCCAGTTGTGAAGGATTTACCCTTTTCCATGCAAATGGCGATAAATCTTTGCGTCCATTTTAATCGTCCAGCTTGTCCTTCCCATGTTACTTTTCCGCCACCACTCATGGTAAATTGAGCTTTTTGATAATCGTTGACAGCACCACTCATCGCACCCTTGATATATGTTTTTCCCTCTACCTTCAAACCATCAGTATCAGGAAAGGATTTTACATGAAGTTTTGCTTGTGGGTCATCTGTGCCAATGCCTACCCTATGTCCACGGGCTACTACAGGTATCTTTTCGATAGGAAGCTTAAAATGCCTATCTCGGAAACCGGGAATATTTTCAATTTTCAGGCTCAAATAGGCAACGCCTGAAGGAAGTGAAGATTTAATATTTGTGATGTTAAAGCTAATTTCTTCATTAGGAGCCAGTTCTGTTTTCGTAGTAGTAATTTCCCATAAAGGGGCGGAACCAGCGTCCGAACCAGTTTCTTGAATAATCCAGTTATCTTCTGTTGTGATGTTAATGCCGTTAACCTCACCATCGGTTCCTAGTGCCCAGACCTGGTTTTCTCTATCCTCTTGAACTTCAAAGGCGATCTTAAAGCGTGAAGATACTTGTTCGCTATCGGGTGAAAGGGGGAGTGGGTCATAGAGCTGAGTATTTGTCAGAACCAAAGTAAGTTCATTACTAATATCCCCATCATTTATTATACGATTGTTGCCTCGAAAAGCTGCGTAAAGCGGAGATGTTTCACCGCCACGTTTATTCACGAGGCTAAAATTAATCGTTGTGGAGTTACTTAGCGGTTCTGGGGAGTTAGAAAAGCTTATGTTACGGTAACTCAACATAACTTGGGAGCCGCGAGTCCCACCTCTATTGGCGGGAAGCATATTTTGGATTAGAAGATAAATTTTCTGGTTTGGTTGTAATGTTGATTGTTCCGAGTCGATTTTTAAAAAATACAAAGAAACTGGAGATCTTTGATCTGTTTTGAAGATTTTAAATTGCCATTCTTTTAAGTAGAGATCTGAGAGTGTTATTTTTTCGAGGAGGTTATCGTCGAGTACACCTGGTCGAAACTGTAGCAGGAAATGATAATTATTCGGTCCGACTTCGGCACCTGGGGAAGGTCTAGTAAAGTTCAAAACTTGCTCGGAGCTATTTTCGATCTCCAAAAAAAGGTTTTGAGGCCAGGGGGCGCTTTCTAGATATAAACAAGGCTGATTGTCTCTATTGTATAATTTGAAAGAAATTGGACTCATTTGTGAGTTTTCCTTATTTACAAAGTTAGAAAATTACTTTCAAACTGTCCCGCCTTAAGCCGGTAGCCAAATTGTCAACTGTAAATTAATAAAATTTCCAATATAGTGAAATTACTGAACATCGATCGCCCAAGAATGTTCGTGAAATTGTTACCTTAGAGAGAAAATAGCACAAACCGACTAAAAAACGATCTGATGAAAAACCAAAGTGTGATTCGTTCCTAGGGAACAAATAACCTAGGGGAGTAAATCATAAGCCTTCGTACCGCTTATGAACTCCAACTAATTTTGTAATGGAGGTTCAAGTCCTTCTGCTCAGAGGTAGAGCAAACCCCAAACCTACCCACGCCGAGTAGACTCGGAATTCTACAGAGCGAAGCTGGGAATAGAGCGCAATCAGAGCCGAAGCAGATAAGGCACACTGGCGCTAGGGGCGATACCATGATTAAAAAGAACCTAGAAAAGTGTCTTATTTCAAAGACCCAATCTGAATTAAAATGGGTACTTCAACATCTAACCCTCGCGAACTTTTTTGGTGAGAGTCGTTACCTTGAGGGGATGTTAGGCAAATTGGTTCAATCTAAAGTATCAGTCAATCACAAAATTGGAACGAATAAAAACTCATACTGAGTCTGGGGCCAGGTCGAAACCTCAGTAGGCGAGACGAGACGCGGAAATCTCAGATGAGGGTAGGATTGAGCGTAATTGCTCAAAGGCAATCAGAGAACGATTTAAGGAGTAAATCACAGTTAGATGCAAAGTAAAAACTTTAGCGAACTCTGGAAAAACCTCAACTGGAAGAAAATCCGCCAGGTTGTATTCCGATTACAAATTAGATTGTTTAAAGCGATGAAAGCTGGAGACAGTGCGCGAGTCCGTAATCTTCAGAACTTGATACTAAGGTCAAGATGCGCCAGGTTATTAGCTATACGCCAAGTGACCCAACTAAATGCGGGAAAGAAAACCGCAGGAATAGATGGGGTAAAGTCACTCAATCACAAGCAAAGGTTTGAGTTGGAAGAGACACTTGCAAAACACACATTTAAGTGGAAACATAGCAAGTTACGCAAGATTCCTATCCCTAAAAAGGACGGAACCAAGCGCACTCTAAAAGTTCCAACCATAGCAGATAGAGCCTGGCAATGCCTCGTCAAATATGCCCTAGAACCAGCTCACGAAGCTGAGTTTCACGAGAGGAGCTATGGCTTCAGACCAGGAAGAAGTGTCCATGATTGTCAGAAAATAATATTCAATAATCTTAGGTCTTATTGCAAAGGACACGAGAAAAGAATATTAGAACTAGACATCGAGAAATGCTTTGACCGAATCGACCACAAAGCTTTAATTAAAAGGGTAATAGCCCCTGCAAAAATCAAACAACGCATATGGCAAAGTTTAAAGGCAGGAGCTAGTGTGAATTTTCCCGATAAAGGTACGCCACAAGGGGGAGTATTTTCACCCCTACTAGCTAATATAGCTCTCAATGGAATAGAAACAATACATACATCTGTGCGGTACGCAGATGACATGGTTTTTATCCTCAAACCCAAAGATAATGCTTCGGTAATCCGAAGCAAAATCGATAAATTCCTAGCAACACGAGGCTTAAAGGTCAAGGAAAGAAAAACACGGCTCGTACACTCGATAGATGGATTTGATTTTCTAGGGTGGCACGTTAAAGTGCAAACCAACGGCAAATTTAGGTGTGTTCCCTCAGAGGAAAACTTCCTTAACTTCCGCCAGAAAGTCAAGAAAATCGTCAACAGCTCGAATTATGGAGCTAAAGTAAAAGCCAAAAAGCTTGCACCGATAGTACGAGGATGGAGAAACTACCACCAATACTGCAAAATGGATGGGTCTAGGCATAGCCTATACTTTATACAGAACAGAGCGTGGAAAGTTTTTAACAAAGAAGCTAAGCAGAATCGCCACACAGTGGACAAACTAATCCCCCAGGCATTCCCTGCTGTACCATACTCTGAAAATAAACACGTCAACGTCAAAGGAGATTTTTCTCCCTTCAACGGAGATGTGGTGTACTGGTCAAAACGTAACTCCAAAATCTACGACGGAGCAACAGCCAAGGTTCTGAAAAAGCAAGACCTAAATTGTGGATATTGTGGCTTGAAATTCATCGATGAGGAAAGGGTTCATCTCCACCATATTGATGGAAATCACGACAATTGGAGAGCTAAAAACTTATTAGCTGTACATGAGTCATGCCACGATTACATCCATATGAGCAAGGGTGTAAAACCCTAGATTGTCGGGAGCCGTATGCGGGGAAACTTGCACGTACGGATCTAACAGAGAGGTGCGAGGGATAATACCCTCCATCGACTCTACCAAGTAAATACAATTGCTCGCGAATTAAAAACGCAAGCGACTATCTTAGGTTTATTTGTTGCTACCTTTTGGATTGTAGAAATTATCGACGTGCGGCTCGTTGAGGTATTTAATTAGGGAATCACCCTAAAAACATCTCACACCCTATTTAGAGACGAGGGTCAAAAGGGAAGGATATCGAACAACCTTAAAGCCTAATTTCTAGGTAGGTTGTCGAGATCCGAAACCGAGATAACTTGACTTTTGTGAAGGTGAGTTTATTGTTTGAGGAATAAATAAAAACTTCCTTAAAAAATAAATAAGTCCTTCCCCTGTAGTGTCCAGGTGACAGCACTTCCCCCAGTAGGATGTTTTAGCAAAGCAGCTTATTGAAGCGGGGATGAAAGCAGAATAGCTACTAGCCAATAGTTGTGAATTTGCAAGCATCTGACTAAGGACAGCGAAAGCGAATTCTCACGACAACCATCGTAATTTCTCAACTGCGAAAATTTGGCTGACACGCAGTAACAGTAATGGTAGATAGCAATTATCGATTTGACTATCGACACTTACCAAAACTCGGTGGAGAGAGAAGTTCCTAAAGTCAGTACCAACGAAAGTCAAGAACGAGTTAAAAGGACGGGAAGGTTCCTGAATTTGGTTAGTGGTTAGTAGTTAGTTATCTGACTTGCGACGTTCTAATTCATTTCAGGTAGTTGCTCGCGTAAGAAACCACCCGACCTAGGGATCGAGTCCGAAGCCAAAGCCTTTCTGTAATGGAGAGGATACGCTCACAGACTCGCAGCTATGTGGTATGTACGTCCGTCAGTAGAAGTTAATATGTCCAAAACTGAGATTATATCAAAAGTGGAATGGGAGACAATTAACTGGAATAAAGTCCAGCGTAATGTCTTTAAGCTCCAACAACGGATTTACAAAGCTTCATTATCTAATGATGTAACAATACTCCACAAACTCCAAAAGCTCCTAGTTAAATCCAAGGACGCTAAGCTACTAGCTGTACGAAAGGTATGTGCCGATCGCTCTTTTAAATCCTCCCCTGCTGGAGTAGATGGAATTAAATTTCTCTCAACTGAGGAGCGATCGCAACTGGCTCTCAACTTAAAAATAGATGAAAAATCTAGAGCAGCCAAACAGGTTTGGCTTCCTCAACTTGAAGGAAAACAAGCCCGACCTCTAAAAATACCTACCCTAGAGGATAGAGCTAAACAAGCACTTCTCAAACTAGCTTTAGAGCCAGAATGGGAAGCATATTTCGAGCCAAATTCCTACGGGTATAGACCAGGACGATCGCCACACGACGCGATCGCAGCTATCTATATGGCGATCGCCAAA
Organism: Prochloraceae cyanobacterium; assembly: GCA_030065755.1. GTDB lineage: Bacteria > Cyanobacteriota > Cyanobacteriia > Cyanobacteriales > JASJDA01 > JASJDA01. The sequence continues at coordinate 3,252 of JASJDA010000291.1, read as the reverse complement.
CGACCTGCTTTCGTTTTGCGCGCTAACTTAGCCCCCTGTTTTCCTTTATTAACTCGCGAAAAAGTACTGGAAAAAATAAACACTTTTCCCGTCTTTAGACGACAAATCAAAGCGTGGCTTACTTGCAACGCGATCGATTGGAATCAATGGGCGCAAAGGAAAACATACGATCGCGCACTTAATAATGTAGTTCAGATAATTACTCCCCTAATTGCTAATATTGTCCTGCACGGAATGGAACAATATCTACAAAAAGCATTTGCATCTCTAACAGATAAAGTTCCTAAACTGGTGCGATATGCAGATGATATTGTAATTCTGTGCGACGATCGAACTACTTTAGAAAGGTGTCGGGTAGTTTTTTATAGATGGCTAAAACAGACGGGTTTGGAACTAGAAACTATTCAAACTCATCTAACACATACCCTAGAGGAATTTAACGGCGAAAATATGGAGTGTTCCCCAGGATTTGACTTTTTGGATTTGACCATTCGTCAATTTAAAACGAAATCGAAATTATCTGGATTTACTACCGTCATTGCGCCGTCAAAACAAGAGATAGAAAGGCATTATAGATTTTTAGCCGATCGCGTTAAAAGCTGTCAAGCTCAATCTCAATCTCAATTGATAGGTAAACTCAATCCCATTATTCGTAATTGGTGCGAAGAGCGATCGCCTTGGAATTGTAGTAAAGTCTTTAAAAAGCTAGATTATCTCTTGTGGAAACGACTCTGGAGATGGGCAACTCGCCGCCATCCCAACAAAGGTAAGGGATGGATAGTTAACAAATATTGGCATCCTATTGGTACCAGCCGTTGGGTTTTTGCCACGATTAGCGAAGGGAAACAGCCTTATAAATTGCTCAAACACAGTAAATTTGACGCAGGTAAAAGATGGATAAAAGTAGAAGGAGCGCGATCGCCTTACGAATACGAGCAAAGCTATTGGAGTCAAAGGATTAATCTAGAAGATTTATACATCTCTAATGAAGTAAGGTGCAAGCAAAGGCACTAGCCACATACTGAGGAGCCGTGTGACGGGAAACTGTCACGCACGGTTTTGAAGCCGAGTTAGGGAAGTAATTTTCTAGCTTAGGTTAACCAAATTTTTTTCGCAGGTAGTCTAGACCAATTTGGAGTTCAACCACACAATATATTTGCACTTGGGGGAATTTTATTCGCCCCGTTTATTCACGGAAATTTCCAACACTTAATGGCCAATACCGTCCCCTTTATTTCTCTTGGCTGGTTTGTTATGTTACAGGAGACGAGCGACTTTTTTCTCGTCACAATAGTGACTATGTTCGTCAGCGGAGTAGGAATCTGGGTTTTCGGTCAACCTAACACAGTCCACATTGGAGCAAGTAGTCTCATTTTTGGCTATTTAGGCTTTCTCCTTTTTAGGGGTTGGTTTCAAAGAAACTTTGCTTCGATTTTACTATCGATAATTGTGGCTGCACTTTATGGCGGTTTTGTTTGGGGAGTTTTGCCCTCACAACCAGGAATTTCTTGGGAGGGTCATTTGTTTGGCTTTATTGGTGGCGCGATCGCCGCACGCCTAATTGGTAGGACAAAAGGCTCTGCTAAATAAAACTTACGCATACCTTATTAAACCTCGGTATAGCTGTTTATTTCCTGCTTCTTTACATCATTACTGATGTCATTGCCACGACCATAGGAGGAAACGTGTCCACAGGCGTTAATTCGGGTGTAGCCCACCCTATTTGTTATATATTCTTCTGTTGCTAGAGCCAGATTTAAAGCTGAATTTAAATCGCGACAAATACTTAAATTGCATCGAGCGCATTTGTAAAGACGATCCTTTAATTTAAGATCCTCTTTTTTGCTCCCACACTTACAACATAACTTACTACTGGGATACCACATATCTACAGATTCAACTATACCGCCGTGACTTTTAGCCTTGTTTTCAAGCAAGGTTTTAAATTTATAAAAGCTGGCATCCGCTATGTGCATAGCTAATTTGCTATTAGCCATCATACCTTTGATATTTAAGGTTTCTAGCTTAATATGACGATATTTGCGGGCTAAGTCGGTAGTAAGTTTTTGTAAAAAATTGTTTCGAGCATCAGCTACTTTCTTGTGTAATGACGCTAGTTTTTTATAGTATTTCCTAGAGTTATTGGAAGGGGATACTTTTTGTTTTCGATTCCCTAGTTGTTTATTTCGATTGTGATACTGTAACTTTTCTAGCTTGGTTATCGCTACCTTTAAGGGTTTTGGAAAAGTTACCATTGTCCCATCAGAAATAACACAATATTTACCGTCAGTTAGGTTTACATCAATTCCTACAGGGTCAAACACTTCATGTTGAATTGGTGGGATTAGTTCGGCATTGATTGAAAAACTAACGTAATAGCGTTCGCCTTGCTTAGATACCGTGTAAGTCTGAGCAACGCATTTAGGTATTGGCTCTTTAGTTCTGAACGTTCCTAATGTTGGAAGTTTTACTTTTTTTCCGCCAGATTGAAGCATTACCCCATTAGAAGAATCTACTGTAAAGCTACCTGGATGTTTTTTCTTTTTAAACTTAGGCAATCCACCACTACCCTTCCAATATCTTGAGAATGCCGTTTTTAACGCTCTAAACGAGTTTTGATACACTCGCGATGACATCTGCTTAGTCCATGCAAAATCAGGGTTTTTTTTAGTAACGTTAGTAAAGCATTTTTTGATTAAATCTATTTTCTTAGAACTACCTCCTTTGTATTGTTTGTGGTCAATCTGTTGATACAAGCTAAGGGCATAATTGTAGCAAAACCGAGAAAATCCAATATGTCGATTTATAAAGGTTTTCTCGGCATTGTTTAATTTTAGTTCGACCTTAACTGCGTACATAGATGTGATACAATTTAGATATAATAATCGTATCACATCTATGAAGCAAATCCCAGTTAGATTAAGTGAGAAAGATTATAACTTTCTTAAAAAATTAGCCTCTGAAGAAGAGACGACTATGACAGCAATAATTAGAGAACTCATCAAATCTCTCAAAAAGAAAAAGAATAAGCAGAAATAAATAGATTTAATGAGAGATTTTGCTATTTAGTACTGCCCCTAAAGCTTTGAGCGTCGCTTTCTGTTCCTCACTCAACCCAATAGCACCGCTAATATTCATCCCCTCATAAAACCTTTCTACCCTCCAGGTTTGCTGACAATTCCCAGTAGCTAAATCCCATAACTTAATCGTTTCATCCCCGCTACTACTCGCCAAGATATTACCCTGGGAACT
>JASJDA010000290.1 GCA_030065755.1 Prochloraceae cyanobacterium | reverse complement strand
ATATCGAGGAATTCTTGCCATGCTTGGATATCTACCTGACTCAAATTTTGTATAGCTTCAAGTTTGGTACGATTTCTATTTTTCCAGTAGTCATTATGCCACTCTAGAATGACTGGAGCAAGTATATCATGAGAGAGCTCATAGCATAAGAGGTTGGGATTGTCCTTAGAGATAACTGGATTTAGGAGATGTTGTTTGACCAGTTCTTCTAGCACAAGTCGAAGTTCTCTTTCCTCAATCTCTGCTCGCACTGCTAAATCTTCAGAGGGATAGGCAATCTTAGTGCCGCTAGGAGTTACTAAATAGTTAACAAATTTGGCGACCACATTTACCCATTTAGGATTAGCTATTTTGGATAGCCATTCCATTTCTTCCTTGAAGTAGTTCTTGAGAACTTCCTTTGCCCCTCCCAATTTCTCTAATGTTTTCAAACGCAGTTGGTGGGATTCATTTTTCATCTCCTCTTTCCACAAGTGTTGCATCAGCACTTGCAGGTAAGAAGATTGAAATGTTCTCGGCCTGAATAAAGTTGTCGTCTCCTCATCGCTCCGCTCATGTCCATCCTGATGCCAGGTTTCGAGGGCAATTTCTGCTAAGATGCGCTCGACTAATTCTGGTTCGATGCTGATTCTTCCCTCCTTATGTTGGCGGTTGTAGACTTTATAGACGGGATTGAGGATCGCGTCGCAGGCGGACTGCTCGTCGAGAGGCTTAAGCTCCAGTCGGTTATCTAGGATGTTAGGGATCGCAACTTTGAAGCGATCGAGTTGAGCTATCCAATCCTCGCGTATTGAGATCAGGAAGTTAACGCCTAGTCCAAGACAGTTGACTGCCTTGGGAAACTCTATCTCGAACGTTCTTTCTCCCTCTTCTGGTTGGGGATGGTACAGGAAATACTCCTCAAACTGATCGAGAACGATCAACAGTGTTCCGTCTTCTCCTTCTTCACCGAGGAACTTTGTACACACCTGTAAGACTTCTTTGAGGTTACGGGTTGGGGACATTATTGGCAATTTCTGACCGTCGAGCAGTTTCTCGCTCTCGTCTTTAATCTGCTCTATCAACTCCCCTAGCGGATCCTCCCGCCAATCTTTTAAGACAACAACAGCGAATTTGGGCACACCATACCTCTTGAGATTTTGCTGGGCAGCTTGGCGCAGGTAATAAGTGACCCCTGCCCTCAGAACAGAGCTTTTCCCCACTCCGCTAGTCCCGTAGAGAACTGTCAAGCGCGAACTTCTCAGATAGTTGACGATCCGGTCTCGATCCTTTTCTCGTCCAAAGAAAATCGGGGCATCTGATTCGTCGAAAGGTTCCAATCCTTTGTAGGGCTGGTTGATTGGTTGTTGTGTTAAGGCTTGCATAAGTCAGCACCCACTGTCAAGTAAACTAGCTGAAGAGAATAAGGCGATCGCCTTTTGATTAATTGATAGCTTCAACGAGCTTTTCGCATATCTTCATCAACATTTCCTGTTGCTGTGCTTCATCAAGTCGATCTAAAGGTTGAGAAATATTATGAGCCGCTTGGTACTGACCAATCTGGGTAAATTTGTACAAACAGCTACTCAGATAAACCCAGAAGATCGTTAACCCTTCTTTTTCAGCAGCTTCTAACAGAGGTGGCAGTTCTTGTTTGGCAATGAACTCTGAACTTAGGAAATCGGGACTCACCAGCAAAACCGCTACTTTAGCTGAGGCTAGAGCTTTTTCAATTTCCTCTCTCCACTTAGCACCTGGTTTTATTTTTGTATCGTCCCAGATATCAATGGTGCCTTCCCTGGTTAAAGGAGCCAGCATAGTTTGGAGTTTGTGCAACCAATCTTTATCTTGATGGCTGTAACTAATGAAAACCTTATCTCTTTGCATAAGTCAGCACCCCCTGTCAAGTAAACTAGCTAAAGGGAATAGGGCGATCGTTCTTTTATGTATTAACAACATCAACCAGCTTCTCGCAAATTTTCATCAACATTTCCTCTTGCTCTCCTTGAGTAAGTCGATCTAATGGTTTAGAAATATCGTGAGCTGCTTGGTAATCACGAATCGGCGAGTATTTGAACGAACAGCTACTGACATAAATCCAGAAGATTGTCAGGCCTTCTTTTTCAGCCGCTTCTAGCAGATCTGGCAGTTCGTGATTTTTAATAACCTCTGAACTTAGGAAATTAGAACTCACCAGCAAAATTGCCAATTTTGCCCTTGCTATAGCGTTTTCAATTTCCTCTCTCCGCTTAGCACCAGGTTTGATGTCTGTGTCGTTAAAGATATCAATATTGACTTCCGTACTCAAGGCATTCAGATGTCTCTGGAGTTTCTCCAACCAATCTTTATCTTCGTCACTATAGCTGATGAAAACCTTATCTCGAACTACCTTTGGAGAAGATGGTACAGAGAGAACATCAGCATAAGGGTTAATATCCTGTTCGAGCAATAGATTTTCTACCTCACTAATGTAATTCTTCAAAGAATCAACTTTAAAAGCCTGCACCCCATACTTCTTTTCCCAGAATATCTTATCTAAAGGGTCTGGATCCTGTTGAATTGCCCACCACCAAAATGCGCGGGGGGCTACGACCTCAGCGTAGCGGGTCGTAGGGGGATAGCGCGTTAATTTCAACCCTTCGATAGGGTTGAAATTAACAAACACTAGTGGTAAAATTATAGCTATGAAACAAGTCCTCACCTTAGTTGTCAAACTCCAACCTACTTCCGAACAAGCCAAGAAATTGGCGGCAACGGCGAAACAGTTTGCAGCGGCCTGTGAGTACATTAACAAAGAAGTTAAACCTTCCCTTTCTAACAGAAACGCTATTCAAGCAGTTATCTATAGCGAAGTTAAAGAGCAGTTTGATTTAGTTTCCAACCATGTCATTAGAGCCTGTGCTAGAGTTGCGGCGAATCGTTTAACCGCTAAACAGAAAGCTAAAAAAGTCAAAGGTTTTAAACCTACTAGTTTTGATTGCGATAAAGACACTTTTCGCTTTCGAGAAAAAGACTGGACAGTAAGTCTTAGCACTGTTGCTAAACGAGAGCATATTAAGCTTCGAGTCAGTAATTATCATCGGGGTAAACTATCTGGACAAAAGCCAACATCTGCTCAAGTTTGCCAACATAAAGACGGTGACTGGTATGTTCATATACAACTAAAATCAGATGCTCCTATAGTTCAAAAAACTAGCAATGTAATTGGTGTAGATTTCGGTCGCCGAGAAATTGCTAAAACCTCGACAAATAAAGGATGGGATGGCAAACAGATTCAAAACACTAGAGACAAATACAGTCGTGTAAGGGCTTCTCTTCAGAAAAAAGCGTCTAAAGGCACTCGCAGCAGTCGTAGAAGATGCCGCGAGATTTTAAAACGGTTAGCTGGACGGGAGAGAAAGTTTCAAGCATGGCTCAATCACAACATCAGCAAAGCGATCGTCGTTGAAGCTAAAGAAACTAATTCTTTGATAGCAATAGAAAATTTGACGGGCATAAGAGAAAGCACAAATAAAAAGCCCAGAAGTAAGACTGAAAGAAGAAGGTCAAACTCTTGGGCTTTTTATCAATTAAGACTTTTTCTAGAATACAAAGGCATTAAAGAAGGAATAAAAGTAATAGCTATTCCTCCCGCCTACACCAGTCAAAGTTGTAATTGTTGTTTGCACATTGGAATTAGAACTCAAAAGAAATTTAAATGCACAAACAAGCTTTGTGGATGGATCGGTGATGCTGATTTAAACGGAGCATTAAATATAGCTCTTTGGGGGCGTTCTGTAAACACGCCTAGAGGTTCTCAGTTGTTGACCTGTTCGATAACTGAAGGGCTACTAAAAGCGTCTAGCTCAGCCCTTGGCGGCTAGACGTAGTTTACTTGAATACTTGAGTCGTTAATTTCCCTTAGCTAGTGTTGCTCTTAGAAACTATTAAAGTTTTGATACCATTAAGCTAATAAATATTGGAATTGTATGACATTAATAGTCGTTGCCGAACCTCCCCCTCTAGAAACAAATGCTGATGGTGTTGTTCGAGTAGGAAAAACTCGTGTAACTCTTGATACTGTCATTGCTGGGTTTAACCAAGGAGCAACTGCTGAGGAGATTGTCTATCGTTACCCATCTCTCAATTTGGCTGACGTGTACACTACGATTGGATTTTATCTGAACCACCAGCAAGAAGTAGAAACATACTTACAACAAAGACGAAAACAAGCCCAAGAAATTCGCCAAATGAATGAATCCAGGTTTGACTCCCAGGGATTACGGGACAGATTGCTGGCTCGTAAGGCACAAAAGCAATCTACATGAAGTTTTTGGCTGACGAGAATTTTGATAATAATATTATTAGGGGGTTATTGCGTCGTCAACCCGACCTCGACCTCGTTCGCGTTCAGGACATTGGTTTGTCTGGTGAAAACGATCCAATAGTACTAGCACGGGCAGCCCAAGAAGGGCGAATATTGCTAACACATGACGTGGCAACAATTACGCGCTATGCTTATGAACGTATCGCCTCCGGTCAAACAATGCCAGGAGTTATTGAAGTAACTTCAGATTCTTCTATGGGAAAAGTAATTGAGGATATTCTGCTACTGGTAAGTTGTAGTTTGGAGGGAGAAATAGAAGGCCAAATTCTGTATCTTCCCTTTTGATTTTTTTCAGCTTTTATGCATATTCAGGTGTTTTTGTCAATATATGTAAATATACTTACTTATAAAACTACTTTTTGGCAGCATTTTGTATTGCACGTAATCTCCCCTTGCTAAAACTGTGTTTTTCGATCGCATAAGGGTTGTAGGACACGTAACTTAAAAATAGTCAATAAAAGACCAATATATCATTATCTTGTTAGCTTAGAAAAGCATATCACATCGGGAAAGTCTTGTAAATTCGTTGTCGAGCGCTCAAAAAGCAAATTATTTTAATCAATTAATTCACTTGGTAATCTTGCCTAGAAATTTGAATATTAAAATAGCCGATCTGGTAAATAAAACTTTTACTTATATTTTGCCTTTGTACTGGGAAAGGGAACTAGTCGCGGGTTAGTTTATAAAGAATCGATCGAGTCATAAGTAGTTATGTATGGAAAGTGGAGCTGTCGAGCGCCTTTGTTTCGGGTTCCCTCGCAAATGAGAATATTTATCATTTGCGATCGAGACTTGTTTTATGCTCTTTTGCTCCTGCTTCGACGAACATTGAGATAATGCCAGTTTGAATCGCTTTTTTGGCTGGGCATCGAAGAAAGGTTATGCTGGAATGATTCGAGCAATAGTTAATTAATGATTACAGGTGAAATCAAGTCAAAGGTCGATCGCCTTTGGACGACCTTCTGGAATAATGGCATTAGTAACCCTCTTTCGGTAATAGAGCAGATCTCTTATTTACTGTTTATCAAGCGGTTGGACGATCTGGAGTTGGCTAAGGAGAAAAAAGCTAATCGGTTGCGCAAACCCGTTGAAAATTCTATTTTTGGGGACGAATATAAGAGTTGTCGCTGGTCTTATTTTAAGAATCAAAATTCTGAGGAAATGCTGGAAAGTGTTAGAGATAAGGCGTTTCCTTTTATCAAGTCTTTGGGTAGTAAAGAAGGAGAAACCGCTTACAGTAGTCACATGAAAGATGCGGTGTTTCTCATTAGTAATCCTGCTTTATTGTCTAATGTAGTCGAACAAATCGATCTCCTGCCGATCGCCGATCGCGACACCAAAGGCGATTTATACGAGTATATGCTCTCGAAGCTGACCACCGCAGGCACTAACGGACAGTTTCGCACCCCGCGACACATTATTAAAATGATGGTAGAATTGATGTCTCCTCATCCTAGAGAGACGATTTGCGACCCTGCTTGTGGTACGGCTGGTTTTTTAGTTGCTGTAGCCGAATATTTGCGTAATTTAAAGGATAGCGACGGAAATCTGGTATTAAATGCGCCAGGAAATCGGGAACATTTTAACACCTCGATGTTTCACGGTTTCGATTTTGACAGCACTATGTTGCGCATTGGTAGCATGAATTTAATGCTACACGGTATCGAAGATCCGAACATTGAGGCTAGCGATTCTCTTTCGGAAGATCGGGCGGAAATAACGGAATCTTTTACCACGATCTTGGCAAATCCTCCCTTTAAGGGGTCGGTGGAAGAGTCCAGCATTGCCAAGGATTTGACTAAAATTGTCTCTACTAAGAAGACAGAATTACTATTTATTGCTTTATTTCTGCGCTTGCTGAAGAAGGGGGGACGGGCTGCGGTAATTGTACCCGATGGGGTGCTATTTGGTTCCTCTAAAGCCCATAAAAAGATACGTCAGGTATTGGTAGAAGACCACAAACTCGACGGGGTTATTTCTATGCCTTCGGGGGTGTTTAAACCCTATGCTGGTGTTTCTACGGCGATCTTAATTTTTACCAAGACAGACGCGGGAGGAACCGATCGGGTTTGGTTTTATGATATGCAAGCCGATGGGTTTTCTTTAGACGATAAAAGAGTTGCGATCGAACAGAATGATATTCCCGATATTTTGCAGCGGTGGAAAGAGAGGGAGGTAGGGAAGGAAGGCGATCGTAAAGATAAGGCGTTTTTTGTGCCAAAGGATGAGATTAAAGCTAATGGTTATGACCTCTCTATTAATCGTTACAAAGAGATTGAATATGATGAGGTGGAGTATGAAGCGCCAAAAGTTATTTTAGGGAAATTGAGGGGATTAGAGGAGGAGATTAAAGCAGATTTGGATGAGTTAGAAGGGTTACTTCGATCGAGTAACGAGTAACTTCGATCGAGTAACGAGTTTTTTAGGAGTAATGAGTCGAGTAGGGAAAATTGAGAATGGAAAATAAACTTTTAGAAAGAATCACCCTCGATCGCAATATTTGTCATGGTAAACCCTGCATTCGAGGACTGCGCTATCCTGTGGAATTTATTCTAGAGTTGCTTAGTTCAGGTATGACCACTGAGGAAATTTTAGCAGATTATGAAGATTTAGAATCTGTGGATATTTTAGCTGTTTTGGCGTTTGCAACCCGATTGACTCAAGGTTAAAAGTATTGATACTAATAGAAACGTAATTTTATGTGTCCTTTGGTTGCGATTGGTAAGCTTGTAAATTCTGTTAATAAGTGGAATCCTTTAGAGAGTCAGACTAATGAATTATTCACTTATATTGATATTTCCTCTGTTAGTAGAGAGACAAAGAAAGTTGAGGAAACTGTTAGCATATTAACTCATGAAGCACCTAGTCGAGCAAGACAACTTATTAAAACTGGAGATGTTCTTGTTTCTACAGTACGCCCAAATCTTAATGCAGTAGCTCATATAAGCAATCGGTTAGATGGTGCAACAGTTTAGATTAACTGAGGAATTATTGCGATCGCAGTTTTTGGAGATGTTCGGCGATCCTGTTACTAATCCTAAAGGGTGGGAAGTTTGCAAAATAAGAGACATCGCTGATGTAAAAACAGGAAAAACACCAAGCCGTAAAGATCCAACTAACTACGGTGGACAAATTAGGTGGGTAAAAACAACAGAAGTTAAAAATACTGTAATTAAAGATACTGAAGAATATTTGACAGACAAAGGAGCAGCTCAAATGAATATTTTTCCTAAAAACAGTATTATAGTTGCTATGTATGGGCAAGGTGTTACACGAGGAAGAACTGCTCTTCTGGGTCTTCCTTGTACAAATAATCAAGCTTGTGCCGTGATTATTCCAAATGAAAGATATTGCTCTATTTATCTATGGAAACTTTTAAAATTTTCCTATCAAAGACTTAGGGAATTAGGTCGAGGTGGAAATCAGCCTAATTTAAATCTTGACATGATTAAAAACTTTTCTATTCCTCTACCTCCTTTAGAAAAACAAGCACAATTTCGATTTATTTCATCAATTTTACAATCACAACATCATAATTTACTTGAAAGTAAAAAACTTCAAAATAACCTTTTTAATTCCTTACTACAAAGAGCATTTCGCGGCGAACTCTAAGGAGTAGAAGAAAAAAGCCCCATCAAACACGAATACATCGACGGGGAAATATTGGCAATGTCAGGGGCTAACGATGCTCACGTTACAATTGTGGGGAATCTTTTGACTCTTATTTGTAAACACGTCCGAGGTTTGGGTTGTCGGATATATATGTCTGATATGAAAGTCAGGATAGAATCGATTAATCGCTTTTATTATCCCGATGTCATCGTAACTTGTGACGATCTCGAAGAGATCCGCGTAGCGGTGCGCGATCGCTCTTCTCCCACCTATAAACAATTTCCCTGTTTAATTGTCGAAGTATTATCAGATTCTACAGAAGCATTCGATCGAGGCGACAAATTCGCTGACTACCAGCAGCTAGAAAGCTTGCAAGAGTATGTTTTAATTAACACTAAAAGACAGCGAGTTGAATGTTTTCGTTGCAGCGATCGACAGCGATGGATTTTAGAAATTTATACACCAGAAACAAACTCATTTGAACTAAAAGCGATCGATTTTCAAGGAACTTTAGAAACACTCTATGAAGATGTAACTTTTTAAAATGTCACAACTTACTATTAACTTACCCGAAGAACAAATCGAACAAATACAAGAAATAGCCCAGAAACTCGGACTATCTACAGAAAAACTATTAGAGATAAAAATAAATGATTGGCTGACAGAAACTAAGCCATATTTTAGCCAAGCAGCTAATTATATATTAAAGAAAAATTCTGAGTTATACAAACGTCTAAAAAGTAAAAAGTAATATGTGCGATCGAGGATTCAAACCGCGAACTTTTATTAGATCGTCTACGTCTCACTTCCTAGAGGTCTTAAACCCATAACGAAGCGAAAAAACTTTTTTTTACTTTTGACTTTGAACTTTTGACTTCAAAACCTGAAATGGGCAAACTAGACTTACAAACTAACTAGCCAGCTATGTCATACCTCTAAAAGTCCACAAGCAGGGAAACACCAAGCCAAACTCTACGCAGACTGTTTAGAAAACAAATTTTCTCAACGTCCCGTTATCTTCTACAGTAACGGTTTTGAAACTTGGATCTGGGACGATCGCAACTATCCCCCTCATCAAATTCAAGGGTTTCTCAAAAAAGACGAACTCGAAAGGATAATATTTCGTCGCAGCCACCGCAAAGGACTGCATTTAGTACAAATAAACTCAGATATTGTTAACCGCAGTTACCAACAAGAAGCCATTCGACAAATTACCCAAACCTTTGACCCCAACAAAGGACGAAAAGCATTGCTAGTAATGGCAACGGGGACGGGAAAAACCCGCACCGCGATCGCCTTAGTTGACTTATTAATGCGGGCTAATTGGGTCAAAAGAGTGCTATTTTTAGCCGATCGCACCGCCCTATTAACTCAAGCTTTACGCGCCTTTAAAAGCCATCTACCCACAGCAACGGCGATCGATCTGACCAAAAACAAAAACGCAGATAACGCTAATGTGGTGCTTTCTACTTACCCCACCATGTTCAACCGCATCAATAACAGCGATGGCGATCGTCGCGTTTTTGGTTGCGGTCATTTCGATCTGGTAATAGTAGATGAAGCACACCGATCGATCTATAAAAAATACCGCCTTTTATTTGAATATTTTGACGCGTTGTTAGTAGGTTTAACAGCTACTCCCAGGGCAGAAGTTAACCGCGATACTTATAGAATATTCGATCTAGAGCCAGGGGTTCCTACTTTCGCATACGAATTAGATGACGCTATCAAAGACGGTCATTTAGTTCCCCCAACAGGTATAGAAGTCCCTTTTAAATTTATGCGCAGTGGAATTAAATACGAAGATCTCTCCCCAGAAGAAAAAGAAGAATACGAGGAGAAGTTTCAAGATGAAGAGACAGGAGAAATACCAGATAGCGTCGATGCTAAAGCGTTAAATAGCTGGTTGTTTAATATCAATACAGTCGATCGGACTTTAGAAATTCTCGTAGAAAAGGGTTTAAAAGTAGAAGGTGGCGAT
>JASJDA010000289.1 GCA_030065755.1 Prochloraceae cyanobacterium | reverse complement strand
TTCGATTTGGTCGGTTACAATGATTCTATTTTTAATAGGGAAGTCCTTTTACGATAACTTTTTTACTTCGTTTACAACTTGACTGCTATAGAGGACTTCCCTATTAAAAATAAATACATCTTTCGGGGGGAATTTCGCGCCTCCAATTATCGGTTGACAAATTAAGTTAGTAGAACGAGCAACCAGTGTTACTTTACTAACTGCGTATCTACCTAGACGTTTCCAGTTACTATCGCTCACTGAAATATTTTTACCCGTATATCCAGAACAAAAACCCAGTTTTTCTTTGTATTTCACAAGATCTCCTTTTCTCATACCAAATGGTGTTGTTGTACCGCCGTACTTGCGTCTTTTTCCTCCTTTAGCTGGTAACATTAAATGCAATTGTCTCCTTGATATTGGTGGACGACGAATTACAGTAAAAGGAGCATCTGTAATAGTTACACTGCCTTGCCAACAATGACCTCTACCGATTAAATTCTCAAAAGGTAGGTAATCTTTAAATTGGCTAGCTGCTAGAACTACACCATCAACAGCATGGGTAGCTGGGATGGCATCTCCGAAGAGATGTTTCTGTTTTTTTAATCCAAAATGTTTTCTGAGATTAGAAGTTTGCCCACCAAATTTTTTAATAATTGGAGCTAATTTTTCGAGCTGTTCAATTGCCCAATTTTGTCCAACCATCACAGGAGAAAATTCAATTCCTGCTCGTGCTTTTCTTCTTCCTGATGTTAGATCTACATCAGCTTTTACATACTCAAAAACGATTGAGCTAATTGGGTAAATCTGGCTAATTTCCAATATAACTCTTATTTCTAGCTGTCTATTGGCTCGAATGGATGAAGCTACCTTTTTATTTCTGCGATTATTAAATCGTTTTTGACGATGCGCTCTTAACTTAAAAGCTAGTTGACGGTTAATGCGTCTACCTCTTCTATTCCTTCGCATCATAGCTCGTTGCTCCATGCGTTTTTTGACTGTTTCAAAAGGGAGAATCAAGTGGGCAGTAAATAGAGTAATTTTGCGGCTTTGAACGCCTATTCCTGAGTAATTTTTTCCAGGGTCTAGGCCTATGGCTATCGGTTGTGTTTTTCGTGTTAAGGGCTCAAAAGTTAACTTAATATAATAAACTCCTAGCTTATTAAACTTACCAACCGCTTTGCCGTCTCTAACCAATTTTCTAGCTTTTGATGGTTTGGTTGGCATTAATGGTTTATTGTCTTTACTTATTACTGGAACACGATACATGGAGATAATCCTGTTAAAAGTTTTAGTTCCTTCGGTCACTTAATCTAAGATGTCTTGCCGTTACGCCCGACTAAAATCAGTAGTCTTAGAGATAATCCGAGCTAGGAAAACACTCAGAAGTCTGTACCAAGATTAAGCTCAAAGACCTATTCAACACTTAAGTTGTCAGACTGAATTCTAACAATCTAAGGGTATAATCTTTGATTTACCCTTAGTAGTTGAATTTCTGTCAGCCGATTTGCTAAAACACAACCAGCAGAACCAGCACCAACAATGATGTAATCGTAATTCATCGACTTAAAACAAACCAGTTCCAAGCTAAAGCCAGTAAGATCGCAACGATCGCCCCAATAAGAGTATTAATAAAATTGACTATCTCATTAGTCATCCAATCTAATTTCGATTGCAACGTCGCGCCAATAACGCTTTCTAAGTTAGTTGCGACAAAAGCGGCTATTACGCACCAAATTACTCCAAGGAGATCGATCGTGCCAACACTCCAACTTAAAAGAGCGATCGCTATTGATGCTACTATTCCCGCTACAGTTCCTTCTAAACTAATAGCACCTTCTGTACCTCGCGGGACTGGTTGTAAAGTAGTAATCAAAAAAGTCCTTTTACCGTAAGCTTTTCCTACTTCACTAGCAGTAGTATCGGAAAGTTTAGTAGCGAAATTGGCTGCGTAGCCTAATAGTAGTAATTTCTCAATTGGTTGTTCGACAAATAAAGTGCCGACAGCACAAATACTAGCAGTGAGTGCCGACCCCCAAACATTTTCTGGCCCTCTAGCGCCAGAACGTTTTTCAGCAATTCCTTCAGCTTCCTTTTGTTCCATACCGATGCGAGTCACGGCAGAACCAACTAGGAAGTAAAACATGACAATTGTATATCCTTGCCACCCTAATGTTCCCCAAATAATAATTCCTAAAATCCAGGCGTGGATAAGTCCGGCTGGGGTGAGTAATTTTTTCGGGATGACCCAGGCGATCGCAACTAAAATGCCGTTTAATTCAGCCCCAATTAGCCAGGGATTAGAAAGATCGATGCTTGAAAACATTATTGATTTTAAAACGTCTTTTTGATTGTACTTTCTAGTTTTACCTCACTAAACGAAAAATGTTATTAACCATCTAAGGACGAGTTCAAATGGCGATCTTTAAGACGTTGCAATAAATAAGTCTGAAGTCGATCGAGATAAGAAGCATCTAAGTGCTGACGAGGATCCCCTGTAGCGAAACATTGTTTAACTATAGGGGTACTCCCAAACCAATTTGACCAGCGCCATATATCTTTTTGAAAGCAAGTTATCGGATCGCCAGGATTAGATAAGACTATAACCTCTCCTACCGATCGCTTTAATTCCACAATCTTTGGGTAATGTGCTGGAGTTCCCATCAAAATAACTGTTAGTCGATCGAGATGGGGATGCTTTTGTTCGACGAGATCTTCGACTGCTGCTAGAGCAATTAAACCTCCTTCACTGTGGGTGATGAGAACAATTCGAGATAGGTGCCGATCGTCTAAAGCTACTTGTAATTGTTCTCTAGCACTCTTAATAATCGGTTCGTTTCCTCTCCCCGTCAATCTATTCCCAAATCGATTGAAAAAAGCTTTGGTAAAGTCGCCAATTTTTCGGCATTTAGTAACGTTATCTGCACAGGAAGAACCATTGTGAATAATAGTTACTGGTTGCAATATCCTTTCAGAAAGCACGAGCGCAAATTGTTCGTCATAATTATTTCTGATAATACCGTGAATAAAAAATATTTTAGTTCTAGTAGTAAAATTTTCTCCATCGACATTTGAAGTTATAACAGTATTTGTATCTCCATCTTTGGGAAAATAAATCCAAGAAATAGTTTGAGAAAAAGACACAAATAAAAACCATAATTTTAAAGTAATTAAGGTTTTGACTTTCAATGTATTTAGAATCGATTGTGACGCTCTCTTTTTTTCGTGTTTTAGTTTAGAGCCTAAAAATATAGATAACAATATCCGTAGATGCAATCGCATTTTTTCCTACTTACAACTCAAATAATATCGCTTTTATTCCTCGTACTATTCAGATTTTGAGAGGAATTCTCTGATATATTGATTCACTAACTGCGGTTGTTCTTGTTGTACCCAATGACTGCAATTGGGGATATATTTAATTGTTATATCTCGAACATAAGCTTCTGTTCCATATGTCAATTCTTTGCCTAAAGCAGTATCATTTTCCCCCCAAATCATTAAGGTAGGAATTTCTAATTTTTCCCAAGAGTCGCGAGGGCTACTAAATAATCTCTGAAAAACGCTGCGATAATAGTTTAACATTGCTGTTAAAGCACCTCGTTTAGAGGCAGCATCTTTATAAGCTTCTAAATCCTCTGGAGTAAAAGCGGTTTTATCTACTGCCAGATTAGCGAAAATAGAGCCTATTCGTTCGTAATCATTGGACTGGAAAAATAACTCTGGTAATAGAGGTAATTGGAAAAAGAAAATATACCAACTGCGCAACAATTGCTCTGGGGTGCCCAATCCTTCTGTAAACTTAGCTGGGTGGGGAATATTCATGACAATTAGTTTTTCTACCATTGCTGGATAAGCATAAGCAAAAGACCAGGCGATCGCCCCTCCCCAATCGTGAGCGACTAATATACATTTTTCGTAACCGAGTCCTTTAATTACCCCCTCAACATCCTTCATTAATTCTTCCATACGATAGGACTCTAAATTTTTGGGTTTGTCACTATCGTTATACCCTCTTAAATCCACAGCAACTACTTTGTAATCTCCACCAAATTCCTCAATTTGATGTCGCCAGGAATACCAAAATTCAGGAAAGCCGTGCAACATTAACATCAAAGGGCCTTCACCTTTAGTAACGTAGTGTAGATTGATGCCGTTAGTAGAAATAAATTCGTGATTCCAAGAAGTACCTAATTTAACAGACATTTCAGTCACTCTTACTATTTTTCCAGCCCCTAAGTAGATTTAAAGCTGGTTTCTTATCAGTTTTTATCTTATCTCATCGCGATCGAAATACTTCTCTCAAAATTAGTTTTTTAACCAGAATTTGCTTCTAATATTTTTTATTTTCGATTTAGACAACTCCACACAATGAGCGAGCGTCTACTGCGAAATCCTTTAATCTTTTCTGAGAATTTAAAATATTTGTATAGTATTATACCTTTTCCGAGGGCCGATCGTCATATTTGATAGAAATTACTAATGATAGGGATTGTTTTTTGTAAAGATATAATAAACTTGGCGATCGAAAAATAAAGTAAGGTTAATAAACAATAAGATCGATCGGTGAAATATACCTAAATTATCTTGATGTAAGATTCAAAAAAAACTTAATTGTATTGAGGCTCCTAAAAAGTCGAAAGATATATTTTATGAAAAAATTTATAAGCGGTCAAAAAAATAATCCCAGTTTTGCCCACAATAAACGAGATTTAATACCAGACCCTAAGAAGAAATTATTTCCCAAAAGAGCAATAATAGCAGGTGCTTTTGTAAGTGCAGGGATAGCAGCAGTAGCAATAGGCGCAAATTCGATCGGCTATCGGGTAACCCATCTAATTTTAGAAGAAGGATTAGTAACGGGGCGCTTAGTGAGGGTGCGATCGCCCATAGACGGAAACTTAAGCGCTGTTTATGTCAAACCAGGAATTAAAGTCAAAACTGGAGAAGTACTAGCCAGAGTAGAGCAGAGCCACGAAGACAAGCAATCTCTAGTGGATCTAGAAGCAGAAATAAGATCCAAAAAAAACCAACTCGACTTTGCTAAAGAAAATCAAGTTTTGCAAACAAGGCACTTGCAAAGCTTAGAAAAACAGCACGCAAGACTTTGGGGAGTAAAAAACAGGGTCTTAAACGATCGAGTTGCTAAAAAACAAGCAGCATTAGAAGAAGCCAGACACGTAGCAAAAGGTTACAAGCGCGAATATCAGAATTACAAAGACTTACACGATCGAGGAGCCATATCGAGAAATAGGGTAGAGCAAAGCTATTCAAATTGGAAAGCAGCCTCAGCCAAAATAGATCGAGCGCAGGTAGACCTAAGAGGAGCAAAAGCCGACCTGAATACCTCAAAAAATAATCTGGCTGCGATCGACTACGGAAATTGGCAAAAAAATACTCTTCGAGAAATACAACAATTACGCAAAGAAGTCGAAGCTCAATCGATCCTAGTCAAAACTCTCGAACGAGAAGTGACAATAGCTCAAGAGCGTTTGAACCACGCCAAATCTCGTTATAGCGATCGGCAAGATTTAGAAATAGCAGCTAGTTTTAGGGGAGTAATTTACGAAACACTGCGAGAAAAAGACGAATTAGTAAAAAAATCAGAACCCATTGTCACAGTGCTAGACTGCCAACAAATTTGGGTAGAAATAGTAACCAGCACCGAAGAAGCTCAAAGCATCGACCGACAAAAGCCAGCGATCGTACAGTTAGTAGGTAGTGCAGAAAAGCTACCTGGGGAAATAGAGTCAATTAAGCCGATAAATAATCACAAAGTTGCAGAAAAATCTGAAAAATCGAGGGTTCAAGCTGTTTCAGCCGCCATACCCGAACAATTACAAGGAGAGTCTCTCTCGCTCATTACCGTGAGTATTCCTCCTCCATCGAGTCACTCCCAGGCTTATAAGTTTTGTGGTGTAGGACAAAACGCGAAAATAACCTTAGCTAAAAATCACTTATAAACTGGGTATTTATCGTATTACCAATGAAGTCAGAAATCAGAAGTAACGCTCTGCACGTTGGTATAAAGCCTCCTCATAAAATGAGGAAAATATAAAAACATAATTCAATAATTTCTACCTCTTTTTTCAAAAAGCGGAGCGCACCAAGCAGAGGTAGAACTTCTGACTTCTGACTTCTGACTTCTGACTTCTGACTTCGTGAAGCGCTCGAAAAATTATTTAAGAGGATATTAATGGCAGATGTCTAAATATAGTGCGGCTTGGCTGGAAAAAATCCCCAAATACTATCTCAAATGGCTGCTAATTTCTTTGCTGTCAGTTTTAGGATTTGCGATCGTACATTATTTGTACATCCTAAAAGATTTGGCATTTTCGAGCTTGGGGACTAGGTGGAGTTTAATTGGCATCGGTACGATCGTCTTGTGGCGATGGTCTTGGCTTTGCAGCCATTTAATTCGCTCTCCCATCTACTTGAATTGGGTGTTTCCTCGTTGGCGAAAAAAAGCTGATGCTATAGGAGTAGAATATTTACCCCCAGTTTGCATAGTCGTAACAACTTATAAAGCGAACGCTTGGGTAACGCAAAAAGTATTTCGCTCGATCGCTAATGAAGCAAAAACCCTACCTCAACCGCCAATTCTGCTAGTAAATAGCAGCAGCACTGAAGAAAACGCCGCCATAAAAGAAATACTTAAGTCTGTAGATCCGGAGTTAAGTCACCTTAAAGTAATCTTCGCGGTGCAAAAACAGGGAACGCGCAACCCAATGGCTGATGCCTTGAGACACCTAGCTTCCTTTAATTTGCCAGAAAATACTGTAGTAGCACTTGTGGATGGAAACTCAGAAATAGCCCCTGGTACTCTCAACAAGTGTATCCCCTTCTTTAGACTATTTCCTAAACTCGGAGCCTTAACTACCGACCAATTATCTAAGCTCAAAGGTCCTCGTACATTTTTCGACTGGTTTAACTTGCGTTTTGCTCAAAGACACTGCAAAATGTCTTCCCTTTCCCTATCAGGAAAAATACTATCCCTAAGAGGAGGTTTTTCCCTGTTTCGTAGCGAAACCGCACTTCATCCCGATTTTGCCAACAACCTCGAAGACGAGAAAAACAGTTGGTATTGGTTATTGCAGCGCGGTTATGACATGATTTACGTTCCAGATACGATCGTCTATTCCCTCGAAACTGTTTTTGGATCTCCGTGGGAAAGAGCCTATGAAAATCTGCAGCAATGGTACGCTAATATTTTGCCCAATAGCGATCGCGCTCTTAGTTTAGGACCGACAACAACCGGATGGTTCCCGTGGAGTTCTCTTTTAGATTGGCGGATCGGTATGTGGACTTCTCTAATTACTCCGAGCTTATTTTTAATTAGTTTGCTCAAAGGAGATCCGATCGCAGCAATTGCTATCTTACTTTGGGTAATGGTTACTCGTCCTCTGGTGCTGGCATTAATTTTTTGGGGACGCAAATCCAAACTAAAACTAATTCACTTACCCCTATTCGTAGCAACCCAATGGGGTTCAGCAGCAGTTAAAATTTGGACTCAAATTAAACTAATAGAGCAAAAATGGATCCAAAGGGGCGATCGAAGTGTTCCCCTGACTGCTAGTAGCTGGCAAAAATGGTTGGAAAATAAGACTTTTGGTTTGCCATTAATTTCCCAAGCATTTTGCTTTATTCTTCTGTTGTTGTGGCTTAACGGTTTAATTTCTCCTGTAGAAGAATTATTAGGAGGTTGGTGGGCCAAAGAGCGATATTTTTCAGCCCCAGAAGTACCTACTGAAATTATTACCGCAGCCGATCGAGGTATTGTCCCTAACGACGGTCGCGACGATGCAACTGCCATACAAAAGTTAATCGACCAATCTTCTACATCAACTGAAATAGAGGTTCAACTTCCCACCGGAGAAATCGACCTATTTGAGCCATTAGTAATTAATCGAGGCAATTTAATTCTAAACGGGCAAGGGATCGGTAAAACTATTTTTAGAGTTCACTTTGATATTAAAAAAGGAGATGCCGCGATCGCTATTAGACCAACAATAAAAGATAAAGATAAATCTCCAGATATTCCGCTAAGTAATATAAAATTAAAAAATTTTACCCTCACTCACGTCAATAAAAAGGGTTCTTCTCCATCATCTTATATAGATAGTTTAGTATTAGAAAACGCGCAAAAAGTAATTTTAAAATCTCTAGATTTAGAAGAGAATAATAGCCGTCATTCTATAATTTTAAATCGAACTGGAGATGTGACAATTGAATACGTTGCTGTAGGTAATAATAGCAAGAATGCCGATCCAATTGTTAGAAAAAATGATATTAACACGACAATTCGCGGTTTGAGCGATTAGGTTTGAGCAGTTATTTTATGTCTAAAAATAGGCTATTTGGATTACCACAACTTAGTATAAAAGTTTGGATTCTAGCAGCAGGTCGATTACTATCTCAAATTGGCACGGGATTTACCCTATTTTATGCCCCGATTTTTTTTGTCAATGAGGTGGGTCTCTCAGCAGTTCAAGTAACCATAGGTTTAGGTACCAGCGCCTCAATTTCTGGAGTTTTGGGGCGATTTTTGGGTGGAGTTTTTACCGACTCCCCTTTTTGGGGACGCAGACGCACTCTCTTGTTATCTGCAGCCATTTCCGCGATCGCCGATGTAGTTTTCGCCCTCAGCTACGATTTCCCCACTTTTATTATCGGCAATTTATTGATGGGGTTGGGAATTGGCACATATTGGCCAGCCACCGAAGCAGCAGTGGCAGATTTAACCACGATCGAACAGCGCAACGAGGCTTTTGCTATTACCAAACTGGCAGATAATATCGGTTTAGGATTGGGAGTAGTATTGGGAGGGGTGTGGATTGGTTCGTTTGGAAATTATCGCGGTTTATTTGTTATTGACGGGATTTCTTTTCTACTATTTTTCGTTCTAATTTATTTCGCGATCGCCGAAACCTATCAATTTCAAAAAAATCCCAAGCAAAAATCATCCCGAGGTTGGTTAACAGCATTAAGCGATCGCCGTTTAATAATATTTCTGCTGGTAAATATTCTCTTCACCACCTATATTTCTCAGGTACAAACTACCATGCCCCTGTATTTTAAAAAGTTCGTCCCAGCAGCAATAGGAGAAACAGGATTTTCACCGCAAATTATCAGTCTTATTTTTAGCTGGCACGTAGTTTTTTCTGCTATTTCTCAGTTACCAGTTGCGCGCTTTCTCAACCGTTTTAGTCGTCCTCGCGCCCTAATCTTCTCTCTATTATGCTGGGGAATAGGATTTTATATAATTTGGGTAACGGGAGTTAGTGGTACATATTCAGTAGTTTGGGCAATTTTAGCTTTAACTATTCTAGCGATCGCAACAGTTTCTTATACTCCTTCTGCTTCAGCCTTAGTAGTAGATTTAGCCCCACCTCAATTACGGGGTGCTTACCTTTCTCTTAACTCTCAATGTTGGGCAATTGGCTATTTAATTGGCCCCCCAATGGGAGGATGGGCATTAGATATATCTGCTGATGTTGCCCACAACTTTTGGCGGGCTGCTGCTGTTAGTGTTATTGCAGGCATACTAATTTTGCAATATCTCGATCGCATTTTGTCCCGTCGTCGAAATTGACATCCTCCCCTCCCTAAAGGAAGGGGATTCCTAAAACTTACGATTTAGGTTTCTGTTTCTTTCCTTTACAGGTTTTTCGCAACTGGCTTTTAACAAATCGAGGATATTTAGCGCGCTTTCCCCAGAAGTTAGAAAACGCTTTTTGCAGATGCCTGAGACATTGCTGCAAAGGTACACAACTAACCTCGTTAAGAAAGTCAAGTTCGTCGGTTTTTTTCCACCCAGTCAAGAAACTAGAGGTTTCTTTGTAACCAACT
>JASJDA010000039.1 GCA_030065755.1 Prochloraceae cyanobacterium | reverse complement strand
GCCATAATTGCTATGTGAGATGCCTTCTGAGCAATTTCTCCGTAGCGATCGGCTTCTTGAAGGTACCATTTACCTTGCTGGAATGCCGTCACCATTATTGGAGAGCTATCAGACTCTAGAACAAAGTCTTCTAAGGCATGACACAAAGCAATTAGAGTGTTTTTGTAGTATACGCCTAGGTTTAAAGGGGTTTTGCGATTGCTACGTGCTGTTTCTAGCTTTTCTAAGATTGACCCTTTTAACATAATTCAACGATCGCGACTCTTATGAGTTCTGCTAAGTAAATTAATAAACTATCTTTAACTTACAGAATATATTATTTCTCTATCTACCGTATATCTCTGATAGGGAACAAGGAATGGGGAAGAGGGAAAGTGACCCGCGTTATCCACTAAAGTTAAAATTAAGTTAAGATACGGTTAATTTTAAGCTACAATATCTTCAATGAAAAAAAATGCACTTCTTACGGGTTTAAGGGATGGTGAAATTATCGCTGTTATTGATAAAAACAGCAAAGTAGAATAGAAATATCCATTTTCATCTTTATCTGTTCGCTAGCAACTTAATCGATCGAGAAAATATGGAGTTAATAGGGAACTTCTTAATAATTATTTATATGTATAAATACGAGCGCCCCATGTAAAAATCAACAACTTTTAATTGAGGAGAATAGTTATGTCAAACAAAGTTAAAACTAACTTACTAGTAACAGCTAAACAAAAGCACTGAGTTTTTACCTTAGATAACAGAGCTTGAACAACATATATCTGAGACTAGATTGGCTAGATAAATATTCAGGACTATCCTAACACAAAAATGATAAATGCGCTTATCGATCGAAAAGCGACCGATAGGTAAAATATTGCTCGTTAAAGATTGTACCTCCTCTTGCTTTTATGTTGGGGAGGATTGATCTTGTAGATTTTCAGAAATCTAAAGTTAGTTTTCGAGCGTTATTTCTAGCTAGATGGTCTCGGCTTTCTGGCAAATATTTAAACTGGAGAAGCCGAAGATGAACGAAACTATAGTAGATAGCTTTAAGAATGCTTGCAGTGGTCGTCTAAAGCAATTAATCGATCGCTGCTACCTATCAGTACAATCTTCCCCTGAAACTTCTAATACGTTTAATTCAGGTTTAATTTGCGGAATATATACTCCATTAGAAATTAAGCCCGAATTACGCGCTTATCGACAAAAATTAGAAAATATTGGAGAACAGCTAGAAATTAATTGGGTTTATCTAATACCAGTTGACAATACAGATTTAGCTTGTTTGCGGGACATTGCTCTAGTCCGAGATTCTTTAGACGCTAGAAAATTTTATTTAGAGCTGCAACTTATTTTATCGGTCTCATAAAGTATAATTTAATTTAAATATATAAATTACCCAGTCAAAAGTCGGGCATTCAAAAGTTCTATCTCTCCCTGAATTGGGAGGATTGAATATCGATCGTCCGCCTAATTTTATCGCAAATTTACGAAGATACTTTTAAACTTTTTTCGGAGCTAACTATAAATGATTGACTTTGGACTTTAGCTCGATCGCGAGGTTGGTAAGCAGTATGTCAGAAGGCGATCGCTTATATAAACTATTTTTTCTTTTGATTATTATAGATAAAGAGATTAACTATAATGAATTTAGATTTAACTATTGCCGAACTAGACCTTTACTATTCCGAAATAGAAACATCTGAAACCGTACAAGAAATTAGCAATAAATTTAAGAAAAATCCTAATTCACCAGGAATTCTTTTATTAGAAAATAAGCGACTTATTGGAGCGATATCTCAAAAAAAATTTTGGCAGTATATGAGTCGCCCCTACAGTATAGAAATAGCGGCTAAACGTTCTATTAAATATCTACTAGAGTTTATCAATATCGACAGTCTGATTTTATCTGGAGACACGTCAGTTGTACGAGCAGTACGAGCAACTTTACAAGGATTGGATAAATCATTAGAAGAACCTATTATTGTCAAAATATCTCCAGAAGAATATAGATTACTAGACGTACATCAACTATTAGTTGCTCAGGCTCAAATTCACGAATTAGCAAATGAATTATTGATTCAAACTAATAGAGAATTACACGAAGCTAATCATAAATTAGAACGGCTTTCCCAATTAGACGACATCACAAAACTAACTCATAGAAGGGTATTTGAAGAATATTTCGAGCGACAATGGCAGGACTCATTAGAGCAGAAAACTCCCCTGGCTCTAATTATCTTTGAGATAGATTTTTTTACAGAATACGATCGGGCTTTTGGTTCCATAGCGTCAGACAATTGTTTGCGTCAGGTGGCTAACGCCATCGAAAATGTACTCAAGCAACCAAAATATTTAGCTACTCGTTATAAAGACCATGAATTCGCCATAATTATGCCTAAAACCAGCGTTATGTATGCTGCTTTTTTAGCAGAAGAGATTCGCGAGCATATCACTTCATTAAAAATAGATAATCCTGAATCTCCAATTAGAGAATACGTTACTCTCAGTATGGGAGTTGTAAGTTTGATTCCAACTAGTGCTAATTCTTCCGAAACATTAATAACGGCAGCGTCTAGAGCCACATATGAGGCTAAACAAGCTGGAGGAAATTGCAAAGTCATATCTGTCATGGGTTCGAGTCAAGAAAGAGGTCTTTTTGCTCTCTCAATTGACCCTAGCAAGGGGGAGAAACCCCATTTCACCCAAACAGAGTAAAAGATATTAACTAGCAGCAACTAACTCTTTTTTTTCCGCGGCTATCGGTGCAGTTAAAGCCTCTTCGAGATCGGCAACGCCCAGTCTTTCTTCAAGAATTTTCATGACTTCTCTTCCGAAGTCGTTAGGATTTTGCTGCCAAGCTTGCAGACAAACTTCTCCAAAGAAAGAACCGAGAGGTTCGGGGTTCCACAATAGTTTCTTAGCCGTCCAAGGCATTAAACTCATAGGATCGTATCCTGGTTTGAGAATATTATTCTTGAAGGCGTATTCTTCTAAATGGGTGTGAGGTTGCAACCCAATGAAGAAAATTGCTGGTTCGACTCGATCGACTCCAAAAATTTTCTCTAATTCGCGGTGATAGGCGATCGTCTGGCGAATGGTATCGTAGGTTTCGTCGATAACGTTGAAGGAATAGTTAACCGAAACAAAGTCGTTAAAACCGGCTGCTTTCAAATCCCGACAGTTTTGCAAGACGGTGCGCAAATTGTAACCCATGCGCATCTTGCGCACTAATTCCTGGGAACCACTGGTGATACCGATTTCAAAGTAGTTCATTCCAGTTTTCACCATCAGGTCGCACAATTTTGGAGTGAGATTGTCAGCCCGAATGTAGGCAGCCCAATGAATGTCGGTCATGCCAGAATCGACGATTTTTTGTAGTAGTTCGATCGCGTCGTCGATATATTTTTTGGCAGGGATAAATTGTGCGTCGGTAAACCAAAAATTGCGAATACCGCGATCGTACAATTGTCTCATCTCTTTGACTACTTCGTCGGCGGGATTAATTCTTACCTGTTTGCCTTCTACAACGGTATAAACGCAGTAGCAACAGTTGTGAGGACAGCCGCGCTTAGTTTGAACTCCGATATAAAAGTCGTTTTCTTGCAAGTAGTAGTCGAATTCTGGCCAGATAGTTTGGATATAGTCGTAGTTGCAGGCAGCTTTTTCGATCGGCGTGGGCCATTCGTGAATCATGCGATCGCGTGGTTGAGTTTCTCCCACAACGTAACAGCGTTCGCCGCTAATATCTTGACCCCGCAATAGTTTTTCTAGTAGGGTTTCTCCTTCTCCAACGGAAACAATTGTCCCTTTAGGCAGTTGAGTTTTTAGTTGTTCGTAAAAAACACTTACTGCACCACCACCGACTACCAGACGAACATTTTTATGGTACTTTTGCGCCCGTTTGAGTCCCCGTTTAATCAATCTTTGGTTGCGCCACAGTTCCCCGTAATAAGCTGCAGCTACTTTTAAACCTCCCAAGGCCCCTCGCAGTCTGATGGCGGGATTTTTTGCGTAGTAGAATTCAAAAGCATTTTGTAAGGGGTTGCCACCTCTACCGCCTACTGGGGCATAAATTTGAATATCCCGCCAAGAAAATACTATCAGGGTAGGTTTAAACTCGTCGATACATTTGTCTAAAGCCGACCCAAAATTTAAGGGAGGCACCGTACCGAAGTCGAAGATTTTCTGTTCCGCATCTGGGAAGAGTTTGCCAACGTGGTCGGCTAGATATACAACTCCAATGGGAAATATTGGGTTACAGGGAAGACGAGCATATAAAATTCGCTGTGTCATAGTTGGTGGTTGTGTTACGGCTTTTGAAATGTAAGAAGATATTTATAAAATTTGCTTAATTAGGGCTTTTATCGTTATATAAGTTTACTTTACTATATTTTTTGTTGCGATCGACTATTTTGGGCTCTTACTGCCTCAGTTTTTTTTCTGAAAACAGCAAATAGCCAGCAGCTAACAACTAAGACAAAAAAAGCAATTTGACTTCTCGGCTGTAAATGTTAAAATATTCTAAAGAAATAAACATAACTTAAAACCAGAGCAATTGCTGTGAGTTGTATGTGGATTGTATTCATATTTACAGCAGGGGGATCGCCTTGAGTGTTAGCTTAATAGTGAAGACAGAAAATTTTTTCCAGGGTCTCAATCTCCATGGCTCAAATCCTCGATCGCATTCCAAACGATCTCAAAAATAGCATAGTTTGCTGTTATGTTAATGTCACCAGCAAAATTCAAATTGCCCGCATTACTAATATCCCTAATTGGTACTTCGAGCGGGTCGTGTTTCCAGGACAACGCCTGATGTTTGAAGCTTACCCAGAGGCGTTATTGGAAATTCATAGTGGTATGATGGCAACGGCTATACTTTCAGACACGATCCCCTGCAGGGGTCTTTGTGTTAGTGAAAGTGGAAAGCAAGAAAAAAGTGCTGTTTCATATCCAGTTTCAACAAAAGCAGATAATAGACAAAATATCCAAACAACTGAAAAGAAAACCTCAAAAGAATCTTTGAAAACTTTTGTTAGTGTTTGATAGTTGAGAAAAAAAAAGATATCAAAGGCAAAGGTTACTAAATCGAGTAACCTTTCCTCATATTAAGTTTTGAAAAATAGCGTAAGCTAATAATAAAGCGTTAAGGTAAACAATATTGGATCTACCTTCTTTCTTGTGGCTGTGGAAAATCGCCGCTTGGTCTATAAGTTGGTCAATTGTTGCCTATTTTTTATTGGCAATTTCTGGCATTTTTATGTTCAACAGACGCAGGTCAAAACGCCCCCGACCGAAATGGTTGAGATCGTTTCACTTGATTACTGGGTCGATTATGACGACTTTAGTAATATTGCTGCTAGGGATTGGAATAGTAGGTACAATAGGACACTACGGTAGCCTCGGTCACTCCCAACATCTATTTGCTGGGTTGTTAGTGGTCGGACTGGTGCTAGTATCAGCGTTCAGTGCCACTCAGATAAGTCCTTTGCGTCCTTGGGCGCGATCGCTCCATATCGGCAGCAATACACTTTTATTTGGCGGTTTTTTGTGGGTCGGTTTGACAGGATGGCACGTAGTGCAAAAGTACCTGCATTGAAGCTAGAGATGTGATGAAGGCAGCAAGTGAAATATTAATTATCGGTGGTGGCGTAATAGGTTTAGCGATCGCCATCGACCTCAAACTACGCGGTGCAACTGTTACAGTAATAAGTCGCAATTTTCAGCAAGCTGCGACTCATACAGCTGGGGGAATGCAAGCAGCACAAGCAGAAGCAATCCCGCCAGGACCGATGTTAAATTTATGTTTAAAATCTAGATCCCTATATCCAGAATGGATTCGCAAATTAGAAGAATTGACGGGGTTCGATACGGGTTACTGGCCTTGCGGTATCTTAGCACCAGTATATGAGTTGCCCGCGTCAGTAAAAAAAGAACCAGCAGCAACTTGGTTAAATAAAGAGGCGATCGGACTGTATCAACCAGGACTGGGTAAAGACGTTGTCGGTGGTTGGTGGTATCCAGAAGACGCTCAAGTTGACAGCAGGAGTCTAGCTAAAACCTTAGTAAAAGCAGCCCAAGAGTTAGGGGTAAATCTGAGAGAAGGGGTGGCAGTTGAAGCTATTCAACAAAAACAGGGAAAAGTAGAGAGCCTGAGAACTTCTGAGGGAGAATTTTTAGCTCAGAAGTATATTTTAGCAACAGGAGCCTGGTCTAATCAATTATTGCCTCTGCCAGTGCGTCCGGTAAAAGGACAAATGCTGTCGTTGCGGATGCCAACAGAAGAAAACCAACCCCTACCCATTCAAAGAGTATTATATGGCCCTCAAACATATCTAATACCCAGAAAAGACGGACGGTTGGTAATTGGCGCGACAACAGAAGAAGTCGGCTGGAAGCCTAATAATACCCCTACAGGAATTAAAACATTATTAGACAGGGCGATACGTTTGTACCCAAAATTAGAAAATTGGGCGATCGAAGAGTTATGGTGGGGATATCGACCTGGAACCCCAGACGAGTTACCTATTTTGAGTAGGGGAGAGTGCGAAAATTTATTCCTAGCTACAGGTCACTATCGCAACGGTATTTTATTAGCCCCCGTCACAGCTTCTTTAATAAGCGACTTAGTTTGGCAAGAAAAATCTGACCCCTTACTAGAACATTTTCGCCTCGATCGCTTTTACACTCCATCTCTTCCAACTTCCGATCTAATGACTTCTTTACCCTCTTTTTCCAATGGTTCCAACGGTACTAAGAATGGTTTGGTACAATATCCGTCAGCCAACGGACAGGTAATAACTAAAGCTAACGGTACCGCAGCAGCAAAAAACGATCGACTAGTTATTGCAGGTCGCACTTTTGCTTCTCGCTTGATGACAGGTACGGGGAAATATTCAGATACAAAAACAATGCAGCAAAGTATTGTTTCTAGTGGGAGTCAAATTGTTACTGTCGCAGTGCGTAGAGTGCAAACAAAAGCCCCAGGACACGAAGGTTTAGCGGAAGCACTAGACTGGTCTAAAATCTGGATGCTTCCCAATACTGCTGGTTGTAAAACTGCTGAAGAAGCAGTGCGAGTAGCGCGGTTGGGAAGGGAAATGGCAAGACTTTTAGGACAAGAAGACAACAATTTTGTCAAACTAGAAGTCATACCAGATGCCAAGTATTTATTACCCGATCCGATCGGCACTTTACAAGCAGCAGAACAGTTGGTCAAAGAAGGTTTTGCCGTTTTACCCTATATAAACGCCGACCCTCAGTTAGCAAGGCGCTTAGAAGAAGCAGGATGTGCTACGGTAATGCCTTTAGGATCCCCTATTGGTTCGGGACAAGGGATAAAAAACGCCTCAAACATTGAGATTATTATTGAAGAGGCAAAAATACCAGTAGTGGTAGATGCAGGTATCGGTACTCCTAGCGAAGCAGCATATGCAATGGAATTAGGTGCAGATGCTTTGTTAATAAATAGCGCGATCGCCAAAGCTAAAAATCCCGTAGCAATGGCAAAAGCAATGGGTATGGCAACAGAAGCAGGAAGACTAGCTTATTTAGCCGGACGCATGCCAATTAAAACTCATGCTAGTGCTAGTTCGCCTTTGGCTGGGACAATTAGTTCGTGAACTACTCACTGTTTTACCGTGAGCTTCCTGTTTCATCTAGAGTGCCTTCTATTTTCAGGTTTCCCTTATCGTGGTTGGGTCAAAATTCATCCCACACTGAAACAGTGGGACTTCTGATGTAATTCTTGAGAAGTAATTTTTTTGGTTCCCCAGTCTGTAATGATTTGAATAAGTTGATTTTTAGTAATTTTCTCTTTCATCTATTTACGATCGCATCCTCATTAGAATCACCCGAAATTATTCCTAAAATCTTCTCAGCTACAATAACATCTACTGGCATTACTGAGAGTCGATTACCTTTTTTGACTACTAAAAGTTCTTCTGGAATAAACTTTTGCTTTAACTCTTCTAAAGATATATTCCGAGAAAATATTTCCACAAATTCTACTACTACTGTTTGCCATCGAGGAGATTTTGGAGTAGATTTAGGATCGTAATATTTACTGTTGCGATCGAACTGTGTCGGGTCATCTACACCACTTTTAATAACCCGCATTAAACCGACAATACCAGGAGGTTTAGTATTGGAGTGATAAAAAAAAGATATATCTCCTTCTTTCATTTGACGGAGAAAATTACGAGCCTGATAGTTACGAACTCCATCCCAAACCGTTTTTTTTTCCTGTTGAAGATCTTTAATACTATAAACTTGTGGCTCTGATTTCATTAACCAATAATTCATTTAACTAAAGTCTAATAAGATATTAAACACTCCCCGATCGAGCTTATTTGCTATTTCTCGAACTTGCACAGTGACAAAAAAAGGATAATTATATTTTAAGTAAACATTTTCTTTGATAATGATTGAGTTGATTGTCAATCTTTTTCCATTCTTCTGAGGAAACTCCACGACTTCCCCAATTCACTTCTGCCAGATCGGAAGTATAGCAAAACGAGATCGAATATCTTGCTTGCTTAACTGCTGGCTTGGCACGGTGAAAAACATTGGCAGTATCAATAATATTAAGTAGTTTCGTTTCTAAACCCCATAAGAAAACTTCTGGATGTTTGATTAGTTGGGATTTCCTTAAGTGCTGATTTTTTTTACACATGAATTTACCTGAACTTTATTCCTGAACTTTCCTGAACTAATATGTATTGTTTTTGCTAGGGACATCGACAATAATAAGAGACAAGAAGATATTGGTAAGGATTAAAAACAATGAACGCAGAAGCAATACATCAATTCTTACAAAAAGTAAAAAAAAATGACCAATTAGTGCAGGCAATAGTCACTGAGATAGTATTAAGTAAAGAGGATTTAGAAGCAATTGCTGGGGGTTCGATTGTAGATTATTTATTTGCTTCTGTAAAGGATGGTTCTATGTCTGCGGGATAGAAGGAGGAAGGAGCTAAAAATGTTTCAGATGCCTACACCAAATATTTTTCACGAGAAAAATCCAGTTAAATTTTTTGTCATTCTCTGTTACTGGACAATTAGATCCCTAATTGAAAAAATCAAATTACCAAAAAACTGGCGACAAAAAACACAATCTTCAATAAAATTTACTGAAAATAATACTATTGAACGCTCTAGAGCAATCCACAATCCCTTGTCCTCTAGAGTTCAACATTGAATCAGTTATCAGGTCTCCCTCATCGATTTAAACCACGTTCTCAGACATCTTACCTGTAGAGATAGGGGACTTTCGATCCCACTTACAACTGATTGCTGATAACTGGTCACTGCTAACCGTTAAAAAAGTTTTGTTGCTAAAAACAATTTACCCGCCTATGGAGGCGGGTTATCCAATATACAAGTAATCTAGACTCCTAAAAATCCGAATGATTATTGAGTTAAACTTACTAAGGTGGACATTAGCTTCTCAACAACTTTTCTCTAACATTCGATCGCTACATTGCCTGTTCCGGTTTAGGATTATGGCTCTTACTCTGGAAACTATCTGAGAATACCACCCCAAACAATTGAGAGAGAAACCATCTTAAATCGATCTAAATAATATTAGTAAAGTGCTGATTAGATTAGATGGGAGGCACAAAACCTAATCTTTTTTCCTTTAGAAGTGTGGTGTACTTCTTTAGTGCCTTAATAATAGAATAACATCCACTGACGAAAATAAGGCAAGTCTTTTTACTAAACTTTACATTAAACCTCGCAGGAATTGTTTTCAAGGCTTAGAAATCAAATAAACCCGACAAAGCTAAAATATAGCTATGTCTAAATCTCCTCAATCTTCCAAATCTATCGTTTCTGGAGTCAATGCACCAGAAACAGATCCCCTATTGATTCTCATTGACGGTCATTCTCTAGCCTTTCGTTCTTATTACGCATTTGCTAAATCTAAACGAGAACCCCTACATACTTCCACAGGAGTTCCTACTAGCGTCTGTTTTGGGTTCGTCAACTCTCTACTACACATAATCAAATCTCAGCAACCGCAGTACATAGCAGTTGCTTTCGATCGCCAAGAACCATCTTTTCGCCATCAAGCCGATCCCAATTACAAAGCCAACCGCAAGGAAGTAGAACCTGAGTTTATCACTGACTTAAATAATCTTCAGCAGTTACTATCTGCCTTTAACTTACAGACGATCGCTGCTGCTGGATATGAAGCAGACGATGTTTTGGCAACTATAGCGCGAAAAGCTAGTAAGCAAGGATATCGAGTCAAAATTGTCAGTGGCGATCGAGATTTATTTCAACTAGTGGACGATCGAAATAAGATTAGCGTCATTTATCTGGATAACAAAGCAATTAAGAGTTCTGTCAACCCCAATTATATAGAATTTGATGCAGACGCAGTAGTAGAAAAACTGGGTATAAAACCAGAACAGATTATTGATTATAAAGCTCTTTGTGGCGATAAATCAGATAATATTCCTGGAGTTAGAGGAATTGGCGAAAAGACTGCTGTCAAATTAATGGCAGAATACGGTTCTTTAGAAGTAATTTATCAAAATATTGACGAAATTAAAGGTGCAGTCAAGAAAAAATTAGAAGCAGGAAAAGAAGACGCGATCGCGTCTCAATATCTAGCTAAATTAGTAGAGGATATATCTTTAAAATTCCAAATAGAAGATTGCAAACTGCAAGGATTTGACAGCAAGCGACTTAAACCTTTGCTAGAAACATTAGAACTCCATAAATTTCTCCAAAGAATCGAGCGGTTACAGGAACAATTTGGCGGTACATTAGAAAGCTTCAAAGAGGAAATAGCTGAAGATACATCTGAAAATAAACAACTATCTATATTTGACGTTCCGGTTACAACAGAAAAAACCGAAATTGAAGCTAAAGAAACTTATAAATCGCCAATTAATCCGCGAATAATTCAAACTTCAGAACAGCTAACAGAGTTGATCGATATACTCAAGACTAAAACCAATCCAGCTAAACCCGTAGCCTGGGATACAGAAACTACATCTTTAACGCCAAAACATGCAGAATTGGTAGGGATAGGTTGTTGTTGGGGGGACGAAGTCA
Source organism: Prochloraceae cyanobacterium (assembly GCA_030065755.1). Classification (GTDB taxonomy): domain Bacteria; phylum Cyanobacteriota; class Cyanobacteriia; order Cyanobacteriales; family JASJDA01; genus JASJDA01. Next base: position 21,778 of record JASJDA010000039.1, on the reverse strand, counting down.
ACGAAATCGCTTACATTCCTGTCAGTCATACCGAAGGGGAACAACTAAAAAAAGCAGAAATTCTATCTGCATTGCGTCCTATTTTAGAAAGTAGTGACTGTCCCAAAGTATTGCAAAACGCTAAATTCGATCGTCTAGTATTATGGCATCAAGGAATTAAACTAGCTGGGGTGGTTGTGGATACAATGTTAGCCAGTTATGTTTTATATCCAGAACAAACTCACAACCTCAAAGACTTGTGCGATCGCTACCTCCCCAACTTGGGAATAAAAGCGAAAAGCTACGAAGAGTTAAACATCCCCAAGAAAAAAACTATTGCTGACCTCGATATTGAAACAGTAGCAGAATATTGCGGGATAGATGCTTATACGACCTTCTGTTTGGTTCCTAAACTGCAAGCAGAATTAGAAAAATTTCCCCAATTAGATAAATTGCTATTAGAAGTAGAACAACCCTTAGAACCAGTGTTAGCAGAAATGGAACTTCAAGGGTTTCGGATCGATACAGCTTATCTACAAGAATTATCTAAACAGTTAGAGAAAGATTTAGAAAAGATCGAACGACAAGCTTATGAAGATGTGGGAGAGAAATTTAATTTAGCTTCTCCCAAAGAGTTAAGCGAAATCTTGTTTGAAAAACTAGCATTAGATAAAAGAAAATCACGCAAGATTAAAAGTGGTTATTCCACCGATCGCGCTACTTTAGAAAAACTGCAAGACGACCATCCCATTATCGATCGGCTTTTAGAATATCGCACCCTTTCCAAACTAAAATCGACCTATGTAGATGCACTACCAAACTCGATCGATCCAGACACTAAGAGAGTACATACAAATTTCAATCAAACGGTCACATCTACAGGAAGACTCTCTTCTTCTAACCCGAATTTACAAAATATCCCCATTCGCACCCAGTTTTCTCGACAAATACGCAAAGCATTTATTCCCAAAGATGATTGGTTATTAGTCTCTGCTGACTACTCCCAAATAGAGTTGCGAATTTTAGCTCATTTGAGTCAGGAACCAGTATTAATTGAAGCATACAAAAATAGTCAAGACGTTCACAGTGTCACCGCAAAAATATTATTTGACAAAGAAACAGTAACCCCAGAAGAACGAGGTTTAGGGAAGATAATTAATTTTGGCGTAATTTATGGTATGGGAGCGCAAAGATTTGCCAGAGAAGCTAAAGTAAGTCCAGAAGAAGGGAGAAAGTTTATTGAAAAATACAGACAGAGATATGCAGGAATTTTTGCTTATTTAGATAGGATGAAAAAAGAGGCGATCGCCAACGGTTTCGTTACTACTATCTTGGGAAGACGACGCTATTTTAATTTCATAAACGACAATCTCAGAAGGTTAAGAGGAGCTAACCCCGAAGATATTGACCTAACTCGGCTAAAACTGAGTAATTACGACGCACAATTATTAAGAGCTGCAGCTAATGCCCCCATTCAAGGCTCTAGTGCTGATATTATTAAAATAGCCATGGTAAAATTGCATCAAATACTGCCAAATTACCGATCGCGATTATTACTGCAGGTACACGACGAATTAGTTTTTGAAATTCCTCCAGACGAATGGCAAGAATTGCAACCTCAAATTAAGTTTACAATGGAAAGTGCCGTGCAATTAAGCATTCCCTTGCTTGTAGATGTGTGCGAGGGTCAAAATTGGATGGAAGCAAAATAGTACATAAGTTCTATTTAACTCGATCGTCAAAACTAGAAATAATATGTTTGGTAAATTTCAAAAAAGTCATCTTCGCATCGAAGTAGAAGCACCTGCAAGTGTAATTAGAGATAGTTTATTACATACCAGCAAGTTGAGACAGTGGCTTCTCCCTCAAAGTTTTTCACCTGGAATACCAGAAAAGCTACACTCAGGATTGACATTTACCACTTCGATCGGAATTGTATCTGTAGAACACAAAGTAGAAATAGCAAACGACAACTGTTTGCGCTTGATATTAAGTAAAGCAATTGACGGATATCACGAATGGTATTGGGGAGAAGGCTGGGTGCAGTCTCGTCTCGAAGGTATTTCCATGTTACCCCTAAGTTTAGGTCAAACTATGAGTTTGCTAAGATTTCGTCAATTCGTTTCCACCCAACCCAAAGTAAATACTTGATTTGCTATTTGCTGTTGGCTGTTGGCTGTTTGCTATTTGCTGTTAGCTGTTGGCTGTTTGCTATTTGTTATTCTCCTCTACTCCCCCATCTCCCTCTCTCCCCATCTCCCTCTCTCCCCCTCTCCCCCATCTCCCCATCTCCCCATCTCCCCATCTCCCCCTCTTCCCTAAAAGCGATCGCTATTTCTTAAGATGGGAAGGTTTGAGTATTTGTACGATCGCCCTATAATATCCAATACCTATCGAGCAACTCGAAACTTGAGGATTGGTAGATGCTCAACTATGTTTGGTTTGGACTGATTTTTATTTCAGTAGTAGTTGGTACGATCGATGGAAAAATCGATGCAGTAACAGAAGCAGCTATTAACAGTGCTGAAGCAGCAGTAACCCTAGCCATAGGATTAATTGGTATTATGGCACTTTGGCTGGGAATGATGAAAATTGCTGAAGAATCGGGGTTGATAGAATTAATTTCTCAGATCGTTCGACCCATAACTATTTGGCTTTTTCCCGAAGTTCCCCCAGACCATCCCGCTATGGGATCAATTGTCTTGAATATGGCTGCTAATATTTTAGGACTTGGCAACGCTGCAACGCCACTGGGACTGAAAGCTATGCAAGAACTGCAAGAACTAAATCCCACAAAAGACACCGCTAGTAATGCTATGTGTACTTTTTTGGCGATTAATACCTCTAGCGTTCAGTTAATTTTACCAGCAACAGTAGTAGGTCTGATGGGAGTCAGTGCCAGTCAGATTTTTTTACCTACTATTTTTGCAACGTCTATGTCTACCATAGCCGCGATCGTTTCCGTCAAAATTTTATCAAAACTTAAGCAATTTACGATTGCACCCGAAATCCGATCGGAAACCAAATTAGAACCACAACCAGAAGAGATCGGCAATGATTGAATCAGTAATTAATATTTTTAATGAGGGAGCAAAGTATGTTATCCCACTTTTGTTAGCCACTATTCCTTTTTACGGCTTACTCGTTAAAAAAGTAAAGGTATACGAAGTTTTTGTCGAAGGTGCTAAAGACGGCTTTAATATCGCTATTAGAATTATTCCTTACTTAGTAGCTATTTTAGTAGGGATAGGAATGTTTCGCGCTTCGGGAGCGTTAGATATTGTCACCGATTTTCTCTCACCGATTTTGAACGCGATCGGCTTTCCACCAGAAAACTTGCTTTTAGCTGTCATGCGACCTCTTTCTGGTAGTGGTTCTTTTGGTTTGCTCAGCGATTTAGTCAATCAATACGGTCAAGACTCTCTGTTTGCTAAGATAGGAGCGACTATGTATGGCTCCACTGAAACAACTTTCTACGTCTTAGCAGTTTATTTCGGTTCTGTAGGCATTAAAAAAGTACGTCACGCTCTCATTTCTGGATTAATCGCTGACCTAGTAGGTATTTTGAGCGCTGTATATATTTGCAGGTTTTTATTTGGCTGAAAGACCACTTATCTTTAAGTATTTAGCCTCTGCTTCTAGTTGACCCACTAAATTGTCGTCTCCACTGGCTCTAGCTACTTCTAAGCGGTGTTTTAAGCTATTGATTAAACTTTGACGATGAGCAGAAGCAGCTTTTTGTAAAGTTTCCCGACTAATTTTTTTGTTCTTAGTAAACATTTTTATTTATTGATTTATGGTGTCCAGACATCTTGTACCTCTAAATTAACAAAATTAGTATCTTAGAATACTGAAATTTAATAAACATTGATATATGTCAGAAAATAGAATTATTACTCTACTAACTGATTTCGGCTTAGAAGACGGCTATGTGGGGATAATGAAGGGAGCGATCGCCCAAATAAATCCCCTGTTGAAAGTAATAGATTTAACCCATCACATACCCCCTCAAAACATTGCTGCGGGTAGATTTTGTTTGATGAATGCATTTGCTTACTTTCCAGCAGAAACCGTCCACGTAGCAGTAGTAGATCCAGGAGTAGGGAGTCAGCGACGAGGAGTAGGAATAGAATTTGAGGGAGGTTATCTCGTCGGACCAGATAACGGTATATTTAGCGGTGTTTTGAGTTTATCTCCAGCCATAGCAGCAGTAGAGTTAACTAACTCCGATTATTGGCGCTGTTCTCATCCTAGCGCTACTTTTCACGGTAGAGATATTTTTGCCCCAGTGGGGGGTCATCTTGCTAGTGGGGTAGCTTTAACAGAATTAGGGAACAACATAGATCCAAATAGTCTAATAAAAATGCCCATTCCAGAATTGAAAATAACTAATACTGGGGTAACAGGATTTATTCAATATGTCGATCGCTTTGGAAATCTAATCACTAATATTAGCGCTGCAGCAGTTGCAGGTAAAAACTGGTCGGTAAAGATAGGGAATCTAAAAATTTCCCCATGTCAGACCTACAGCGATCGCTCCCCAGGACAAATTGTCGCTTTAATTGGCAGCCACGGATGGGTCGAAATTGCCGTTAATGGTGGTAGTGCCAAATCTAGATTACAACTCGATCGTGGGGATTGTGTAGAAATGTTATTTTAATTCGTAGAAGTATAGCGACGTTCCGCGAGGAATAATAAATGAATTTCAATCGACGAAACTTTTTAACGTTTCTAGGAGTTAGTTTAGGCGGAACCTTGCTCGGATCGACAGGAAAAAAAGATTGGATGCTATTTTCTGATGAAGCAATAGCTGGTACTTCTCCCAATTATGCTTCTAAGACGATCGAAGGATTGAGTTTTAAACCAGTAAAACTGCCAATTCCTTTAACTACCGAGCGCATGACTTCCCAACAAGAGAAATTAGCTTACAGTAGCTACGAAGTCAAAGACGACCTCATCTTACCAGAAGGTTATACCTACGATGTTATTGGAGCGTGGGGCGATCGTTTAGGAAATTCTCGCTTTGGCTACAACAACGATTATTTATCCTACGTCGAAACCAGCCCCAACGAAGGATTTTTAACAATTAACTTCGAGTATATCAGTGGCAAAACCTGGATGCAGACTTACCCTATAGTTATAGGAAAGTCTTTACCCTTTGAAGAAGTAAAAGCAGTCGCAGCCAAAAGTCAAGGAAAAATAAACGCCTTTGCTCTTTCAAATAACAATCCCCTCAAAGCTAAAATTAGAGAAATCTCTGCTGAAGGCTTAATTGACCAAGGAATTGGCGTTATGTCCTTGCGTCACAACCCTGACGGCAGTTGGGAGAGAACTTTTTCTAGTAGCGATCGCCGCATTACTGGGATTTCTGGTTTAAAAGACGGAAATTACCTCAAAACCACTGGTCCTGCTGTAGCTATTTTTACTAAAACTAATAAAGAAGGCTACGAAGACGGACTGGGAGACAAAATAATCGGAACATTTCAAAATTGTGCTGGGGGGACCACACCTTGGGGGACAGTATTGAGTGCAGAAGAAAACTTCCAAGACCAAGTACCAGAAACAGTAATGGCTGACGGGTCTTCTTTAGATCCTTCTCAAAAACCCTTTATAATTAACGACAAGGAAGTAGACGGAAGAGCAAACGTATTTGGTTTAGCAGGGAACAAATACGGTTGGATGGTCGAAGTAGATCCGACAAACCCCAACGACTACGGCACCAAACATACTTGGTTAGGACGCTTTCGTCACGAAGCCTTTGGCTTGAAAGTAATTGCAGGAAAGCAATTAGCAGTCTATTCTGGGTGCGATCGCCGAGGGGGACACCTCTACAAATTCGTCTCGACTCAAGAAGTGAGTAACCCCCAGTCTAAAGATAACTCTCGTCTCTTTGAAGACGGCATGCTTTACGGAGCCAAATTCAATCCCGACGGTACCGGACGCTGGATTGCTTTAAATCCTAACACTCCCGTAGACCCAGTGTTACCCAGTCAAGTTGTAGGTAAAGAAGATGTGGGGATGGTACCCTTACCCAACCCCGATCGCTCAGCTGGCAGTATAGTTCAAATTACCAGCGATGCTGAGGTAATAGAATATAAAAAACAATTCCCAACCCTCGGCGACCTCTACAAAGGCGATCGCACCGAACAACAAGGAGCTATTCTAATAGATGCTCACTTCGCTGCCAATGCTGCGGGAATAACCTGTACAGCACGTCCAGAAGATACTGTAGTTGCTCCAGACGGGAACTTATATATTACCTTTACCTCTGGTTATCCTGGTAGTGACGGCGGCCCAGATAAGAGTATATTTAAAGGACCAAATGGGGAATCTCCCTACGAATTTGGCTGGATCGTGAGTCTGAGAGAAGACAATGAGGAGCCAGCAGCAATGACCTTTCGCTGGAACATTTTAGCATTGGGAGGAGAGCCATGCGAAGGCGGTTTCGGTTTTTGCAATCCCGACAATTTAGCTATTGACAGCAATGACAATATCTGGTTGTTGACAGACATTTCCACCAGCAAAAACAATAAAGAAATAACTAGCCGCACCGAAAATGGAAAATCAGTCAGTCAAACTCAGATTTCTGGTATATTCGGTAACAATTCCGCTTGGGTTATTCCCACCTCTGGTGCTAATGCAGGTACTGCCTATCCTTTTGCCATCGGTCCAATGGAAACAGAAATGACTGGTCCTTGTTTTAGCAGCGATCGCAAAACTCTTTTCCTCTCCATTCAGCATCCTGGAGAAAAAAATGGAATGCGCGAGGATATGGCAATGGAAATGCGTAAGTTCGATATGCGCACCACTACAAATAAGGAATTTATGCAAGAGCGTCAAGTCCCCTTGGGTTCTAATTGGCCTAACAAACAAGTCAACCAACCGCCTCGTCCTGCAGTAGTAGCAATTAGGAGAACTGATTCTCGAATAATTACTGCCTAGAGGGAGGAGCAGGGAAGAGGGGGAGAGGGGGAAGTGTGGGGAGTGTGGGAAGTGTGGGGAGAGAGTTATAAACAAACAGCTAACAGCTAACAGCCAACAGCAAATAGCCAACAGCTAAAAATTCTTTACAAAAATATTAGTTTATTTTTTTCGATTCAGGGTATATTCGAGAGTGGAGAAATTAAAAGGCAAATTTATCAGGAGCTAATTAGCTCGTAATTAGTTTGCTAATTTGTTTTCTCTCAAATAACTGAAGTGGTAAAAATCTCTGCTATTAAGTAACCGCTATATTGATAAGTTACCTCTGAGTTAAGCAAAGAAGATCGCCACAAAACCAGACACAGATAGAGTCTGGAATCAATCCATTTAGGTGTGAGGATTGTGATGATGTCTAAAATATTGTGGCAGGCGCTCAAAGTTGCTCCTGCAATGCTCGGTGTATCGCTACTTTTTGCTAACAGCTCCATAGCTGCTGAAACTAAAAGCAAAATTGCCCGAGAAACCAGAAATGATAATCTGTTAGCTCAAACAGTAAACAATTCACAAGGGGATAGCACCCCAATCCTAGAGCAGATTCAACGCTACAATCAAGACGCTCAAAACGGACAAGGTCAAATAGTTAACGTCTTTCAATTAACAGACGTTTCACCAGGAGACTGGGCATTTGAAGCACTGCGGAGTTTGGTCGAACGTTACGGCTGTATCGTCGGTTATCCAGACCGCACCTTCCGAGGCAACCGCGCCCTAACTCGTTGGGAATTTGCTGCTGGTTTGAACGCTTGTTTAAATCAGATCGAGCGTTTGATTGCTTCTAGCGAAGCAGTTTTACGAGAAGACATTGACAGGCTGCGAAGACTATTAGAAGAATTTCAAGCTGAATTAGCTGCTTTAGGTGTAAGGGTAGACGACCTAGAAGGTCGCGTTGCCTTCTTAGAAGACCACCAGTTTTCTACAACCACCAAGTTAAGAGGTGAAGTAATTGCCAGTTTTAATATCGCTGGTGGTGACAGTGCTTCTGGAGGAACAGATAATACCACAGGTGTTTTCCAATATAGGGATAATACTCTTCCCGGCAGACCTCGTGTAAATTCAGTTGCGCGTGAGACAGAACCCGAATTTGTTCGTGGAGCAGTTAGGTCCATCAATAACATAGACAGAATACTTTTTGGTCCTGGCCGCCCCAATGTTGTTAGTGCTGCTCCTGATGACGTACAAGACAGGGCTGTTCTCAGTCAACGAACTCGCTTAAATTTAGACACTAGCTTTACAGGTCGCGATCGCTTAAGAACTCGCTTGGAAGCTAAAAACGTTACCAGATTCGATATAGCAACTGGTGTAGATACTGCTCGTCTGGGCTACGATGCTGGTAGTAGCGATGCAAGTGACAACGATATCAAACTCGGCAAACTCTGGTATCGTTCGCCACTACCATTTGTTGACGGTCTCACAATTCACCTAGGTCTGCAAGACGTAGATTTTGACGACATTTCCAATCCGATGAACCCCTTCTTTGAAAGTAGCGGGACTGGTGCTTTAAGCCGTTTCGGTCGTTTTAACCCTGCTATTTATCGGACTGGAGGCTCTCAATCATTAGGCATCAACTGGCAAACACCACTTGATTGGTTCAGCGTAGACGTAGCTTACTTGACTGAAGGTGCTGCCGATCCATCCAGTAAAGACGGTATTGGTAACGGAGACTATACTGCGACGATTCAGTTGAACTTCGAGCCTACAGAAAACTTGGAGCTATCCGTATCCTACGGTCGCAGTTTCTATAATGCACCAGAAACAGAGGGACGTAGTTACCGAGACGAGGACAGCATAGGTGCGGTTGTTAACTTATCCGGTAGCACCGGTACACAAGACGCTAAAAATCCTTTTGCTTATTATCAAATAGTAAACCCTGGAGCGGTAGCAGCAGGCGCACCAGCAGAATACGATATCAGGGAAACTTTTGCTGCTTCTGCCGATCGCGTCGGTCTTCAAGCTAGTTGGAGAGCTACCGAGCGATTTAACGTAGGCGGTTGGTTTGGTTGGGTGAACGCGATCGCTGAAGGAGGTGGTCGACCTAGCGATGCATTTTTAGGAATAGACGCGTTAAATAACGCTCTTGCTGTACCTCTCACCCCTGGTGAAAGAAACGCTATTCGCAATGAATTAGGTGCGAATAGACGCAGAGGCGACACAGAATCTATTTATAACGGAGCTATCCACTTTGCCTTCCTAGATCTGGGCATAGAAGGTAGCGTTCTCGGTTTAATCACTGGCGTTGCTCCTTATACTCCCGACAGAAGAACTTTGACTGGTTCGGACGACGTTCCTATCTTCGTCGAAGGTCAGTATCGAATCCCAATTGGTACTCGTTTCGTGATTACACCAGGTGCCTATGCGGTGTTTAATCCCAACCAAAACAGCGATAACGATACTGTAGTAGTAGGATCGATACGAACTACATTCAAGTTCTAGTCAATTAAGAAAGAGAAAGGGAAAAAGAGAAAGGAAAATTCAATTCCACTAACTTTTTCCCTGCCTCGCAGCTGGCAAAAGTTGGGAAAAGGGGAAAGAGGAAATTAAATCTCTTTCCCCTTAATGTTATGAGAACAGTCTGTTTGTTAACTTATTTTTCTTGCGTTTCCCTATCACCCCCTCTCCCCAATACTGTTCGGTTAAGAGTTTTTATTTTTTCCCCAACAAGCATGGGCTGGGTAGGGGAGCTTAGGGGAGTTTTTGAAGTTGTTTATTTGCAATGAATTTATAGATTTGAAACAAAGCCAGAGATTTTAATCTCCCTGCTCCCTGCTCCCTGTTACGGGATTTATGATTAATTAAACGGAATTTATATGACCCCTAACTGTGCCTCAACTCACAAAAATCTGGTGTGAAAATTAATTGTGTAAGTGACTATTATTAGATAATCTAAATAAAAGATAAAGAATTATAGATTAAAAAATATGCGTTCTAGAATTACCACAAAAAAGCGGGTTTGGCTAGCTCCTTTACTTGCTGTATCTCTAATAACAGTAACAGCCTGTGGATCGGAAACAACTAACGAAGGTGGGGAGAAATCAGGCCAATCCGTTCGCCTCACTGGTGCAGGGGCTTCTTTCCCAGCTCCTTTGTATCAGCGTTGGTTTAAAAAGTACAATGAAATCAACCCCAACGTAGAAGTCGAATATCAATCAGTTGGTAGTGGGGCTGGTATAGAACAATTTACCCAAAAAACTGTTGACTTTGGCGCTAGCGACGTGGCAATGAATGACGAAGAAATTGCTGCGATCGAAAGAGGGGTAATATTACTGCCTATGACAGCAGGAAGTATTGTTTTAGCCTACAATCTACCTGGAGTCGACGAACTCAAGCTTTCAAGAGACACTTACGTAAATATCTTGCTAGGCAAAATCACCAAGTGGAATGACCCCGCGATCGTCAAAGACAACAAAGATGTCAAATTACCAGAAAAAGAAATAACCGTAGTTCATCGTTCGGACGGTAGCGGAACTACAGGAGTATTTACTAAGCATCTAAGTGCCATTAGCGAAGACTGGAAAAATACGATCGGCGAAGGTAAATCCGTACAATGGCCTTCAAAATCAAGCTTTGTGGGTGCTAAAGGAAATGAAGGTGTGACGGCGCAAGTGAAAAACACAGAGGGTGCAATTGGTTATCTTGAATTTGGCTATGCCAAACAGCAAGGTATCCCTTATGCTAGCTTAGAAAATCAATCAGGTCAATTTGTTACTCCTTCTACTAAATCTGCTTCCGATACTCTCAAAGCAGTAAAATTACCAGACAATCTACGGGCATTTATTACTGACCCAGAAGGAGCCGAATCTTATCCGATCGTCACTTACACTTGGATTTTAGCTTACCAAAAATACGAAGACCAAGCTAAAGTCGATGCTTTCAAAGAAGTTGTTACTTGGGCACTTACAGACGGTCAAAAAGTTTCTGAAGAATTAGGCTATATTCCTTTACCCGAAAATGTTGTAGAAAAAGTAAAAGAATCTTTAGAAAAAATTGAAGTTAAGAAGTAAAGAAAGCTTTTAATTAGTCAGGGAGTAGGGCGAGTAATAACTATTGCCCTACTTTTTTTTGACTAACAGAAAAATATAAGGTACAATAATAAATTGTGAGTTTTTTATTATAAAAATGAAAGGGCAAGAAATAATTCACTCAATAGAAGCAGAACAACTGAAAGATAAATTGCCAGAGATTCACGTTGGCGACACGATTAAAGTAGGGGTGCGAATTCGAGAAGGTGGCAAAGAAAGAGTCCAACCCTATGAAGGCACGGTTATAGCTAAACGAAATGGCGGTATTAACGAAACCATTACAGTAAGAAAAGTATTTCAAGGAGTAGGTGTAGAAAGAGTATTCTTAATTCACTCCCCTAGAATCGCTAATATTAAAATCGTACGTCGGGGTAAAGTGCGAAGAGCAAAGCTATATTACCTGAGACAAAGAGCTGGAAAAGCAACTCGCATTCAACAACGTTTCGATCGTCGTACCTAAGTTCCCATAGCTGCGCAAAAATACAGATCCCTCGCAACAATTTATGATATAGTAAAGCAAGCGAAACCAAAACCATAAGCTACAATACTAGATTATGCGTCCTTAGTTCAGTTGGTAGAACGCAGGTCTCCAAAACCTGATGTCGGGGGTTCAAGTCCTCCAGGGCGCGTATACAAGCAGAGTTGAAAGGTTTTAGAGTGAAGAGAGGCGATCGAGAGGCAATCTTTGCTCTAAAAACTAACTTTCAGCTAGACTTGTATGTAGTTGTCAAAAGAGGAAGCTAGCTTTGGGGAGGGTATGCATAAGTGGCTAAAAAAAATGCGATCGGAAAAGAAAACGTCAAAGTAGAGAAAAAAGAAACAAAAAGTAAATCAGGGGTGAGTGATTTTGTAGATCAAACCAAACAAGAACTAGAAAAAGTAGTTTGGCCCTCTAGACAGCAGTTACTCAGTGAGTCAACAGCTGTGATATTAATGGTAATATTAGTATCAACCGTAATTTATTTAGTTGATAGTTTATTCAGTTGGGGAGCGCAGCAGGTTTTCTGATGAGTTTTTCGGAGGATAACTCGCAAGAAAAAAACGAAGAGAAACAGCAGAGAGTCAAAAACGCTCGCTGGTATGCAGTACAGGTAGCATCTGGCTGTGAAAAACGTGTAAAAACTAATCTAGAGCAGCGAATTCGCACTTTAGATGTAGCAGATAGAATCTTTCAGATACAAATACCCCAAACAGCAACAGTAAAAATTCGCAAAGACGGTTCGCGTCAACACGGGGAAGAAAAAGTTTTTCCAGGTTACGTTTTGGTACAGATGGTAATGGACGACGAAGCTTGGCAAGTAGTAAAAAATACTCCTAACGTAATTAATTTTGTCGGAGCAGAACAAAAACGTCGTTACGGACGAGGAAGGGGACACGTAAAACCCGTACCACTTTCCTTCTCAGAAGTAGAAAGAATATTCAAACAAGCTGAAGGACAAGAGCCAGTTGTCAAAATAGATATGGCAGTGGGAGACAAAATTTTAGTTCTCTCTGGGCCATTTAAAGATTTTGAAGGAGAAGTAATAGAAGTAAGTCCAGAAAGAAGTAAGTTAAAAGCCCTACTATCTATATTCGGACGAGATACCCCCGTAGAATTAGAATTTCATCAAATAGAAAATCTATCGAAGACAGGTGGTTCAAATGCAGCAAATAGAGAACGCCAAGGAGAAAATTAAAATAAAAGCTAACTAAAACCAAAAAATGGCACAGGTGGCAAGAATAACTGAAACTGTATTAAGATAATAGACTGTACCAAGTGCTTGCCGTGTCTTAGGGGGCTTTTGAGGCGGCTCGTCAATTGCACTAAATTAAAAACATAGAAATATTGTAAGTAGATGGCAAAAAAAGTTGTAGCGCTAATTAAATTAGCGCTTCCGGCTGGAAAAGCAAATCCAGCGCCTCCAGTAGGCCCAGCACTGGGTCAACACGGGGTTAATATTATGGCCTTTTGTAAGGAATACAACGCTAAAACTGCAGACCAAGCAGGAATGGTCATTCCCGTAGAAATCTCAGTTTTTGAAGATCGGAGTTTTACCTTTGTTCTCAAAACCCCACCAGCATCAGTATTAATACGCAAAGCGGCGGGGATAGAGAAAGGGGCAAGCCAACCAAATAAAGAAAAAGTAGGTACCATTACAAAAGACCAACTAAAAGAAATCGCTCAAACCAAAATGCCCGATCTCAATGCCAATGATATTGAGGCAGCGATGAAAATAGTAGAAGGTACCGCCCGCAACATGGGTGTAGCTGTTACAGAATAATATTTGTAAATGATATGGGGAGAGGCATTGCTTCGTTATTGACCCAAGGAAGAAAAAATGGCCAAAAAACTATCGCGTCGCATGAGAGAGGCGCAAGCAAAAGTAGAAGAAATAGCATACGAACCTATTGAAGCACTTAAACTGCTCAAAGAAACGGCAACAGCTAAATTTGACGAAACTGCTGAAGCTCACATACGCTTGGGAATTGACCCGAAATACACAGACCAACAGTTAAGAACAACAGTAACTTTTCCCAAAGGAACAGGTCAAACTGTGAGAGTAGCAGTAATCGCCAGAGGAGAAAAAGTACAAGAAGCTAGTAACGGAGGAGCCGATATAGTAGGCTCAGAAGAATTGATCGAAGAAATCCAAAAAGGAATGATGGATTTCGAGGTCTTGATTGCCACCCCAGACATGATGCCCAAAGTAGCAAGATTAGGTCGCTTGCTCGGCCCTCGCGGTTTAATGCCTTCTCCCAAAGGAGGAACAGTCACTACGGACTTAGGAGCGGCGATCGCTGAATTTAAAGCAGGGAAACAAGAATTTAGGGCTGACAGAACTGGTATCGTTCATGTTATGTTTGGAAAGGCATCCTTCAGTGCTGAAGATTTACTAGTTAACTTGAAGGCTCTACAAGAAGTTATCGATCGCAACCGTCCTTCTGGTGCCAAGGGTCGTTACTGGCGCACGATGTTTGTTTCTGCTTCTATGGGCCCCTCGATCGAAGTTGAGATTAGTGCTTTGCGAGATCTGAAGCTAGAGGCAGCGTAATAAGTAAGATAGGTTAACAGATAGAACATATAGAAAAGACTTCCCTAAAAAATAACTGAATAATTAATTCGTCGAAACTAAAGACAGCAGGAGCAATTTGTTGCTTAATATCCTGCCGAGGTTAACAGCCATTTAAGAGACTACCCTGAGAAATTTCCTGGGTTAAAAGTGTCGCGATCTCGCTCCTTGCGAGACGCACAGCGATCGAGTGGCTCGAACATAAGAAAAAACCTCGGCTTTCATTGTCGAGGTTTTTTCTGATCTCAGGGAAGTTTGTCACTCGATCTCGAAGAGATCCGCGTAGCGGTACGCGTTCTACTAACTAAAAAACAAAGGAGGTGAAAAAAAAAGTGGGAAGAACTCGCGAAAACAAGCAAGTTGTTATCGACGATCTCAAGCAAATCTTGAGCGAATCCCAGCTAGCTTTAGTTATTGACTATCAAGGACTTTCAGTTGCCGAAATCACGGACTTGCGCAGGCGCTTGCGAGAGAAAGGCTCCATTTGTAAGGTGACTAAAAATACGCTAATGCGAATCGCAGTCGAGGAAGACGATAACTGGAAGCCAATGAGTCAATTTTTGGCTGGCACTTCTGCCTTTATCCTCGTCAAAGAGGATCTTGGCGGTGCGATTAAGGCTTATCAAGCATTCCAAAAAGACACCAAGAAAACCGAATTTCGCGGTGGGGTAATGCAGGGTCAAGCCTTGAACGAAGACCAGGTGAAGGCACTTTCTGAGTTGCCTTCTAAAGAGGAACTTATTGCTCAAGCTGCTGGTGCTATCAATTCCATAGCTACCAAATTGGCTGTGGGTATCAACGAAGTTCCTGCGTCTTTGGGTCGCAGCATCAACGAAATACCGTCCTCTTTGGGTCGGGTTTTGGCGGCGATCGAAGCCAAGAAAAAAGAAGAGGGCGAAGCTGCTTGAGAAATCCCCTTCTCAAACAACTAATTGCCCGTTTATTAACCATATCTAGTAGTTCGATTGTAAAGGAGTTTATCAATGTCTGCAGTTGACGAAATTTTAGAGAAGCTAAAATCACTGACTCTAATTGAAGCATCTGAGTTAGTTAAAAAAATTGAAGAAGAATTCGGCGTTAGTGCTGCTGCTCCTGCTGGCGGTATGATGATGCCTGTAATGGGCGCTCCTGGCGCTCCTGGGGCTGCTGCTGAACCAGAAGAAGAGAAAACCGAATTCGACGTGGTACTCGAAGAAGTTCCTTCTGACAAGAAAATTGCTATTCTCAAGGTGGTACGCAAACTTACTGGTTTGGGTCTTAAAGAAGCCAAAGATGTGGTGGAATCTGCACCTAAACCTATTAAAGAAGCAATTCCTAAAGAAGAAGCAGAGAATATCAAGAAGGATCTCGAAGAAGCTGGAGCTAAAGCCAGCGTGAAATAATCTTTACTCAAAGATTTATTTTTGGCAGGCAATCTAAGCCTGCCTTTATTTATGCTTCGACGTAGGGACAACCGTTTAGAATCTCCTCTTTTCAAAGGCGGGAGAAGTCAAAACCTTAACTGAGATTTACAGACCCACTTCCATAACGGATGACGAGGTCCTGAAGCGAGAATTTTTTTTACTTGTTGTTCTAAGCGCCATCTTTCCCTGGGGGAAATTCCTTGAATAATGTTTCGACTTTGCCAAACTAAGACAGCTACTGTTATACCGATACATAAAGTCACGCAAAAAGTTGCTGGTCGATTGAAATACAGACCGTACCTAACTGCTGCCCAGGTGAAATTTTCTAACCACAGAGAAATTTCTGGTCGCAATCCCCAAATACCGAAAGAACCAAAGCTAACCCAACAAAAAAGCACCAGTAACCATCTTGCACATACAGTAAGTTGGTGTAATCTTTGTACCTGACTATTGAACTCAGGATCTAAGTCTGTCATTCTATTAAATAAGATCGAGCTGAATTTTTCTACCTACCATGAGCAATACACAAAAATGGTATATTGTCAAGAAAAAAGACGGTCGTTGTGAAATTTTATCTTGGCAAAGCGAGTCAACTTTTGTGGAAACACGCGAATATTGGGGGCCATTTGCCTCCTCATCAGAAGCGATCGCTCGTCGAGTAGGATTAATTCGTGCTTTTAAGTGCAAACCCTTATAGAGATTGGGTTTGGGCGAAGATTATTCTCGATCGCAGCCTCATTAATTATTCGCAGAGTTTGGTGTTTGTGCTTGAATTTTGTCGCTTAAGATTTGAACAGCTTTAGCGAACTGAGGATCTTTTAAAGTTCCAATTAAGGCACGATCGCTTTGCAATCGATCGCGATCTTTTTCAGTCAATTCCATGATAATATCTGGGGGAATTCCCTCCTTATTGATATCTCTGCCGCTAGGTGTTAAATATTTAGCAATAGTCACCGCTAAGCCCGAACCATCTCCTAAACTCCTTACCGACTGCACCAAACCCTTACCAAAAGTTTTAGTTCCCACTAAAACAGCTCGATTGTTATCTTGTAGCGCACCTGAGAGAATTTCACTCGCACTAGCCGAACCACCATCTACCAGTACTACCAGTGGTCTATTGGTCAAAGCACTATTATTTGCTTCCTTAGCATCTACTAGTCCCTTGCGATCGACTGTGGAAACAATTTTGCCTTTTTTGAGCCACATACGAGCAATGTCAACGCTAGCGTAGAGTAACCCTCCAGGGTTCGAGCGCAGATCTAGAACATAGCCTTCCACCCCTTGCCTTTCTAGTTTTCTAATTGCATCTCGCATTTCCTTGGGTGCTTGGGCGCTGAATTGAGTTAGGCGAATGTAGCCAATTTTCCCTTCAGGAGTCATTTCAGTTCTAGCACGAACTGGATGAATCTGAATTCGGGCTCTAGTAATAGGAAAATTGAGTTGTTGAGCTCCTCGTCCAATTGTCAGATTTACTTGAGTACCTGGTTTTCCTCTAATTAACTTGACAGCATCATTAACGTCCATCCCTTCTGTACTTTTGCCGTCAATTTTAAGGATAATATCCTTAGCCATAATTCCCGCTTTAAAAGCTGGAGTTTCTTCTATTGGAGCAATAACAATTAGCCTATCGGTTTTTTCATCTTTAGCTATTGTGATCCCTACTCCGGTTAGTTCGCCAGAAGTATCTATTTGCATATTGCGGAATTCTTCTGGATCCATAAATCTGGTGTAAGGATCCCCAAGCAACTCCAGCATTTCTCGAATTGCCTTATAAGCTTCTTCTTTGTTGGTATAAGAGCGATTGAGAAATTCGTTGCGTTTCGATCGCCAATCTACCTGATTAAAAGTGCCGTCAACATATTGATAATTGATAATTTGCCAAACTTCATCTACTAGCTCCTTTGGACTTTCACTAAAAAAAGCTTGGCCTTGAGATAGATGAACTCCTGCTCCAGTTACTGTTACAGTTGTTAGAGCTACTGCAGTTGCCCCTAGAACGAGTCCGCGTTTTGTCATATTCATAAATTCACTTTGCATTATTCTGGTGTTATGCGATAGCCATTTTAGTTAACGCTCACTCTAGCACAGTAATTTTAGCTAGGAGAGTTACTTCTCAATCCAATACGATATTCTTTAAGATTACGAAAAAAATAACAAAGCAATTATTAAAGTTATTTGTTTTTCTGTCCTATAAGTTATATATAATTTATAACATTTACGGTATTATTTACCAAGATATTTTCCCCGCGTTAAGGTGTCAATAAAATTCTCCCATTTAGGTAAAGCAGGTTGAGCCCCTCTTCGAGTAACTGTTAGGGCACCTGCAACTGTTGCCCACCCCAAGGCAGTACGCAAAGATTGTCCACTTGCTAAGGCTGCTGCTAAGGCTCCATTAAATCCATCTCCAGCTCCTACAGTATCGACAACAGGAACTTCGATGGGTTCGACTATAAAAGTCTCCGATCGACTCGAACATACACAACCTCGATCTCCTAAAGTAACGATCGCATTATTAACTCCCCTTTGGCACAACACAGAAGCAGCACGGGATGCAGTTTCAGTATCGCTAACAGGAAAACCTACTAATTGACTGGCTTCGATTTCATTGGGAGTAATAATGTCTATTAGAGGATACAATTGTTCCGGTAAACTAGGAGGAGCTGGTGCTGGGTCTAAAATTACTGTTACCCCACATTCGCGAGCAACTCTTGCTGCTTCCACAACTGTTTCTATAGGAACACCTAACTCTAATAAGGCTACTTTAGCTTCTAATCCCAACAAAGACCTAAATCTTTCGACATCCTCGGTACCCACGCAACCATTAGCGCCAGCAGCAGTAGCGATCGCGTTATCGCCTCTGTTGTCAACCATAATAGAAGCAATTCCCGAATGAATATCGGGATTGATCTTAACCCCCTCAGTACCTACACCTGCTGCAACTAACTCCTCCAGCAAAATTGAGCCAAACTCATCTCCTCCAACTTGACCGACAAAATGAACGGGAAAACCTAATTTGGCAACAGCTACAGCTTGGTTAGCTCCCTTACCTCCAGCAGCTTTAAAAAATTTGTCTCCAGCGATCGTCTCTCCAAGCTTTGGCAAACGGGGAACCACGATCGTCAGATCCATATTAATACTGCCAAAAACAATAACGCTCATCCCATTTCCTCTGGTGGATTGCGATCGACTGGGTATTAAAAATAAATGTAAATATTTTCCTTGGCAAAAAAAGTATAAAGAGAGACAATAGAAGACAGTCCTCATTTTAAGTCTGCTGTAGTGGAACAAGTTCGCACTGTATCTGATACTAAAAGAAATTTCTACGCCCATCACACCCGACCGATTAACTCTATTTATCGAAGGGTGGTAGAAGAACTATTGGTAGAGATGCATTTACTCTCGGTTAACGTTGATTTTAAGGTAGATCCCATTTTCTGTTTGGGTGTTGTTACCTCTTTCGATCGCTTCATGCAAGGTTATAAACCAGAAAGAGATAAAGATTCTATTTTTTCTGCTCTGTGTCAGTCAGTCGGAGGCGAGCCACAAAAATACCGACAAGAAGCAGAAGGCGTTTTAGCAGTAGCCAAACAAAAATCCGGTGAGGATTTTGTTTCCTGGATGACTTCTCCACAACCCACTGATGCTGGGGATAATTTAGCATCAGCAATAAATCAAATTGCCAATAATCCTCAATTTAAGTATAGCCGTCTGTTTGCTATCGGCTTGTATACTCTCCTAGAACAAGCAGATCCGGAGTTAGTTAAAGACCAAGAAAAGCGCCAAGAAGTACTGAAAAAAATTTCTGAGGCTTTACACTTATCCCCAGAAAAATTAGAAAAAGATTTAGATTTGTATAGATCGAATCTAGAGAAGATGAGTCAAGTCTTAGTCGTCCTGGAAGAAGCTCTTGAAGCAGAACGGAAAAAACAAGAAAAACGAACCTCAGACAAATTGAAAAAAGAGGAAACACAAGAAAACAACAGTCCCTAAACCTTAATAAAGAAAATAAAATAGCGCGACAAGCCAAGGACTAAACTAAATATAGAATTGAGCGAAGGGATTTAGTTAACCCGGGCAAAAATACTGTGAGAATCAAGACACTTCGTTTATGTTTGACAAGCATTCTCGCTATCGTGTTATTTGTAGCGGTAGTTCCCCAACTACCGGCAACCAGTCAATCTAGTCGATCGCGCAGCGCCTCCCCAGAAGCGAGATCGCAAGTAGTGAAAATGGCAAAAGGTACTTGGGACTCTGGCTGGTTTCAGGCAGAAATATACAAGCAATTAATGGCTGAGTTGGGGTATCAAGTAACAGAACCGATTACCCAAACTACAGAACAATTCTATACCTCAGCAGCAAAAGGAAAAACTGACTTTTGGGTCAATGGATGGTTTCCCCTACAGAACTTTTTCTTGCAAGATAAAGCAATAAAAGAAAAAGTCGAAGCGGTAGGCTTTGAAGTCAGAAGAGGAGCGCTCGAAGGCTACGCGATCGATCTCGAAACTGCCTCAAAATTAGGAATCAAAAATATAGCAGACTTAAAAGATCCTAAAATTGCTGAGGTGTTCGATCGCAATGGTAATGGAAAAGCAGATTTAATTGGCTGCGAGCGAGGTTGGGCTTGTGCCGAAATTATTGAATATCAAATTAAAGCTTACGGACTGCAAGATACTGTAGAACAAATACAGGGCAACTATTTTGCTTGGATGCACGATTATTTTAAAAACAATAGTTATCAGCCAATCCTA
The DNA here is from genome assembly GCA_030065755.1 of Prochloraceae cyanobacterium. Classification (GTDB taxonomy): domain Bacteria; phylum Cyanobacteriota; class Cyanobacteriia; order Cyanobacteriales; family JASJDA01; genus JASJDA01. The sequence continues at coordinate 1,604 of JASJDA010000039.1, read as the reverse complement.
GCATACATTTGGAAGCCAACTTGGGTATTTGAAAAATTAGCCCTTGGGGAAAAAACAGTTTGGCTGCAAGTCCCCTTCCCAGCACTTCCAGAACAAGACAAAGTATTAGAAAAAGAAACGAAAATTAGAGGTCTTTCTGGTTGTCCTGACGATCCCTGTCAGATGCCATTTCCCCCTAACGATATTCGAGTTGTTGCTAATAGAGAATTTTTGCAGGCACATCCAGATATTAGGCGATTATTTGAGTTGGTAGAGATTCCTCTCAAAGATATTACCGCACAAAATCTAAAAATGTTTGCGCGAGAAGATAGCCCTGACGATATTAAACGCCATGCTACCGAATGGATAAGAAACAATAGAAAAGTAGTTGATGAATGGCTAAAGGCAGCAAAAATTGTTGCTGCACTTAATAAAGAACCTAACCTTAAATCTGAAATTGATAAGGCGAAAATAGCGGCAACTGAGACTCCTCTTCCACAAACATTAAAAGTCGTTACCAAAATTTTCGAGCCATTCGTTTACTACAAAAATGGACAATACACAGGATTTAGTATCGATCTGTGGAAAGAAATAGCCGCTCGATTAGAGGTAAATTATCAAGTTGTTGGTGTTAATACCCTCGCCAAACTTCTAGATGACGTAGAAAGAGGGGCTGTTAATATCGGGATTTCTGGTATCAGTATCACGTCATCGCGATCGAAAGTACTAGATTTCTCTCATCCTTACTTTCAGTCGGGATTGCAAATAATGGTCTCTGCAGATACAGGTGTCAAAATCTGGGAGACACTTAAGTCTATAATGTTGTCGCGAGGCTTTTATTATGCAATAGGCTTTCTGATAATCAGTTTATTAGTTGCTGCTCATATAATTTGGTTAACCGAACGCCACAATAACCCTGATTTTCCTAAAGATTATCTCCGAGGTATATGGGAATCATTTTGGTGGGCTGCGGTAACTTTGACAACAGTTGGCTACGGTGACAAAACCCCTAAAAAAACTCTAGGAAGATTATTTGGCTTGTTTTGGATGTTTATTGGCTATTTTATTTTTACCTACTTTACAGCTACGATCGCAGCTTTTACTTTAGAAAGTTTGCGAGATAGTATTAGTGGTATTGAAGACTTGCAAAAAGTACGGGTAGCAATAGTAGATAAAAGTATAGCCCAGGAATATCTCAATGAAATACGCATAAATTCTTTTGCTTATCAAACCACTGAAGAACTGTATCGAGCCCTGGAAAACAAAGAAGTAGATGCTGTAGTCTATGATGCACCAGCACTTCAGCACTATGCTGCTTTTGAAGGAAAAGGTAAAGTCAAACTTGTTGGCTCGGTGTTTAACGAACACAGTTATGGCATTGCTATGCCTCTTGATAGTCCTCTGAGAAAAAAAATTAACTTTGCTATACTAGGAGCGATCGAAGATGGCACCTACGAAGATTTACGTCACAAATGGTTTGGCGACTAGAGCAACTATAAGCGGTCAAAAACTTATCTATAATTACTCATAGTTCTCTATAGTGGACAAGTTTTAAGATATCGAGTTAAAGAATCAGCCAAGGCTAATATGTACGCGATTAAAGTTGAGCTAAAATTAAACAATTC
>JASJDA010000288.1 GCA_030065755.1 Prochloraceae cyanobacterium | reverse complement strand
CCTACTCCCCACACTCCCCCATCTCACTGAAGCTTTAGCTGGTTTTCACGTGACCCCAGCGTTGTAAGTCGGCGATCGTCTCCCGAATAGAGTCTTCTAAGGGTATAAATTCTAATCCCAGTTCGCGCCGAATTTTATTATTATCAAAATTAGGAGTTTTTCCTATATGAGTTCTCAGATAATCGCCTACTCCTTTGGGCTGTAGATAGGAACTCAAAAGAACAATTAAATTGCCAATAGAAGAATCCATACTTAATTTCGGCAGCTTAAAATTATCGTATCCTTCTTTTCGCAGAAACTCGACAAACTTTTTCATCGAAATGGTAGTATTAGCACAAAGATATCGACCGCTAGATTCTGGGTTTTCCATTGCTAAAATGTGAGCTAAAGCCACATCTCTAACGTCAACAATTCCCCAAGTAAGACTCATTATTCCTGGATATTTTCCGCTCAAAATATCGACAAATAATTCATTAGAAGTATTTAATCCAGGAATAATTGACGGCCCGATAACTAAAAATGGATTGATGACAACTAAATCGAAGTTTGGCTTTTGTTCTTCGACTATACGCCAAGCTTCTTTTTCTGCCATAGTTTTAGAGTAATAGTAAGCATTGCGTGTCAGAGACGATTTTTCATTCCAATTTTTTTCTGTCAGTACTTCATTTTCATCGGGTTCGTCCGTAATAGCAGCTACTGAGGAGGTTAAAACAATACGCTTAACAGTTTGACAATTTATGGCCGCCTCTAAAACGTTTCGGGTGCCATTAACTGCGGGATCTACTAAATCTTTTTGCGGATCTTTGACATTGAGGGCATATGGACTTGCTGTATGAATTACATATTCGCAACCTTCTATAGCAGATTTGAAACCTTCAGGAGCCAACAGATTAGCAGAAACTAATTCAAGGTTTGAATTTGCTCCTTCGAGATTATAAAGATATGCGTATTTTTCTTGATTTTCGGCATTACGTACAGTACCGCGAACTTGATATCCTCTCGATAGTAATTCTCGAACTATATGAGAAGCTATAAAACCAGATGCTCCAGTAACGCATATGGGTTTTTGAGACACTAAATTATCCGTGGAATAGCTCATAAGTGCTAAACAGAATTAGTTAGATATTAAGGATTCAATTTCGATCGTACGGCTCGGCAACGACAAAAACAACCTTGTAAAGTTCCGTTAGGCAAAAGCAAAATTAGCATTTTGAAGTTCCGTTAGGGTAACGCCACGAAAAGTAGCAACATCAACACCAACAACAGTCAGAATGCCGTTACCGTTAACTTCCCTAAAACTGAGATCGGCTCGCGTATAGCCACCACCAATACCAATTACATCACTTACTTCTAAGTCAGTAATAGTATTAGAATTTTGTGGTAATCCGCTGGCAACCACCCAAAATCGATCGGCACCTCGACCGCCAGTGATAGTATTGCCGCCACTAACGCCAACAAAAAATCGATCGTCACCTAATGCACCGATCGCCCTGTCCCTATTACCCAAGAAAAAGAGATCGTTTCCGACTCCTCCATAGAGACGGTTATTACCGCCTAAACTAGAATCGAGAGTGTCGTTACCATTGCCACCAAAAAGGCGATCGTTGTTTCCAGCAATTAATTCGTCGTTGCCATCGCCCCCATAAGAACGATTGCTGCCTACACCTGCTGAAGAATCTATAGTATCATCTCCGATTTCGCCAAAAGCTCGTTGGGATTTACCAGTAACAATTTCATCATTTCCGCTACCAGCATAAGTGCGATTATTTTCCCCACTGTTAGAAGAATCAATTATATCTTTGCCACTACCAGCAAAAACTAATTTTTCAGGAGAATCTATTTCCAGAACATCTGCATTAACTGTTCCAAATTGCAATTCAGGAGGATTGGGATAAGATTGAAAAATAACTTCTGGATAAGGAGAAGAAGTATCAGCAAGCAAAGAACTTTCTTGGTTTTTAAGATGCTGGTCGAAGAAAGCGGTGGTGTAGTCGTTAATTATCTGCGCCCCTCGCTGGGGATCGATAGGTTTAAAATCGTTATTATTAGGATTTAAAAGTTGGTTTAAATTGCCTAGTTCTATACCAGAATTGACCAATCGAGAAAATATAAAGGGTAGATCGTTAAAATTGCTATGATCTGTTCCCAAAATTGTAACTTCATAACCTTTATTTTGCAGGTTATTCACAAAAGATTGTTGTATTTGATTAAATTTTCTGAGTTCTGCATTAGGGCTATTTCCCTTACCAAAAACCTCGTTATTGAGAAACATAAAAGGTTGAGAAACTTTAGCCTCAGCTACATCACCAATTAAACCCCCATCTAAGTTAATTCCTGCTTGGAAACGAGGATCGATTGATAAAACTTTGGCAGCAGTAGCACCACCCAAAGAATATCCATAAATACCCACTCGATCTAAGTTTAATTTTTCTTTAAACAATCCTCTCGGATCGTTTCCTGCATCAATTTTTTCTAGCTCATTTAAGACAAACTGAGCATCTTTAGCTCTGATACTTACACTTCGATCGAGAAGTTCTATAAGTTCAGACTGATTTTTAGCTTGGTTAAATATAGAAGATTGGGGAATAACTCGCCCGTCGGGAAACGTATTAACTGTCGAGTCGTAAGTGTGGTTAATGGCGACGACCACATAACCCTGAGAGGCTAATTCTTCGGCTTTAATGGTGTTAAGTTCAGGTAAATCGCCAAAACCGTGAGAAAAAATTAGGACTGGATACTCGGATTCTGCTTTGGCAACTGGAGCGTTAGCAACGCTGTTAGTTGGTATAGATTGATTGACGTTCTCCCCAGCCTGAAGGCGTGGGGATTCTAACCATCACTGGCTAGATTTTCTCTTTCTTCGAGTTCCCTTACTTACCTGCGTTTCCACATTCAAGCAGAGGGGAATCTCTCGGGAGACTTCACATTCGGTGCGCCCCACCGTAGTTGATAATTCTTTTAAAGCGGATTTTAGAATGTTTATGGCTGCGTTTTCGTCGCGATCTGCAACATAGTTGCAATGGGGGCACTTGTGAGTTCTGGTGCTAAGAGTCTTAACTACTTTGTGACCACAGTTTGAACAGTTTTGACTGGTATAACTAGGATTAACTGCTATGACTGGAACTCCATAAACACCACTAAAATACTCTAACCATTCTCGAAAACGATACCATGCCGCGTCTGATATTGATTTAGCTAGACAATGGTTTTTAATCAAATTACGCACTTTTAGGTTTTCAATCGCTACCAAATCGTTAGATTGTATGACGCGTTGGGCTAACTTACATACCCAATCGTTACGCCTGCGTGAAACCTTGAGATATGCTCTACCCAATTTATTTCTGGCTTTTTTGCGATTATTGCTTTTGGGCTCAGTTTTTGAGAGACGACGTTGAAGTTTCTTGATTTTTTTCTCGTCTTTTCTTAAAAACCTAGGATTATCTATTTTATTACCAAAATTATCAGTGTAGAAATGATTTAAACCAACATCTAAACCAATTTGTTTACCCGTTAGCTCTTTTTTCTCCTCTCTTTTATAGTCTATTAAAAACTGTGCATAATATCCGTCATGTCTTCTGACTATTCTGACTCGTTTAATTTGTCTGAGTTGATAATAGTGAAGATTTCTAGTCCCCCATAACTTAAAAGTACCTGCTTTAAAACCATCAGTTAGATTTAAATAGCGCCTGCATTCAGATAGTTTCCAACCGCTAACTTTATATTCTACTGAGGCTCTGACTTGATACTTTTGAAATTTTGGAAAACCCTGCTTGGTGCGTCCTAACTCCGAGGTTCCCTCGGAGCGGGCGCTCCGCTTTTTTCCTTTGATTTTAGCCTTGCAATTACGATAAAAACGCTCAACAGCAGCCCAAGCTCTTTCGGCATGAGCTTGTCTAGCTTGAGAGTTTAATAGTCCCGCCCAAGGAAATTGAGGGCTATTTGCTAAAACAGCACAGTGCTTATAAGCATCGTTTCTAGATTTAACTTGATTGTCCATCCAAGCACGAATTATAGAGTTACGGACAAAACGACCAGTACGAATAGCTTGGTCTAGCTGTTCGTACTGGTTTTTGGTTCCTTCTAGTTTAGACTCGTAGACAATCATTTTATCGTTTGCACTGACGATAAAATTATAACATAAAAATATAAAGCCGTCCTAGAAGGACGGGGCTTTAGACCCAAATTTTCGGTAAGATTTACAAAATCTTGCGGGGGTATTTTGAACTGAGAAGCGATCGCCCTACTCAAATTTTCGCCGATATAAGACTCGGTAACAGCCCCTGGAACTTCTTTACTTGGATACCAAACTTTTGCCGTTATCTCTCGGTTATCGTTGGGGTTTTTCGTGTAGGTTTCTTCTCGCTTTGGATCCACAAAGTAATAAGAGGTCGTTCCTACAGCATATAAACCTGTTGGCTGTTCTAGGAATGAAAGGGCAACAGTTGTATTTGTTTCTAATCCTAAATTCATAATTCCTTCGTAACCAAAGAGCTGGCTGAATCGAATAATCGACTTGCTGTGCAAATCACACCCAATAGATTAGTAAACAAGATCTGTCTAAATCTAGAACCAAAAGTCATGAATATTGATGACTAAAGTCATGCTGCGATCGAGACTGGATATTTTAGTATTTAAAGTTGACACAAACCTTTAAAACTCATGGCACGAAGCTCGATCGATCCCATTTCCCAAACTATACCTTCTATTGGCAAGACTCTGCGTTATGTAGAGTGGGCGCTCTTGCTTGCTACTGTTTTGATAGTGTTCTTAAATCAGAAGTTACACGGCACTACATTTACGTTAGTTAGGGAATATTATGTCCTATATGTTTGTTTGAGTTTTTGTGCTTTATTGAGTTTCTTTTTTCCTATAGAACGTCCATTGTGGCAAAGACGAGCTTTTATTTTTCTGGAAATCCTCTGTCTCATTCCTACCCGTATGCTGACCGGTTGGAATTTGGATCTACTTCTTTATCTTTTCTTAGCAAAAAGCTGCTTTTTACTTCGTCGTAAAGATGTAATTTTTACTGCGATCGCGGCGGGAGTTGCTTGGCAAATAGTCGGGGTTTGGAGCATACCTCAAATACTTGAGCGACGGCTCTCAAATATAGATGATTATATAAATTATTTATCTGATACACCGCGAAACATAATCGGAATAATTTTTAGTAATACTGCTTCCTATCTAGCTATAAGTATCTTTGTTATCTTACTTTGCTTTGTTCTCCTTGCAGAACAAAAAAGCCGTCAGAAAGCTGTTGCTTTGACTAAAGAAGTAGAAAGCCTAGCAACTGCTTTAGAAAGAACCCGCATTGCTAGGGAAATTCACGATTGTTTGGGACATACTCTCACCAGTCTCGACGTACATTTAGAACTTTCTCAGAGATTGCACGATCGAGACCCAGATAAAGCCAAAAAAGCTCTCGACACTGCTAAAAATCTTGCCAGTCAATCTTTGAATGAAGTGCGTCGATCGGTTGCTACTATGCGAGATTCTAATTTTGACCTCAACTCAGCTTTAGTGACACTGATAGAAAAATATCAACAAAATCGACTATTTGAAGTTAAATGTCAGCTAAACTTACCTCAACTTCCCTTACAAACTAGCCATCAGCTTTATTGCATCCTCCAGGAAGCACTAACTAACATACAAAAACACAGTGGTGCTAATAATGTTACCATTCGCTCTCAAACAAAGCGATCGGAAATTTTTCTAGAGGTAGTGGATGACGGTATAGGTTTCGATATTTTGAATTCTAATTCTGGTTTTGGATTGAGAGGAATGAAAGAAAGAATACAAATATTGGGGGGTCAGATTCAAATTGATAGTAGTATCGGTGAAGGTACTCGAATTAAGGTTAATATTCCTCGATAATTTAATTATTAAATAAATTTTTTATGATTAGGATTCTACTTGCAGACGACCAACCCCTTTTTAGAGAAGGTTTAGCTTCTCTCCTTTCTCTAGAAGAAGATTTACAAGTAGTAGGGGAGGCAAATGACGGAATGGAAGCGATCGCCCTGACAGAAGAACTTCAGCCAGATATAATTCTCATGGACGTGCGGATGCCTGTCTGCGACGGAGTAAAAGCAACTCGTGAAATTCACCGGCGCTTTCCCTGGATTAGAATTCTGGTGCTGACAACCTTTGACGAAGACGAATACGTGAGGGAATCTCTCAGAGGGGGTGCTTTAGGCTATATTCTCAAGAGTACTTCTTCAATAGAAGTGGGGCAAGCTATTCGTAGTTTATACCAAGGATATTCTCAACTAGGCCCGACGATCGCTCCTAAAGTCTTTGCTCAATTAGGTTCGTCTCCACCTGTAGAGGCAACTGACTACCATCACTTATTAGGCGATCGGGAATTGACTATCTTAAAATTGCTAGGTCGAGGTAAAAATAATCGTGAAATTGCGATCGAACTTCATTTAAGTTTAGGTACAGTCAAAAATTATATTACTCAAATTCTCAGCAAATTACAATTGCGCGATCGAACTCAAGCCGCACTTTGGGCCCACGAACATCTACTTTCTTGTTGATATTTTGTTGTTAATAAATAACTCGCGGTTCGCTTATTTTTTCTGAAGTTAGAAAGATCTAAATTTAACCCTGGCAACAAAGCACCGTGTGGCGCGAGAAACTAAGTTGGCGATCGAGAGATGAAGCAGACGATCGCTTTTAAGGATCGTCTGCTCCATCTCAACTTATGGACTCTAACAAGCCCCCGCTGAAAGCGGCGAGGTCGTTAACGTTGTTTGGTTTAAGGTTTCAGACTTAAACAAAAATGACTGGATCGGTGTAATTTGCTAAAGTAACTAGGGGTTCAGGGATGAAGCCAAGGTCTGGTTTGGCTGAGATCAGAGTATCTGAGCCAGAGACGACTACATCTAGAGCGCCCTGAGTAATACCTCTCAACTCAATCTTGTCTTCTGAAGCAAAGTCAGTAATGAGATCGCTTCCCAGGAAGAATCGAGCATTCTCGAGCGTTGCATCCAACACATAGATATCAGCTCCCTTACCCAGGGTAACTTGGTCACTACCGAGTCCGGCCTCGACTAGATCATCGCCGCCACCAGCATTGATGATATCGGCACGAGCACCTGCCAATATTTTGTCTGGACCATTGCTACCGGTGAGTAAATCCCGACCCTCGGTACCCTCGAGCGTTTGTACAGGAATGTCAACATCAATTGTTTGAAATGGTTCGCCATTTACTTCAATCACGATCTTGCCAGAGCGATAGTCATCAGATGCGGAAGCTGTAACTTTAAGAGGTTCCGAGGTACCTGAAAGAACATCAGGTAAGAATTCGGGGTCTAGAACCACGTTCAAGCCCGTGGTGTTGGAAACTACTTCTGGATCGACATCCACTCGAATTTCTTGGAGGGCACCGATAACTGCATTAGCTAAGTTGTTGCTATCTGGAGCCAGCTCAACGACATCTCCAAACCCCAGTTGAGTAACGAGGTTTTCATATGTAGCAATCTGATCGGATGTTACGGAAAAGATTGGGAAAATATCAGCTGCTTCAAGTGCCGATTTTACCTGGTCAATGGTCGGATAATCCTCGCCGGTTCCTGGGGGCGTGCCGTCAAGTACCTCATCCCCATTGTTAGGACCTGCACTAGCAAAATCACCAGCATTGTGGAACGACGCATCGGTGGACAGCACTAAAAATCGCTGCGTATCGTCAGGTTCACCGGACTGAGCTCGATAGCCAACTTCTCCCTCTGCCCGCAAGCCGATCTGCAGTAACGCTTCTAGCTGAGCTTCTGGAAAGTCGGCACCACCCCTTGCGGAGAGACTATTTACCGTATTAATCAGGTCAGTTTTGCTGTCAGTAACGGTTAGATCGGTACGGTAGACAAAGTCTCCAGAACGACCGAATGGGGATTTGGGCTTATCAATAAAGCTAGCGATACCAAACTGGGCATCAAGACCTCGATCCGTTACTAAATTGTCGTAAAGCTGAGCATACTGACCCCCGTTACCTTTGAGTTGAGGCAGGTCATTAAAGAACGAGCCCGACAGGTCTTGCGTCAGCATAATGTCCAAGACAGGTGTAATCTCAGGCACATTGTATGTGAAGTCGTACATTAAAGGATCAATGTCAGAGAGTGACTTTTCTTCACCTGGAACGGGCTTAAAAGTTACTTCAATGTTTGTCTTAGCCCACCCCTCGATTTCAGTTTCACCATTGTCTTTTTCAACTATTAATGCCTTTACACCGAGTTTGAAAGTCAGTTCTTCAGGTAAATCAGGGGGTACGGGCAGGTCTGGTGGAAGTGGGGCCAGGTCTGGAATGAAAAGCTTGCTGTTTTCTAGTTGTGCCTGCGTTAACTTGATAAGGCTACCACCCTCACGTACATTACCTTCTCCATCAAGCAGAAACACTCCTTTCGGAATTCCAGTTAACTTGTAAAACAGCTTTTCATCATCATCAAGGTCTAGCCCACCATTATCATCGTCTCCAACAACTATAATGTTTTCTCCGAAGGGAACGAACTCACCTTCGTTTCCCATTATTGCCTCGGGTGCTATGATTTTAATATCGTCATCATTGTCATGCCCGTTATCACGGTCGTGTTTATAATGCTCGGCTTTATCCATTGCAAAAAGATCAACAGTACTCTTCATTTTTTTCCTTTCCTTTGTAATTACTACAGCTAATTCTCACTGTTCGCCCATTTTGAGCTAAGTTTTCAAAATTGCTGGCGACAGAATCACGTTTGATAAATTTACTTGAATTAGACAATAAAATCCCTCCTTATGCGACAAGGCATAACCGAATTAGGACTTATTTTTTGTACTGCTATTGCGATTCGCAGCTAGCACTTATTTTGGCTGCGATTTCGCACCTAACTTATTTTTATTATTGGACTTTGCACCAATCAGTTACTTAGATCAGTTTCGATCTGGCTACTTAAATAATCATCTAAATCGATTGTTGGGACAATACGACGATCCACGTATAAAATTATGACGATATTGCAACAAACTGCCCTTTGAGTAGTCCCAACCTGTCCAGAGCAATCATCACAGCAGCCGTTCTGGTTTGTACATGCAGTTTGCTGTAAATATGCTCCAAGTGTTTTTGCACTGTTCGTTTACTGCAATTTAGCACTTTAGCAATTGCTGCATTGCTTTTATCCTTGGCAACCCAAAAAAGTACCTCTGCCTCACGTGTGGTGAGTCCTAGTAATTCCAGAGAAGCAATTGAGAAGGATTGCAGTTTTTGTTCTTCCAACAGCAGGAGATATTGCTCCCCAATTAGATCGGAAATAAGGCGAACGAGCAACTGCTTTCCTGCTTGCTCAATGTGTAACGGTAAACAGGGGGATAGAACTTTGCCCTTAGATGTAAGTAACGAAATCTGATGCTTGAACCAATATTCTAATGGTTCTGGCAATGAGTGTGGGGCATAGGGGGAAAAATACTGGTTCAGCAGTTGTTCTCCTCGTTGAGTCATGAACTGCACCTGTCCCTCAGGTGTCACAACAATCAGACCCATTTGCTCAAAAACTTGCTTGAGTTGTGTCAGTATTTGTTGCTCTGTTAATACCATAACCTTTCCCATTATTCAAAAATCATAAATCCTACGCCAAGCTAAAGCGAACTCCATCGTAATTGCGATCTGCGGGTACTGCGACCATAATTTTTAATTTGGTCGTAGGGGAATTGAGGCACCCCGCCCGCTTATTACTGGCAGCTAGAACTGTCTTGCTGTTGAATGTATTTTTTGACAGTTTCTAGGTT
>JASJDA010000287.1 GCA_030065755.1 Prochloraceae cyanobacterium | reverse complement strand
TGTTGATAATCGTTGACAGCTTTTTGCAGTGATTTTAGGCGTTGCTGGTCGTCGGTTGTTAACTGGTTCTCAACGACATAAATGTTATTAGTATCTAGTTCTTCGTAATCGCGATAATTAATCGATAAAACGTCTTCATAATTATCTTTTCTCTCAACACGTAATTGATAACAGTTTAAGCCGATTTCTAATTGGTCATTAAGGCTAAGTATAGGCTCATTCTTAGTGTTGGCTTTGATAGTGATTATATAGTTTTTGGTTTCAACACACAGACCATCATCTACTGGTTCATTCCAAATGGTCTTATGTATGTGGTTGAGTGCTTTAAAAGCAGGCGCCTCACTAATAGGTACACCTTGTAAGTGGGTGTATTGGATACAGGGGGTAAAAATAGGTGCTAAATCATTAATTTGTTGGTTTAGAGAGGCTATTCTTTGTTTTTCTCTTTCTTTCTCTAGTTTAATTCGTTGGCGTTCAATTTCTTGCTTTTTTCTAAATTGTTCATCTCTAAATCTGATTAACTCTTCTTCGCGAGCAATTCTTGCTCTTTCTTCAGCTAACTGTTGCTGTAACTGGAGTTGGTTTAATAATTCAATAGTGGCGCAGTCCGTATTGGGGGAGATGGTGCAGGTATTATAAATTTCTCTCTCTATTTGGGGATCGCAGACAATTCCCAATTGTTTCTGTAGCCCGCCAAAAGTATAAGCCTCGCCTAAGCTAGTTCCAGCGAAGTTAATTCTTTTATGGCTGTAGCTAAGTCCTTGAAGAGCCCCAGTAGGAGAATAATGAACATGGTGGTCAATATCGCGCTCTTCTAAATGTTTGAGGAGTTGGGAGAGAGTTAGGGGGGAATTATTTTCGACGAGATGGTCGATGGTTTTCTGTAGATGTCGGCGGACACTTTTGTTTCCGGTTCGATTAATTTTTTCGATCTCTTGTCGGGTCTGTTGGCGGTGAGGGACTTCCCAAGAGCATGGGATTTGTCTAATTAAAAATTCTCGCTCCAGGTCGCGGATGACTTTCTGGGAGCGATAGTAGTCGTATGAGCTATTTACGATATTTCCGTCTAGATCGACTCTATTGGTAACGATGTGAAGGTGGTCGTGAGGGCGATCGCGGTGCAATACCGCTACAAATTGGGAATTTTTAAAGCCCATTTGCTCCTTATATTTGAGGGCAACTTCTTCCCAGTCGTGAGGGCTTAGCTTCTCAGTAGGGTCTAAGGAGAGAGAAATGTGATAAACGGGACGAGTTACGGTGGGTCTTAAGCGAGATGATAGATTGAACTCGGCGGCCAGTTCTGTATAGTTTTCGCCAAGCATATTAGAGCAGAGTAACTGCGCTAAATCTTTTTCTAATACGTATTTGAGCAGGGGTTTGAAACTGCTTCCTTTAGTAATATTACCGATCAATTTTTATTAGAGGCTAATTGTAGTCCGATCTTTTTTACTAGTTTTAGGGTTTCCTCTAGTAAGTGGGAATCGACATGAACAGGAGTAAAATTTATGGGTTGGGCGTTACGGTGGCGCTGGCTAATTTCTCTGAGACTATGGGCGATATCGCATAAAGAGCGATAAATTTTCACGTTAATTTCTGGAATAGTTCCATTGGCCAGATGAGATCGTGTCGAGGATATTTCTTTTTGCTCTTGAAAGACCATAAAACGGATATATCCGTTAGCACTCATGCCCAGTGCGTCGCTTCTTCGTTTGATTTCGTCTCGTTCTTCATTGGAGAGCATCAGGGAGAACATTTTACGTTGTGGTTCTTTTTTCATGTTTTATGGGTAGACATCTGCCTTAGGTGTGTAATCAGTTTTAAATGGTGAAGACTACAAGTATGTTTTATAGCTGTAGTTAGATCGGGGAGTTTCGGGTCAGGAGCGATGAGCGGCGAAATAATTTGGACTAGAGAATCAAGTTGAATAGAGTATCATTATATAGGTTAAATATAGCTGGTTAAAGGGCGGTTAAAATATAACATTTTTAAGTAGATATTGCTAGAGTATAGTCAAATAAAATAGCCGTCAAAAATTAAGCCAGTTATTGCAAGAAAAGAGCAGAGAATGCCAAAGATTTACAAAGTAGTACGAAATAAAAGAAATAAGGAAAAAAAGTGAAGCATTGTAAAAGTTTGGCGAGAGATGGTAGAAATAAGGCTTGAGTATAAAGAAAATTGTGAAATTATTTCTAAAGATTAATAAGTATAAATACTTGAAAAAAGAGAGAGTAAGGAGACAGTCAAAACCATTTTGAAATCGGTAGAATGGATGGCAGAAAAATGGTGAGGAGGTGAGAAAAAAATAATGAAATTAGCGATTACTGTAGATTGTGGCGGGTCGATGACCAAAATAATTTATAGATTATGGAAAAGTTCAAAGGAAGTAATTACCGATTATCTGAGGATGTCCCCCGAAGTAGAAATCGTGACAGTAAAACAGCTAAATGATTATTTTGAGACCAAAGGATGGTTGATAGATAAAGATTTAAGAAAGCAAGCTTATTTAAAAATCGAGTCGGAGTATTATGTCGTGGGGAAAATGGCTCATTCCTTGGGAGCCGAAGATAGAATATACGAATTGAAATACGAGAATGCCTTATATAAAGTGGCAGCAGCAATAGGGTTAGTCTTAGAAAAGCACGGTGTAGAAGTAAACAAAGCGATACCAACTTGGGTGGGAGTATTGTTACCTTGGGATGAATACACCGATCGAGTAAGATTTAGTGAAGTTTTAATAAATATTTTGGCAGGATATAAATTTAGACGAAAAACAATCAAGATTAAAGCCAATAAAGCATCGGTAGTAGTAAGGCCAGAAGGTGCAGGGGTATATACCTCACTAGTAATAGAAAAAACGGGTCAATTTTTTGAGGAGAAGAGGGTAGGGATAGCCCAGTTCGGACATAGGAATATAACAGGCATTTATCTAGAAGATGGTGAAATAGAGAAAGGAGAAAGTCCAAAAATAGGACTAACTAGTTTACTCGATGATGTGCTAATAAGGACTTCGGGTTTAGATCGCCAAAAAGTATTAGATGTTATAAATAAGGCGATAACATCGTCAAGAATCGATTCCCAGACAAAAATAGAGGTAACAACCAAAAACAATCTCAGTAAGTGGGTAAATAATGGAAGTGTAAGACAGGTAAAATATTCTTTAGGAAAGACTGATACTCCAGATTGGAGTAACAGCCTCGCTATAAAATCACTGGCCACGGCCAAAAACGAAAGTATAAGAGAATTAGAGAGCAATGATCTAAGTAAATCAATAGCAAAAGCAGTAAGCTCATATCGAGAACAAGTGAAGAAATGGTTGAAAAAAGCCTTTCCAGCTAATTTAGATTGCTTAGTATTTTCAGGTGGAGCGGTCAAATTATTGCTGCCAATTTTGGAAGATTATTGTCAATCTTATCGGAGAATTACAACTCAAACCTATCACGATCGTGAGAGTGGGGTGTCAGGGGTACATTATTTTTGTCGGGATTTAGAAAAAGAATATCCTCTCTATGAAGAGGCAGCATATTCCGGTTGTATTGAATTAATAAGCGATAAAGAGTTAGTAGAAAGGTTACGGAAGGTAATAAAAATCACAGAGCGGGATATTAAAGAAGAATCCTTAGATGTAAGATTTGTAGATGCATACGGAATGTTTGAGTTACTGTTGCACACAGAGAGGGAATATCAAAAAGCAGAAGCAGCTAAACTCAAAAAGGAAAAAAAAGAAGACTCACAAAAGAAAACCTCCGCAGCAATTGCAGCTCAGCAACAATAAGTAGCAGGTCAAACAGCTAGCTAAACTCAGCAACGGTAAGCATCTGTCAAAGCGAATCAGGCATTTTCAGCAATTAGGTTAGACCAGGTAAACTATTGAAATTAGGTAAATAGGTTCAAAATGAGTGAGAATCAGCGTCAAAGTTATTCTTTTACCTTAAGAGCATGTCCCAGTGATACAAATATTATTGAGCTAATTAATTATTTGAGATCTTTGGGTAGGAGTGTAGCGAATCGTCAGATTGAAGACGCCCTAATGAAGACCTTGTTATCATTAGCTAAGCTACATTCGGGAAAATATAGCGCCGAAGAGTTAAGGTTATCTTGTTTAAATTCTTGTGAATCCCTATCATCTCATTCTAATTATTTGCGGCAGGCTTTTAATATTGCTGATTTACAGCATTGGCAGTCAAATACACCAAGATTGTCACAACAAGCACCGATAAATTCAAATGCCGATTTAAATGGAGCAGAAGTGCCATCAAGTAAGGATTCGGTAAGTTTTTCGGTTAAAGCTGACAATAAAGTAACCGACGGCCTTAAACCGCAAAAAGCTGTAGAAAGTAGTTCCGTTGAAACTTCTACTTCATCCCCTCAAACAGAGGATTTAGTGGCTATACCATCGGGGTCCGATGCTAATTTGATTAGTACGAAATTTAATTTTTAGCAATGGTGATGTAGATTTGATATTTTCTTTTGAAGTGCCAGGGTCGAGGGCATAATCTTTTTGGCAAATGGATGACAGCATGTAGCTCCGATGTTTGATTCGTAAATATTGTTTTCGTATTTCCGTATTTTCGTATTTCTGTAAATGTGTTTAGTCTTATTTCTTTTTTTGCTTTAATCTGTAATTACGTTTGATCTTAAATAAGTATCATGATAATTTCCGTCCAGAATCGCTTGGGCGGTGTAGGCAAAACGACAATAGCAGTCCATATAGCTTATTGCTTGGCATCTTCTGGCGACCGAGTTCTTTTACTCGACTCAGATCCACAAGGATCTTCTCTTGATTGGGCGGCGGCAAGAGAACAGCAGCCCCCATTTTCGGTTTTAGGTCTCGATCGTCCTACTATTCATAGGGATATCGAGCCGAGCGCCGAAAACTATGACTATGTAATTATCGATGGTGCCCCACGTACAAGCGAATTAGTACGTTCTGGAATTATCGCTGCCGACTTAGTGGTGATTCCAGTTCAACCTTCTCCTTACGATGTCTGGGCAAGCGAAGAAACAGTTAATTTAATTCGAGAAGCTTCTGTATTTAAAGAAAAACTTAAAGCAGTATTTGTAATTAATCGTAAAGTAGTAAATACGGCGAGCGGTCGAGATGTGGTAGAAGCTCTTTCGTGCTATAAGATTCCCGTCTTGAAAGCCCAGAGAAAGTCAAAGGGTAGTTTTTGCCGAAAGTGCAGCAATCGGAAAGACGGTGATGGAAGTTAAAGGGAATAAACTTGCAGTCTCTGAGATCAAAGCTATGGTTGCTCAATTGTTGGAGTTAGCAAATGCCATCTAAAAAAGTCAAAATTGGCGGTAAGCCAGCAGGACAAGAAGTTGATGTGGAGCAATGGGTAGAAAATCGAACCGTTAATGCATCTGAGCCAGTGAAGATGAAGCGCTTGACTCTCGATATTCCAGAATCTCTACATCGCAAAATCAAAATGAAAGCAGCTTCAGAGGGAGTGGCAATGGCGGATCTGCTTCGAGAACTATTGGAAAAACATTTTGAGAAGTAACGAATAATTCATTTTTAAGTGGGGAAACCTTCATCACCGATAAGTTCTTGCTCCCTGACAAAGTTTAAAACAAAAAGGTTTCCCCACTTAAAAATAATTGTATTCCGTAAATACAGATTTCTGTAAATAAAGAAATGAAGAAATGTACAAGGTGATGAAAATGGTCATTTTTTTATTTAAACTAAACTGTTTAGTATAAAATAGTCTTTGGGAAATTGGTGGTTAAGTGCTCGTTCGCTTGAATAAAAGATCTCGGCAAAAGTAAGGTCGCTGTAGGTGGAGTAAATGCGATCGAGTACATCAGAGCTAATTCCAGACCTGCGCACCAGATCTACTATTGTTGTTTCATTCATATCAAGCACTATTAGCATATAGCATATTATCCCTGATATTATATTAACGGATATCGATATAATATAGTCAAAGTGATTAGAACATTTAAGAATCAAGGAACAGAGGACATATTTAATGGAAAGGATACTAAAGACGCACGATCTACCTGTCCACAAGATATTTGGAAAGTCGCTATACGAAAACTTGATATTTTAGACTCAGCATTAGTTCTACAAGATTTACTAGTGCCGCCAGCTAATCGATTAGAAGCACTAAAAGGAAATCGAGAAGGTCAATATAGTATTCGCATAAACGATCGATATCGTATCTGTTTTTATTGGGTGGAACTTGGAACAGAAATAATTGAACGTGGTGCGGAAAATGTAGAAATAGTTGACTATCACTAGATTTAATATAGGAAATTAAGAATGATAAGAGTACCAACAAACAGACAACCTACACATCCAGGTGAAGTATTGCTCAAAGATTTTTTAGAGCCACTAGGTATGAATCAAAGAGAATTAGCAGAAGGTATATTAACAACATATCAAAGAGTAAATGAAATTATTAATGGTCGTAGAGTAATAACAACTAGTACAGCTTTCAGACTATCTAAATTCTTTAAAACCACACCTGATTTTTGGATGAATTTACAACTAAGATATGACTTAGATAATACTCTAGATAAAGAAAGTAAAGAACTAGAAAAAATCAATCCATGTACAGCTATCAAAGAAAATAATACTATAAATAATAATGACCTCATGAATTGTCAAAAATATCATTTTGATTAACTCATGAGGTATCTTTTTGTTTTATTTAGGGGAAGTTTATCCTAATCATTACTTAGTCTTTATGTTTCAAGAGCAAATATTTAGATACTAAGTAAATTATAGATTATCGATCGAATGTCAAATTACCATTGTTATTTGAAATACGATCGTCTAGGTTAATACTAGTGTTATTAGAGCTTCCGTTTCTTCTTTTACAATTAGCAAATAGAGCCCCAGCACCTTCTAATCTAATTCCTTCGCAGGTATTAGAAAAGTTTTGACTTCCCCATTGAAGAACACCATCACTATTTCCAATAAATGGATTTAATCCTATGGAAGTGGATTTATAATTACCACTTCTATCTTTACAACTAGAAGATAAAGTAGCACCATTAAGATTAGTATCTCGGCAGCTTTTAGTAAATAAAGCTGCTGAAGCCGAATCAGAAAGTAAACCAAAAGATATTCCTACAACCAGAATAAGGCATACGATTAATTTTGAAATAACCTTCATTTATTTTTCCGTGAAATGTTTTTATTTGTTTCGTTGATGAAAATAATATTTTGTTTTAACTGAATTTTAAATTAACTATTTTTATTTGTTTCTGTTGAAAATACTTAATTATTTTTAGATTAATCTAGAACATTCGTGACAAGTTAAGTGACTCAACAGAATGACGGTTAGTTTCAAGGTAATAGTAGCTACTTTAAAACCGCACTTGCGGAGCAGCTATTCGGCGCGGGCTCTATTGCAGAAGATATCGAGGTTAAGAGAAGGAGGGATAAGGATAATTATCATGAGTTAATCTAAATGACCCATGTGGCGCGGCGCTACGCGGATCCCTGCGGGATCGCGCACACCCAAAACGATCTAGCTTTTCCCCGTCCTTTTAGTCAAATACTCTTTGAAGAAATAGCTAACGGTAATGCCAGCCCTGACACAGTTAAAACTTACCGTCAGCAGTTCAAGCTTTTTGTTCAATGGTGCGAACAGCTTCGCAGCGCCGAAGGCTCCCGCCGCCAACTCGATATTATCCAGCTTACCGAAGACCATATAAAGGAATATCGTGGTTATTTAGTCGATAAGGGTTTAAAAGTCGCTACAATCGGGTTAAAATTATCAGTTATCAGACGTATATTTGAAATAGCTGTTCTTCGTGCCTTTATGCCAATAAATCCAGCTCTAAGAGTTAAACCACCATCTGAACGACGCGACCCAGCAGCAGCTAACAACTACTTAGAATTAGAAGAAGCTCAGAAACTCGTTAACTCTCTGCCAACTGGATTGACTTTGAAGGATTTACGCGATCGCTTGTTAGTGGTTCTCATGTTGGTACAAGGCTGTAGGCAGATTGAGTTATACCGCTTGAATGTTGGTGACGTGATTAAACGTGGAAACCAAGTCGGTATAAGAGTTCGTGGTAAAGGCAGTGTTAGAGTTATCCCCCTTAAATCGGATGTTGCCAACTTGCGAGGCGAGTTATATTGAAGCTAGAAAATTGACAGGGGAAACTCTCAAACCTTCATCTGCTATGTTTATTAGCTTTTCTCCCAACGTGGTACATAAATCATCGAACCGTTTAACCAGAAATAGTATGCAAAGGATAGTCAATGCTTATTTAGAAGCTGCTTCCCTTAAGCATTGTGAGAACCGAACCCTTACTACACATGGGCCCCCGCACTCGGCGGCTTATATGCTTCAACTTTTGGGATGTCCTTTAAGGCAAATAATTGAAGCAGTAGGACACGCTGACCCTCGTACTACCGCTATTTATGCTCATATCGTATCTCTGTGGCAAAACAATCCTTTTACTAAGATAGCGATCGCGGTTTAATTGTTTTATATTTTTTTGTCGGGATCGCTTAATAAAACTTGAATTATTAAACACTTAAAAGCGCATTTTTACAACGATACGTTTTATATTTTTTATTGGACACGATCGCGATCTTTGTTTCGTTTGTTTCGTATTTTGGGCGCGATGGACGGATGAGATTCATGACGAATGGATTAGAGTCGCTAATCCCAACTCAAGAACTCCCAGATCCAGACCCTCGAAATGTTCTGGCTGCAGCGATTTGCTCTGGAGCTGATAAGATTGTTACTTTCAACTCATGGGCTGCGCCATACTGTAGGCTATTTGTTAACGAGGTTAGGTCGGACCCAAAAAGAGATTCAGGAAGCTTTAGGACATTGCGATCCCAGAACTACGGCCATTTATGCCCATATAGTTAATTTGTGGCCTAATAATCTTTTCAGTCGACTGGGGATCGCTGTTTGAGATTGAGATTTTATGAGAGCAACCTGCCAACTCAAAAAATTTTGAGTTTTATTTGTTTTGTATTACTTGTAAATTACAAAAATAATTCTGAGATTTAGTTTCTCATTATTGAGATAACTATTGTGAGTTTTTTAAAAAAAATATTAATCTGGATACTTATTAATTACTTCTAGTTACTTATTAAGTGTCTCTATTTGCTTGTTAATTGCTTCTATTTGCTTGTTAATTGCTTCTATTTGCTTATTGATTGCTTCTATTTGCTTATTGATTTTAACTGCATATTTTACGGCATTTCCTTCCATCTGTTCGGAAAGAGTGCTGCTTATTAATTGCTTATTAATTGCTTCTAAACTGCTTCTAAATCCTCTCAGCTCTTTTGCTTTTTCCGATGTTTTTTGGTAAGCTAGCTATGTAAATAAAGCTAGGATTTATTAGTCAATCTCGGTCAATTGTCAGTGGAATTGTTCTCAACTTTTTCCCCATTGAGTCTATAGTCAATGAATAGAAAGAAACTGCTACGAATAAAAGTAACTGCCCTCCGAAAAAGAATTTTTAACCGCGGAAGGCAGGAGAATCTAGCGTAAGCAATTACCTCAGAACTAAAATTTTCAACTCAGCACAAAATGCAGGTAATAATCTAGAAATCATAAAAGCTAGATTATTACCAATTCCCGTTGAGAATGTAATTGCTCAATAACCGCTCATGCAGCGCTCGAGAATTGAGAAGGCGATCGGAATCGAAGAAACCCGCAAGGAAGCAAACAGATGATCGGGAAAATCGTTAAAGGCACTTATTTCAGAGGAGTTTTGGACTACTTAGCTAATAAAAAGCAGTCCAAACTCATCGGTGGCAATATGTTGGGTACAAATCCCAAATCTTT
>JASJDA010000286.1 GCA_030065755.1 Prochloraceae cyanobacterium | reverse complement strand
TTTTATGTCCTTTAACCCCGAAAGATGTATTTATTT
The DNA here is from genome assembly GCA_030065755.1 of Prochloraceae cyanobacterium. Taxonomy (GTDB): domain Bacteria; phylum Cyanobacteriota; class Cyanobacteriia; order Cyanobacteriales; family JASJDA01; genus JASJDA01. Next base: position 9,761 of record JASJDA010000286.1, on the reverse strand, counting down.
TTATAGAGGGAACCCTTTTACTTATAATTATGTCACTTCGCAATCAACTTATCGCTATTGAAGGGTTCCCTCTATAAAAATAGAATCATTGGACCCAAGCTATTTCATCTATACCTAACTTTTTTAATCCGATTGGTTTGTTAAGTTTTAAATCTGAGAATTGTTCTTTTAATATAGTTTCTACTTCAGTTTCGCTCAAACCATTTCTTTCGGCTACATTCTTAATGTCACTTTCAATAACTTCGGTCACAATTTTTGATGCTAATCTTTTTGTATAACTTCTAGTTTTTTCTACATATCCTTCAGAATACAAAAAAAAGTCCTATAAATCAAGCATTGAAAGACTTTCGAGCATTTTTTGTGGTTTTAAGCTGATGTACATTTTAATTGGGATTTTTGAAGCTCAGAAGCCTTGCAGCAAGGGGTTCGGCCCCAAAATTAAATGCGCATCAGCTTATCTATCTGGCGCTCGCCGCGCTCGAATCAATAGTAGTTGCGGGAATGTCTCCGCCGTGCGTATCGACATTCCACCCCCACCTTACTAACTAAACCGTTTAGTTAGTAAGGTGGGGAGAGAGAACTGCTTCCTCTCTCCAGCTTTTTTTTTTATTTTGTCCGACTACTTATCTGGCGCTCGCTAGTTTTTAAGCATAACTAAATCGGATGAGCCTAAACCGCTGGCTATTCCTCTAATAAGGAATTCGTAATTTGTTGAGAGCATAAGTGATAATAGTTAGCACACTGCGTTTATAGCGATACCTGATTCAAGATATTAAGAATATAATACCTTTTAATTGTCCCATCTATCCCAAAGCTATCGACTTGTCTTTATCTTTCTTTTTCGGCATGGTTCAAAAACGCCCAAAAATCGGTTACAAAACAGCACGAATTGTGCCAGCAATAAAACACTGCAAGCATAATATAAGAAACAGATATAATTTATCTTTACTTGTTTAGAATTAACCAAATAAGGATAGGCATTGAGCCTATCCTTACTAATACTACTACTTATCTTGACAATTTAACTAATTTTCAAGCACTTCAAAAGAATTAATTTGTAGTACTGGGCCGATCGCGGCAATAGTCATCACGTCATCTCTAACTTGACCTTCAACTTTAACTTTGGTGCGAGATTGACATAACTGTTCGGGAGGATCCATAAGTTCGTAGGTTTCTCCCTCTTCAGTTACCAAAGCCCAAGTATCTATGCCAATTTCCGACTGTTCGACTTTGCCAGTCACAGTTATACTCATGCGAGTTGTTTTTCTCCTTTACTTGCTAAATAGGCTAAGCCGAAGCAAAGTAGGGCATTAATGGCTAGGAAAGATTGTGCAGCTATTCCCGTACCTAATCCCCAAAGGGCTGGAGAAACTACTGCACTGACTCCCAGACAAGAAGCAAACCCTATAGAGGTACCAATAGCGAACCATTTGCCTTGTGGGTTAGCTAACAGTAATGCTACTAAACCGAAAGGAATCAAGACGCTGGCAAAAATGGGATTCAACTGGATACTACCCTGAATGGCGTTACCCAGTTCGGGAATTGAACTACCCATAACGCGGAAAGGCCATTGAGGAAGGTCAAAAATGTAGAAACCTTGCAGGAAGAATAATCCTGAACTGCCCATAATTATTCCACCGTTTAAAGCCCAAGTCCAAGGCAAGTAGTTACGTAAAAACCAAGCTAGAAGATAACCCACTACTACCATGATAATCTTGGGTATGAGAGCCACTGCGCCGCCATCAAACCAGAAGCCAGGATTGAGATAACCGTTATCTCTGAGCCAACGGAAGAAGTCGCGGAAGGTAATTTTTCCTTTCTCGGCTTGTTGGACAGCAGCCGAGGCATCTAGTTGACCTGCACCGTAATAATTGAGAGGATCTTTTTCGACCTTGAGGGAGGACTGTTTGAGGACGCTGTATACTTGTTCTGGGTTGGAAACTCCAGAAGCTTTAACTAAAGCAGCAACTCCAGCTACGTGAGGAGATGCCATACTAGTTCCTACTAAACCCACAAATATTGGTTCGCCAGTGCGAGGGCTAATTGTTTCTTGCAAAATTTTACCCCCTTCACGATCGCCCCCTGGTGCGGAAATATCTACTCCTGCACCGTAGTTAGAATAGGAGGCTTTGCTTCCTGTAGAATTGAGGGCAGAAACGCTGAGAACTTTGGGATAGCGGGCTGGATATGAGGAAGAATTTGCATTCGAGTTTCCTGCTGCTGCAATGATGGCAACGTTTTTAGAGAAAGCATAGTCAATGGCTTCTTTCATTAACTTACTTTCGCCACCACCACCTAAACTCATATTGATTACGTCAGCGCCGTTATCAGCAGCAAAGCGAATTGCTTCGGCGATATCTGCTACTGTTCCACCGCCACTTCTACTCAAAACTTTTAAAGGCATGATTTTGGCTTTGTAAGCCACTCCAGCTACCCCGTAGCCGTTGTTGGTAGACTGGGCTATAGTTCCAGCAACGTGAGTCCCGTGACCGTTATCGTCTGAGGCATTTTCTTTGTTGTTAACAAAGTCGTAGCCTTTAACAAAGTTGGTTTGTTTTAAATCTGGAACTCTAGATACGCCGGTGTCAATTACTGCAACAGTTATACCGTCGCCTTTAGTTTCGTCCCAAGCTTTTTCTATGTTGATTTTTTGCAGATTCCACTGCTCGTTATATCGAGGGTCGTTAGCGGTTTCTAACGCTTCGTAAATGTAATTGGGTTCTATGTATTCTGTATCTTGGCTGAGAGAAGATTTCCTCAGCGCATTTAGTAAATCTTTGTCTCCTTTGAGAGTATAGATATTGTCTCCAACAGAAAAGATACTGTTGAGGTTGGCTGTGCGATCGTATTCTCGAGCGATCGCTTCAATCTGTTGACTAATCTCTGTAGTGGGGATATCCTCGCGAAAATCGAGTATAATCGAGTCAAATTCCCCTTGAGCTGCCAATCCTTTGAAGTTAGATAGGGCAAACCAAATCCCTACTACAAACAATAAACTAAATAGAAGAAATTTCTTCATGATCGCCTGTTCCCAGGTTTGTACGCGCTTTGACTACTACGATAACTCAATATGCTCGACCTTTTTCAAGTCGCGCCAAATAAGCGGCAAAACTTTTTCAAAAATTCTTAACCTCTATTCCTATATTAATTCGCCCCAAACAGAGCCAATCCTAATTCAACTAAAATATATATTTATCTTTCTTTCAATTTAAATCGCTGGTTCAAACTATTCATTATCAGAGAAATAGTCAGGCTGATAATCAAATAAGTCCCCATTACCACTAATAACATTTCCACAGAGCGCCCAGTTTGGTTAGAGATGGTAAAAGAAACGGCATAGACATCGTAATAGCCGATCGCGATCGCCAAACTTGAATTTTTTGCTAAGTTGAGATATTCGCTTGTTAGTGGAGGAATCATTAACCGCAATGCTTGGGGAAAAATAACCAAGCGCATGGTCAAACTTGGCGAAAGTCCTAATGCATTGGCTGCTTCTCGCTGTCCAATGTTTACCGATTGTATTCCCGCACGCACGACTTCAGCAATAAAAGCAGCAGTATACACGACTAATCCAATCAGCAGAGTAGCGTATTCTGTAGACAGGTTGGCTCCTCCTTCGATAAGATTTTCCTCTTGTAAAAATTGCGGCACTCTCCAATCCAAACCCCAGACAACGGCTAAAATATTGGCGATCGCTATCCCTACTAACAATATTTGCAGTATCTTGGCTCTGGGTAGTTGTCGTTCGATCGCTTCATTGATTCTGCCCCAAATAATAATTGCTAAAATAACGCTCAACGCTATAAAACCTAGGGACAACCAAGTTTGCGTCGTTCCGGCAGGCAAGGGAATATTCATCCCTTTATTGCTCAAATATATATTTCCCAGTATTACTATAGGGTTATCTATTCTAGGTAGTTGTAAAAAAACAGTATAGTACCAGAAAAATAGCTGCAGCAGTAGAGGGGTGTTACGTATAATTTCCACGTAAACAGTAGCTATCTGACGTACCAGCCAATTATCTGATAACTTGCCAATGCCTACAGTAATGCCGAGAATGGTTGCTAAGACTATGCCGATCGACATTATTCTCAGGGAATTGAGCAACCCTACCCAAACTGCTTTGATATAGGGATCGCTGCGACTGTATTCTATTATTCTGTCTCCTATATCAAAGGAAGCCGTACTCTTAAGAAAGTCAAAGCCAAAACTTAGACCCTTTTGTTGCAGGTTGCTGACTAAATTATTTCCCAGTAAGAATAGGACTCCAGCTACCAATAGAATTACTAAACCTTGGAGCCCTATGCGTCGAACGCGATCGTTTCGCCAAAAAGGAATTTTTTTCTCCATCTCCTCGTGCCTTATATTTTATCGGAATGGAGGAGAGTACATCAGTCCGCCTTTCGTCCAGAGTTCGTTAAGTCCTCGGTCTACATTAAATTCCTCTCCAATATTACTTTGGTAGATTTCGCCGTAATTCCCGACGTGCTTGATGATGCGAACAGCAAAATCATTAGGTAGCCCTGCATCAGAACCTAGGGTTCCCTCAGCGCCTAAAAAGCGTTTGATAGTGGAATCAGAGGTGTTGTTAAAGGTATTGAGATTATTTTTAGTTATGCCAAATTCTTCTGCTTGAATTAGGGCATAAGTAATCCACCTGATAGCATCTGACCATTTAGGGTCGCCATTTATAACTGCTGGTGCTAGTGGTTCTTTAGACATGACTTCAGAAAGAATTTCGTGTTCGTCGGGATTGGCTAGTACCGATCGACGAGCGATAAGTTGGGAGCGATCGCTTGTGATTCCTTCGCAACGACCTTGTGCGTAAGAAGCATATAGAGCATCCTCATCGTCAATAACCACAGGAGTATACTCGATCCCCAACTTACTCATTCGATCTGCTAGGTTGAGTTCTGTTGTGGTTCCTGCTTTGACGCAGATAGTTTTCTTTTGAAGGTCTTTTAAAGATTTAACCCCGCTATTAGCTGGAACCATCATGCCTTGACCGTCGTAGAAAATAATTGGTGCAAACTCCAATCTTACTGCCGTATCCCGACTCATTGTTTTTGTGGTATTGCGAGCCAGCAAGTCTACTGTTCCTGTTTGTACGGCAGTAAAACGTTGTTGGGAACTAAGATTGCGAAATTCTACTTTGTCAGGATCGTCAAATAAAGCCGCCGCAACTGCACGACAAAAATCCGCATCCATGCCAGAATAGGAGCCATCTTCTTTGACAAAACTGAATCCTGGCAATTTACCACTGACTCCGCAAATTAATTTACCCCGTTGTTTAACCTTATCTAGTAGGCTAGTATCTGTTTTTGCGTTTTCAGTTGTAGAGGGACTTTGTTGGGCTCCACAAGCACTAAAAAATGTAACTAGTGCAACTGCCAGCAGTCCAAAACCCAACTTGCTTTTTAGCCAAATTTTGCCAGACATATATTTTTGCTTAATGAGTGTCTATCTTAACAATTAGCTTGTGAGAACAGATTTTGTGCTCTAGCTTTCTTGCAGATAGGTAAGGGCGATCGCTCCTTCGATCTTAAATAACTTTTCTGAGCTATTGAGCAAAGGCGCGATCTCTTTAAATCAAATTACCTCAGCTATAATACTCCGACAAGGCAATTTATCCGAGTGCTTTAGCAATTACTGTCCGATGACGAGGACTGTTAGGGATAACTATAGGCTGCTCAAAACCTGCTTCGATTAAGGATTGCTCTACATCCAGAGTTAAATACTCATTCAAGTAAGGTTCTGTACTCTTGAGCAAGGTAAAAAATATTGGTTTAATTTTTTTAAAAGCCTCTGATTTAGGATTCATGTCCATAATAGTAAAATAACCGCCAGGACGCAGTAAGCGACGAGCCTCGGCGAATATTTCTTTACTTGGCAACTGAGGCAATTCGTGGAACATTAAACAAGCTGAAACTAAATCGAAGGAAGCATCTGGCAAACCAGTAGATTCAGCAGCAGCGTGTACCCAATTTATATCGGTATTGCGCTGTCTGGAATTATATTGTGCCACTGCTAAAAAGTATGGTGACAAATCTACTCCAGTCATTTTTGCCTGGGGATAAAGATTTTGTAGAGCAAAAGTACTCATCCCTACACTGCAACCCAAATCTAAAATATTTTCTGGCTGAATGGAGATTTGCTCGGCGAGTACGTCGTGATAAGTTTGTCTTAATTTAGGATCTCCTTTGGCTCCAGCTTCCGGCCAAATTTTAGCGTGAACGGCATAAGCGGCAGATTCTACTTCCATTGCTGCTTGCCAGCTTAAATTTCCTCGATCGTAAGCGTGAAAGGAGGTTAAATAATATTCTGGATAGGTTAATTGCTTATTTTCTACTTTTTTTAGTTCGCTTTCCCAGTCTTGGGAGCGCAATGTCTGCACGTTTTGTCGCCAAGGCACTCCAATTTTTTCTGCCCTTCTAATCATCATATTGCGGGCTTGTTGTTTGATCCAATTTGCCAGAGGTTTGATGGAGAGTAGGCGATCGATCGCGCGAGAGGCTAATCCTGGTGTTGTCGCTTTAGTTGTTATAGCGGTCATAAAAATTACCAAAACTGAGCGAGTAGAATTACAAGACAATTAGCAGGTGAAAGCCAAGAGTTTTTTCCCTTTAAAGCCAAATAATTGGCACGCTCTATCCTTTTGTCTTTTCAATTTATTAATATACTCTCCGAGTGTCTGCCTCGCGCTTGTTTTGTTTTTACTCGACCCACTTCTTAAGTTTTCGATCGTTTTACAGTCAAGCGATCGCCGAAAGCGCTGAGGATAATTAAGTAGCAAAAACCTATTGAGGGACTCGACCTAAAGCTGTAGAAATGACCTGAGAATTAGCATTGGGGAAGTGAGCGTTTTCGCTAATATATCGCTTCCAAGCCTTAGTCCCAGGACGTCCGGCAAACAATTGAAGCATATGTCTGCTAATAGCGTTTAATTTATCTCCTTTTGAGATCCAACGATCGATATAGGGAAGCATTGCTTTCACAACTTGGTGACGGGTTGGAGGAGTAATTTCCTCGCCATAAAAGTCGCGATCGACAGTAGAGAATAAATAGGGATTGTCATATGCAGCGCGTCCGATCATCACAGCATCGACAAATTGAAGTTGCGATCGAACTTGTTCTAGTGTAGTAATGCCACCGTTAATTTCAATAAATAGGTGGGAAAACTCCTGTTTGAGACGATACACGTCTCCGTAACGCAGGGGAGGAACATTGCGATTTTCTTTAGGACTCAAACCAGCTAGCCAAGCTTTGCGCGCGTGGACGGTAAAGCGCCGACAACCCGCATTAGCAACAATACGGACAAAATGCTTCATATCCTCGTAGCGATCGCGATCGTCAATACCAATGCGATGTTTGACCGTCACGGGTATATTAACTGCTTTTTGCATCGCTTCTATTGCTGTTGCCACTTTTTCGGGTTGTGCCATCAAACAAGCCCCGAAGTTACCATTTTGAACCCTAGAGCTAGGACAACCTACATTGAGATTCACCTCATCGTATCCCCAATCTTCGGCAATTTTGGCGCACTCTGCCAAATCTCGAGCATTGTCTCCCCCTAATTGTATGGCGAGGGGTTTTTCTTGGGGAGAAAAGTCTAATAGTTTAGAGCGATCGCCGTGAATAATAGCAGCAGTAGCAATCATCTCTGTATAGAGAAGAGTACGACGAGTTATTTGACGCATAAAATAGCGAAAATGGCGATCGGTACGCTCCATCATCGGGGCGATACTCAAGATGTTACCCGTTTCAGGCACACTCTCTTTAGTTGTGGCAAAATTAACCTCGGAAACATTCACAACAGAAATATCTGTTATTGAAAAGCAATTTAAGGGAATTCTATTTATGTAATCCCCAGTATACCTTTAAAAATTCAGTATAGGCAGCTATTGCCATTAACTTAATTTTTGCCAAATTACCACAGCAAATTTAAATAACTATGCCCATGCCTGCGATCGACAAGCTCCAACCTGCTAAAAACTCTGACGTAGTCGTCTATATGCCCTATTATCCTAGAAATAAACATAAGACGCTGCCCTATGCTATAAGCCTTTATAAATCAGGATCTTTGGAGGGAGAGCGCCAAATTGAAGGCAAAGAAGGTATTCCCTTCGTTGCTTCTTGGTTTGTTTCTAGGCTGCCTATGGAATTGACTCGTTGTCGATTACAATTTGACGGACAGGCAGATTTAAGCTACGAGGTTACTTTATCAAATTCTGAGTTCGTAGAATACTTAATTGAGGTTATGGTTAAGTTTAAGCGCTCTCGTTCAATTGATTTTCCTCGATTGTTTTATCGCAAGCTGCTGCGCTTTGATTGAGCGATAAAGAGAAAGCCTGAAAAAAGCAACTAAGGAGTAAAGCTGTGGCAAATGCCAAATATTTGCTAATTGGGTCAATAGAAGCTTACAGTGGCAAGTCAGCTACTATCCTAGGAATTATCCCTTATTTACAAGCCAAGGGACTTGCCATAGCTTATGGCAAACCTTTAGGAATTTCTACGAGTAATAATTCCGCTGAAATGGTGGAAGAAGACGTGCGATTTATTGCTTCAGCTCTCAATTTATCAAAAGATAGGGTTAATTTGCCCTTATTGTATCTCAACAGTCAAACGATTCTCCAACGTCTCTGCGGGCAAGATACCACTGATTATCCTCGGCTTTTGCAGCAAAATATCCAACAGGCAAATGCCGATTTAGTTATACTGGAAGGCCCTGCTACTATCTGGGAAGGAAGTCTATTCGCTCTGTCTGCGGGACAAATTGCTGGACTTGTTGACGCTCATATTTTATTAGTAGTCCGATATAATTCTTTAACGCTGATAGACAGTCTTTTAGCTGCCAAACAGTATTTAGGCGATCGCTGTTTGGGTGTAGTAATTAATGACATACCTTTTGAAGAATTAGAATCGGTTAAAAATACGATCGAGCCATATCTAGAAAGTCAGGGTATTGCTGTTATTGGTGCAATACCTAAAAATAATTTACTGCGCAGCGTGAGCGTGCGGGAAATAGCCAAGCAATTGGACGCCAAAGTTCTTTGTCGTCACGATCGCTTGGACTTGATGGTAGAAAGTCTCAGCATTGGTGCGATGAATGTGAACTCAGCTTTAGAGTATTTCCGTCAAAGAACAAATATGGCTGTAGTTACTGGAGGCGATCGCGCTGAATTGCAAATGGCTGCACTCGAAACTTCTACTCAATGCCTAATTCTTACAGGTAATGTACCGCCTCAACCTTTTATTCTCAGTCGCGCTGAAGATTTAGAAGTGCCTGTATTATCTGTAGATTTTGATACCCTAACTACTGTAGAAATTGTAGATCGCGCCTTCGGTCAGGTGCGCATCCAAGAATTAATTAAAGTTAATTGCATTCAACAATTAATGGAAAAATACTTCGATTTCGAGCGATTATTACAGATATTAAGCTTAGAGTCGGCAATAGCTCAGCGCTAAAACACTGATTCGTCAATTCAGTTTGGCTTATATTTGTCAATGAAGGATGAGGAGTTATTTAGTTTAACTCATACTCAAGATTACAGAGACAAGAATGGCGATCGATGCCGTTACCAATATGCCCAGACTTACATTTAACTGCTGTTTATTGGCATCTTCAGTAGATGGAAACGTTTTTTAGCTGGCGATCCCGAAGGGATCCGCGTAGCGGCGCGCCAGCTAAAAACTTGACTCCCAAGTCCAATAAATAGTAGTATTAATGTTCTAAAACCTCCCAATTAACATAAGCATTACTT
>JASJDA010000285.1 GCA_030065755.1 Prochloraceae cyanobacterium | reverse complement strand
TCCAATGATTCTATTTTTAATGAGGGAGTCCTCACTGCCGATAACTTAATTGCGAAGAGATATAACTCTAAGAATAAGGACTCCCTCATTAAAAATAAAGACATCCTTCGGGGAGGGGGAAGAGGATATCTAGCAATCATTTAGGAATTTGGTATAAATACGAGATTTTTTGTCCAGGATGCAGCGCGGTATACTCTGACGTTTGAGTTCGACCCGATCGAGATCGAATAGGCTCAGTTTTGTAAGTCAGGTTTAATTCTTTCAGTGTCCAATGCACCTTTAGCGTTCGTAATGTTCCCCCACCACAAACGATCGTCACGATTGATTATTTAAAATTTTTCTGACTTCTTCTACTAAATTTTCCAGAGAAATATCTAATTGCTCCCCTGTATTTAAGATTTTTATCCTACATTGATTTTGAGTATATTCTTCTTTACCAATCAGCAGACATAGAGGAATACCCAGCCGATCGGCTTGTTGTATTTGCTTGCCTATTTTTTGCTTTTCAAATCTGGTAACAACCTTAATTCCTGCTTGACGTAAATTCTGAGAAATTTCTAGATAAGTATCGATTAAATCCCTATCTAAATTCAACACCATAACTTGCGCGGGACTTGCTGACATTGGTTTGAGGATATTCGCATCCATTAATTTACTCATTAATCGAGTCAAACCAATAGAAATTCCGACTCCAGGCAATTTATCCCCTACAAAAGTCCCCACCAACTCTTCGTATCTTCCACCCGAACAGATACTACCTAAGTTTTCATAACCTACTAATGTTGTTTCGTAGACTGTTCCCGTATAATAATCCAAACCTCTAGCTATAGAAAGATCGATACAGTATTTATCTTCTGAAACTTTGAGCGATCGAACTCCCTTTATTACATCTTTTAATTCCTTAATTCCTACTAAAAAATCTTCACTTTCTTTCAATTCAGTAGATTTGCGATCGAGAGTTGCAAAAATCTCTTCACTTCCACCCTTAATATTAATAAATTCGATAATTTCATCTGCTATATTTTCAGATATACCCTCTTTTTCTAATTCTTTTTTGACTTTACTTGCTCCTACTTTTTCTAAAATATCGACTATATTGATGCAAGTTTTTATCTTGTCTTTTTCAATCCCAATCCCTTTAAAAAAGCCTGTAAGTACTTTCCGATTATTGATTCTAATTAAAAACTTCCCAATATCAATTGACTCAAATATTTCAGCAATAATTGCAGGCATTTGTGCGTCATAAAGCAAATCTAAAGACCCGCGACCTACCACGTCAATATCGCACTGTCTGAACTGACGATAACGACCTTTCTTTGCTCGTTCGCCGCGAAATACCATATCCATTTGATAGCGAGCAAAAGGGAAAGTCAAGTCATTGAGATGACGAGCAATATAAGCAGCTAGGGGAACAGTTTGATCGAACTTTAAACCTCGCGAACTTCCATCAGAAGATTCATTACTGTCACCCATATCTTGAGGAACAATAGGCTCGATACTGTAAATAATATTATCTCCTTGATTGCCTTTAGCTTGCAGAACTTCTAAACGTTCCACTGCTGGCGTTTCCAAAGGAGTAAACCCATAGCGTTCAAAAACACTACTAATAGTTTCTAATAAGAATAATTCCAAACGTCTCTCGCCAGGAAGTAATTCAATATCAAACCCACTAGGCAACTTATAATTTATATCCTCTCTCTTTCCCATCTTTTTCCTCTGACTCTGCGCGAAATAAAACTTTACAATAAATCTGCGATCGCCGCAATCAACTTGTCTATCTCCGTTGGCAAAGTAAAATAATGAACGCAAGCGCGAACGCAATCTGGATCCGCCAGAGTTCTCAACATAAAACCTTGCTTTTCTAGATTTTTTACCAGTTTTTTGTGAGAAATATTTCCTGTAACTTGAAAACAAACCAAACCCGCTTCTGGAGGAGAATTCTTCAAACAATTAATTCTCTCAATTCGTGACAAACCTTGCCAAAGATACTCGCTTAATTGACAAATTTGTTGGTAACGTTGTTGAGAGTTTCCCCATTGCTGGTGAGTTGCGAGCGACTCTTGTAAACCTTCATACAAAGGATGAGCAGAAGTCGAGACTTCAAAACGCCGTCCGTCTTCTTTCCAACCAAGAGGTTGACCCTTCTCATCTTTATATATCCCTCGCAAACCAATAAAGGTCGGATGAATAGTCTCTAAGGCTTCAGGACGGACGTAAAGTCCCCCAACTCCAGCAGGACCGCACAACCATTTATGGCCGGTAAAAGCGTAAAAATCTGCCTCCAGTTCGCTAAGATTTAGAGGTAGAGAACCAACAGACTGAGCAGCATCTACCAATACTTGTACTGGTTTGTTACTGCGATCGTAATTGTGGCAAACTCTAACGATTTCAGCTACTGGCAATACTTGACCGGTATTCCACAATAAGTGACTCAATACTACCAAGCGGGTATTTTGTTTGAGATGTGACCGTATTACTGCCACTGGATCGCCATCGTTAAGAGTTGCCATAATCGGACAGATAGAAACTTCTACCCCAAAGCGTCTAGAAATTTCCTTGACGGTGGCAATTATCCCAGGATGTTCGCAATCTGTCATTAGTATGCCATCCCCTGGTTGCCAATCAATTCCCCACAGGGCTATATTGCAACCAGTAGTGACATTTTCTGTGAGAGTAATTGTTTCTGCTGCAGTACCTAATTCACTGGCGATCGCCGATCTGATTAAAGGAACCCTTTTTTCGATCCAATCATTTATCTCTAGGGTAAATGGACCCTTATTTTGAATATATTCGTAGGCATTGACGATCGCTTCTATTGCTTGGCGAGGCATAGTTCCTTGTCCGCCAAAGTTAAAATAGGTTTTATTAGCCAGTCCAGGAAATTTATCTCTGTGTTGTTCTAGTTTTGAGGTTATTGGGAAAATCTGAGTCATTTAGGGAGTGGTTTTTTAGGGCAGCAAAATATAAAAATATTATATATACGAACGAGTTTAACTAAAGTTGGTAAAAATCAAACTAATGTTGCTGAGTGACGATCTACTGCTAGATTATAAACGCTGTCGTCGTCGTGCTTTTTTAAATGTTTTTGGCGATCCACAAGATAGAGATCCTCAAAGTGAATTTTTGCTCAAACTAAGACGAGAAAGTAAAAATCACGCCAACAATATTTTGAATCAGTATTACCCAGTTTATCACCGACCCCAAGCAGAGCGATCGAATAGAAGGGTAGATTTTCTCTTAGCAAAAGCTAGAGAGACTGAAGCTTTGATGCGTCAGGGAGTGGAGTGTATTTATCGAGGAGTTTTATTAAACTCCGCAGATCCCCATTGGGAATTATCCACTAGATATTTTACTCCCTCCCGAATCATTCTCTTGGGGACTGCTAGTTTATTAGTCAAACGATCGGGAAAGTCTAAGTTTGGAGACTGGAGCTATTATGCTACTAGCATTCAACTGGGTCGTCGTCCCAAACCAGAATACAAACTTCTCGCGGCTTTTTATGCCAAACTACTAGGAACTATTCAGGGAGTTTTACCCCCACTTTCCCAGATTATTTTACGTCGGCGAGATACTTATGCTGTAAATTTAGATTATTGGCTCCCTCGGATGCAGCAAGTGGTCTCTGAATGCATTTCTATGTTGTCTGCGCAATGCGAACCAGAAGTTTTTATTTCTCGCCAGCGTTGCAGTCTTTGTCATTGGTACACTCGCTGTTATGAAAATGCGAAATCTCAACAACACCTCTCTCTAGTTCCAGGAGTTACTCCCAAACGCTACGAACATCTACAAACACTCGGACTAGATAGTTTGGAATCTCTTGCTGCTGCAACCCCAGCTCATTTTGGCGAGGTAATTGAAAATGATATTGCTCGTCAGTTGCAACAACAAGCCCTTTCTATTATTGAAAATCGTCCCCTTCTTAAAGTCAATGGAGTAAGCAATGGCGATCGTTTCCTTCCTACAGCTTCTATAGAATTATATTTTGATATTGAAGCCGAACCCGATCGCAATCTAGACTATCTTTTAGGGGTTTTACTGGTCGATCGTCAAACAAATTCCGAGCAATTCTATTATTTTCTCGCGGAAAAACCAGAAGAAGAAGAAATAATTTGGCAGCAATTTTTGGCTTTGATTCACCTTTATGCTGACGCGCCTATTTTTCATTATTCTGAATACGAAGTAGAAACTATTCAGCGCTTAGCTAAACTATATAACGCTCCCACAACCCAAATAGAACTTTTGCTATCTCGTTGTGTAGATCTGCACGCAGAAGTGATTGCCTCTGTTACTCTTCCTGTAGAAAATTATTCTCTCAAAACTCTCGCGGGGTGGCTGGGTTTTCAATGGCGACAACAAGGGGTAAGTGGCGAACAATCTGTTTGTTGGTACGATCGATGGTTGAAAACGGGCGATCGATCTTTTTTAGATGCTATTTTACGCTACAACGAAGATGATTGTCGCGCTACCCGCCATCTTAAAGATTGGCTTGTTGATTTTTTACCATAATAAAATAGGATATAGATAGTTTAAGTCTTTGGTAATTTCTTCACTTTTTTCTTTGTGAAATCTTGAAATTTCTAATTATATACCCTATACTGTAATCGTTCCATAAATAAATATTAGGGCAAAAATCAACTTTTTTAGATTTATTTCTGCCCCATCTTTATTGACTTATATTATAGTAAGCTCAGGCAATAAAAATAAATATCTATGCCTGAGAGAGTAAAAACGCTTCGTTTATAGGACACTACAGAAAATAGAGGGAAAATAACTTATTACTCTTTCTCCTCTTTTTCCTCCTCTTTTTTCTCTTCTTTAGATTCCTCTTCAGTTTTAGTTTCTTCTGTTTTTTCAGGGCTTTCGCCTTCAGGTGTTTCAGGTGCACTATCGCCACAAGCAACTGTGAATCCAGCTAAACTTACTGCAAGAATAAGTGCTAATGTCTTTGAAGCCATTTTTTAATACTCCTTATCAAACGGATTGGAAAAAGTTACGTAGATATACGTATAAACACTAAATTGTTTTAACATTTTTCTCAAGTAGTTGTCAAGGAAAAAATTAAGGGACAAGAACGCATAAATACCTTATAATATTAATTTGACAGTAAATTTCAACAGAACTTCTGCGCTATAATCTCAAATGTACAGGTGAAAAGCTATGGGGTCTGGGGATTAATCTTTTGCGTCTCACGAAGTTGACGAGACCAGAATTGTTGAGGAGAAGTTAAGGATGTTAGAGGGAAACCAACCAAGAGAAAACGTATTAAACAAATTGCAGAGAATTTATCAGGATAATCCCACGAGGACAATTGCGATCGGACTTGGTGTTGTTGTTTGTGCCCCTATTGTCTTGCCGTTGCTCAAACCCGTTGCTAAAGCCACAATCAAAGGGGGCGTAAATCTCTATGAAAAAACCAAGGGAGCGATCGCCGAAGCAGGAGAAGTTATAGGAGATATCGTTGCAGAGGCAAAAGCTGAAGCAGCAGCCGAAAGAGCAGAAAAAGCTCGTCTTTCGGCAGGTTTGCTCGCTCCTCAAACACATTCACAAGGCGATAATACGCCAAAGTCGTGACATCCTCCTACACCAAATCAGAGATTATGGTGTAGGCTTCCCAACTTCACAGCTGGGCATTGCTACCCTACGCCACTTGTCTATGCACATAGCACCCGACAGCCCGACTTGATAACCAATTTCTTCCTTCCCCCAGAGTCCCTGGGTACATAGCATTTCTATGCCGCGATTACAAATTTCCTGAGCTGAGGCTACATCGCGGTCTACTTCATACCTACATTCTGGGCAAGAATGCCATCTATCTTTTAGCTCTTTTCTAACTTCGATACGACAATTAGGACAGGTTTGAGAAGTCCCACGATGGTCTACTTCGGCCACATATTTACCTCTTGCCCAAGCCACATATTTGAGAATAGTGCGAAATTGACCGAAAGCAGCATCTAATGTGTGTTTGCCCAAGAAACCTTTAGCCATCGATCTGAAGTCTATATCTTCTAGAAAAATGGTGTCTGCCATGTCGCAGAGCTTATGAGCTAATTTGAACTGATAATCTTTTCTGGCCCAAGCAATGTGATTGTGCATTCTTTCTACTTTGAGTCTGGCTTTTTCGTAATTTTTATGTCGTTGCTTGGTGCGTCCTGTTGGCGAGGTTCCCTCGCCGCGGGCGCGAAGCTTTTTCTTCTTAGATAATCTACTTTGTAGCACTTTCAGCCGACTTTGTAGCTTAGAGAAGAATTTACAACCCTTTTCGATAAAACCGTCAGAAGTAGAAAGATATTTTTCTAAACCTAAATCTACTCCAATAGCATGACCATATGGTATTGGTTGAGGAACATCAACCTCTAACTGAATACTAAGAGTTGCAAACCAACCAATTGCTTTTTTTACAACTCTTATTTGTTTGATTTTGAACCCATTAGGAATAGGACGATGTAACTTGATATCTATCAATCCTAACTTAGGTAATTTGATGTTATTTCCGATTAGAGGTGATGTTCTGAATTGAGGAAATAATATCGATTTTAGTTGACCATACCTTTTAAATCGAGGGAAACCAAAACCGCGTGTTTTGAAAAAATCCCAGGCATCGTGCAATCTTCTAATATTAGTTTGCAGTACTTGAGCGGGAACTGTTGCTAATCGAGAATACTCTTTTTTAGCTTTTGGTAAATTGTTTTGCTGCTGATGATATCCAGGGAAAGGATAATCTGCAGGCATGATATACTCTGACTCTAAACTACACCGATCTATCTGGCACTTTCTAGAAGCTAACCAGTCTTTTAGTTCTCTAAGCGCATAGTTATAGCTAGACCTACAAATTTCTAGCCATTCTGTTAGTTTTTTTCCTTGTTCTACGCTAGGGTAAATGCGGTAGGTGTAGTTGAGGTTGAGCATAATAATTATATTGTACCATACTTTTATTTTTTGGTAACATCAATAATTACACTTAGGGGGTCCATCTATCTCAACGCTGAATTCTTTGATTACAGCGTGGGACTTATAGCCCCCCAAACCCACCAAAAGTTAAAAAACGAGATTAAGTGCTATTTAGTGTTTAATTTTCCATTAGCCTCAGAAATAGCTTCTGGAGATGGTTTTTGAGGTAGTTCCCTTTGAGATACTGATACTGCAACAATATCCTTGGCGGTATCTTTACCATCTTCATAAATCAAGATACCTTGCTTAATAATCTTCTTGAGTAAAGGTCTTCCTACCTTGGTAAGTGCGGGAAAAGCTATAGTTCCCAGGGCGATCGCGCTAAGCCCGACTATACCAAGTAGATCTCTAGATTGCCCATCTTCTACAATCTCTTTAAGATGAAAGCTAAGAACGGATTTATCCCAGTGAATGAGTGACATAAATTTACTCCTAATAAATCGCGAAAAGAAAAATTTTATTTAGTTTCTAATTGATGTTGAACTAGGGGATAGAGGCTATTAAGTCCAGCAGCGATCGCCGATCCATTATGAACCACTGTGGCTAACAAGGGGTTAAGACCGACAGTAGAGGCTAGTCCCAATGCCACTATATTAGGTCCTACAACCAAAACAGTATTTTCTTCTATTATCTTCTTAGTTTGTTGGGCGATACTAATAGTTTCTAGAAAACTTGTTAAATCGTTATTCATCAACACCACATCAGCAGTTTCCCTAGCAACATCGGAACCATCTTCAAAGGAAACGGAAACATCTGCATAGGCTAAAGCTACTGAGTCATTCAGTCCATCACCTACCATGGCTACCGTTTTACCAGATCTGTGTAAATCTCGAACAATGGCAGCCTTAGTTTCAGGAAATGCCTCTGCATGGACTTGAGATAGGGGAATGTTTAATTGCTTGGCTACTTCAATTGCTCTTTGCTCGTTATCTCCGGTAAGTATGTGTATTTCCATGGCATATTTATGTTGTAGCTGCCTGATGAGAAAAGAAGTTTCAGGACGCAGAGGATCTGCATACTCGATCGCCCCCATAAATTTGCCGTTACAAGCGACGTAAACTACAGATAAACCATTAGGGCGATCTTGACTGCCATTTAAATCTATCCCTTCTATTTTGAGAAACTTAGCGCTTCCCACTAACACCTGTTGACCGTCAATTTCTGCGGTTAGACCTAGCCCCACCTTATAATCCCACTGTCCGCGAGGTAAAATCTGAATCTGTTGTTTTTGGGCATAATTAGCGATCGCTTCTGCTACTGGATGAGTCAGACGTTGTTCCGCAGAAGCTGCTAATTGCAACAATTTCTCTTGGGAGATACCTCCATCTACGGTCTGAACCCCGACCACGGCTAGATCTCCTTGGGTTAAGGTACCAGTTTTATCAAAAACAATAGTATCTATCTCTGCTAATTGCTCTATAGTCCGTCCGCTACGAACGACAACGCCATGTCTGGTAGTATGGTTGAGCGCTCCTAAAAAAGCCGTAGGCATGGAGACGCGAATTCCAGTGACAAAATCGAGGGTGAGTATGGATGCTGCCCTAGCAGGATCGCCGGTGGTTGTTAAAACTATACCTGCCAATACCAAGGAAGGCAAGATTAACTTATCGGCAATTTTGGCGGCATAATTTTCTGCTCTCGTGTCGTACACCGGTGCATTTTCTAATAATTCTAGACTAGCTGCGGCGCGGGTTTTATTTCCTATTCTCATTGCTTCGATATATAGTTCGCCCGAGCGCAGCAATTCAGAAGCATAAACCATCGTTCCCGCTTCGGCAACAACAGGCATAGATTCCCCCGTTAGAGAGGAGCGATCGACAGTGGCTTTTCCTTCTGTAACTTTGCCATCTACAGGAATTTGTTCTCCAGGATAAACTATAACTGTTTCTCCTCGCTGTACGCTATCGCTCTCAATTTTTAATATTTCCCCATCTCGCTGTACCCAAGCAAATCTACCAATAGTATCGAATAAATCTGCTGTTTGTATTTCTGTCGATCGAGCAGTTTGTTCGCGAATAATATCCCCCAGTTCGTGTAAGGTAATAACTAGGGCAGGGGTGAGAATTTTACCTTGAAGAAAGCTCATACTCAGAGCTAGAAAGTCCAAACAGTCAATATTTAACCTGCGATCGACCCACAGACTTTTAAATGCTCTTTGCGCCACGGGCAATACAGCCAAACCTAAAGCAGCTATGGTTAGACTGGTGGGAATGGGAATTTTTGTATAGTTTCTCAACATAGCAAATATGGTTGCTATAGCTGGAATTCTCAACCCTTTCCATTCTCCTTCTTTTGACGATCGAAGGAGAGATTGAGGTTTTTCCTCTTCAATCTCGATTACAGTAACGGTTTGAGTTAGGGTTGCTAGATAAAAAATTACTTTTTCATCATGTAGTCCCTTGGTTTGGTAATAAATAACAACCGATGCTGTCACTCGATTGATGTGGACTCTCTTAACGTGGCGATCGCTATGAAGTAATTGGTGTAATTTATCTGCGTATTTTTTACTCTCTATTAGTTGATGCAACCTAAACCTAACTCGTCCTGGAATGGCGTGAATAATATTAGAAGGTTGTTGTTGCAACAAAGTTTCGGTCATTTTTTTTTACTAGGGAGAGGGGAGAGGGGGGAGAGGGGGAGAGGGGGAGAGGGGGAGATGGGGAAGATGAGGGAGAGTGGGGAGCAGGGGAGCAGGGGAGCAAGGGAGAGGGGGAGTAGAGGAGAATAACAGATAGCAAACAGCCAATAGCAAACAGCCAACAGCCAACAGCCATTAAGAATTGAACTGTTGAGCGTAAAAACTAGCATACCGTCCTCTTGTCGCTAAAAGTTCGGCATGAGTTCCTAATTCT
>JASJDA010000284.1 GCA_030065755.1 Prochloraceae cyanobacterium | reverse complement strand
ACGGAAAATATCATTTATATTAAGGGAAGTCCTTATCGATAACTTATCTGCTTTGATAATTAACTTAACTGCTTTATGAGGACTTCCCTTAATATAAATATATTCGAGATCAATATTTGTACTACTTAAAAAATGTTGGGCTAAATTATTCATTTTCTGTCTCTCAAATTTGAGGAAAATAGTGAATTTATTAGTCTTGATCCGTTAAGATAGAAACGTCTATCTCTATATCTGTTGCGAACGTTTTAAATAACAATCGCAACAGTATCTCGCTCAGTAATTAACCACTTAATTAGCTAGTTAATTACTAATTGCAACAATAGAAAATCATCCTGGTGTTAATGCAGGAGTAGAACCATTAACAGAGGCAGCCATTGAGTTAGCTAGCTGGGCTATTTGTTGTGGCTTCAATCCGTCCACACAGCGGCACTCTCCCTCGACGATCGGGTCGATTAATTTGCCCATTTCTTCAGTAGAGGATAAAATATCTATGAGATTGCCTATCTTCTCGTAAGTAAATTCATCCTGGTCTTCAGGTAAAACGACTCCCCAGTCTAAGACATACCACGAAGCACTTTCAGCTTGACCAATATCATTAGTAACTGTGCCGCTTTTCTTGATAAATTTTGGTATCCAAACTACTTCTCGATAATCGATTCCTTGTCCTTGAAGTAAAGCTGCTTTTTGTCCAAAATTTAATAAGCTTCCTGACTTACCAGATTTCGAGTTTTTAAGAAGCGTATAGTAAACCAAGTTAAGTGCTAATTGAATCTCATTACCTTGTTCGTCTGAGCCTACTCCCCCATCGATCGGACAAAACCAAAGTTGACCAATTGGTGCTCCTGCTGCAATGGCATCATTTCCCATATGCAAATATCTCGAAAACTTGAGTGCCACTAGTTTCAATCGACTTCCATAGTTGGTATCGCCAAGTTGCCAGTTGCCTTCTTTGCAGTTATTCTTCAACAAGAGAGGAGAATCTGGGATGTAAATCGAATCAGTGGTGAATCCTGTATTTTGCTCGGTGAAGAATTGATGCCTTGTTCTTTTAGCCATTGTCAATCTCCTATTTGTTTCCAAAACGTAGTGATTTTGATTTCTAAAACTCTGGTCTTTGCGCCCTAACTAGAGCATTAGTACTGGTCAATCCTTAAATTATTCTTAAACTTGGAAAGGTAAGATATTTTTGTTATCTCCAAGTCAAGCTTTTAAATAGCCAATGAATAAAAACCCCCAAATCCATCGTTTGGAGTTTGAGTTTCTTTGAATTCATTGGCTTTTGTCTGATTTACTTCTTCGATCGCTGTTTTATCTACTTGTGCTTCATTAAACTGCTTGTAATTCATTCCGTGGGAATAAAGCAGATAGGCGATCGCTTCAGAGATATCCCAGGTCATCACCCCTGTTTTGCATTGATGGGCGATGGCAAATATCCCATCCTTTTGTTCCACTACTCTGCCTAACAGTTTCGTCTCTGGAGAGTCATTAGACGCATGAGTGTGCTGAACTAACACTTCGTACTCTGACGACATCCAATCGTCTGTACGGCGCAATATAAAGCCTGCTGGGGGATTGTTTGGATCTATATGCGTCGTTTCTTTTTGAGGTGCGATTGTTTTACTGAGAGATTTTCCTTCAAACTCTGCTCTCATGTCTTGATGTTTGCAGGTTCTCTTTTTACCCGTGCGAACTTTCCAGTGCCAAAATTGACAGGTGCAATGGCGATCGCTAACTTGGTAAACTGCTCCGGTTTCAAGATTGACTACCTCGGAGTATTTAGAGTTCCAGCGATATCCCTTGAATTCTTTTGGAGATATGAATGTAGCCCGTTTTTTGCCATTTTTAGTTTTGTAGTAAGCCCAATAGACTCGTCCTCTGCCGACGTTTTTGTTGTAGCGGATTACTTCGATTGCTTGAGCTGGTTTTAAAACGGCAAGTATCGCGTTAGAGAATAGATCGGGCGTGCGATCGAGATCTTTAAATCTTTGCTGTGTAGGGGTTTTATGTGGCATGATATGAAAATAATGACTATTTTTTTAATCCCTTGCTCTACGAAAGAAATGGCGGGGATTTTGTTTTTTGTCTATTTGTTTAACAGACAAATAATTGTTGGCGAAAACAAGGAGTGATAAAAGCTGTTGCTTATCGTTTACCTTTGCTTCCCCTTAATCGAATGAGCTGGATTTGTTAAGATTTTTAGCTTGATATATTCAGCTACTCTCATGTTGTTGTCTATTGCCTCTTTTTTTATTCGGTGTTCTTCTTCAAGACTCACCTTGAGTTTGACGTGCCATTCCTTTATTTGCTGCGGCTTCATATTTTGATTGATGCATATTTTATGTTTTCAATAAAATATTAAGGCCAAAAATACCATTTTGTCAAACATCTACTTTTGTAAATCCTCTATTCTTGTAAATCCTCTACTTCGATCACTTTTCCACTTCGATCACTTCTCTACTTTTGTCACTATTAGCATGAAAAGAGTAAAATCTTGAGAGGGTTAGGATCATGAATGAGTTTACAGGAGAGAAAGGAAAAATTTACAAAATTACTTCAAGATTTACTTGATGAACGCGATGGAGTAAAAGGAAAGCTGGCTAAGGAATTGGCAATTAGTCCAGCCACATTTACACATTGGCTGCAAGGAAAAGTAGATCCAGCTGGGTTAGATATTGTAACCTTTCAGCAAGTAGCTAAATTGAAAGGTTATTCTATAGAGAAATTAGCTCAGTTTTTAGGGTTTATCGAAGTTGAGAATGAATCTCAAGTTAGATTTAGGAAATTAATAGAAGAATTGTTATTAGATCAAACTCAAGAAGAGTTGGCAAATATACTTCAGGTAAACCAAGCTACTATCAGCCGATGGCTCAAAGCAGATAAAGTAATAGATTTAAAAAAAATACCCGTCAAAACTATGTTTTCCCTTGCTAGGGAAAAAAATTGGACATTCGATAAATTATTCAATTATTTAAAATTGCAATCTAACAACAAAGTTAACAATAGATTTCAACTTAATCAGCAGAAGGACTGCACTATCTGCATAATCCTCGAAAAAGAAGACATAGCGCTCGCCACAAACTACGCTAGTAATCTAGTTCTTCATTTCCACCTTCAGCCAGATAACATAACGATCGCTACGCCCCTTTCCATACCAGAGTCCCTATCCTTTTTTGATGTCTTACTATTTGATCTTAATAATCAACAATCTCCCTGTATTCCACTAATAGAGTCTCTTCAGTTTGATGGAGATGTCGTTGCATTTGTCGATCGTTCTTTACCACAAGATATACAAGATCGTCTCAAAGAGAAAGCTACTGATGTTATAGTCAAGCCTGTGCCTTGGAGTGAGTTGAAGCAGAAAACTTATTTTTTTCAGCCTAGAGAGTGATCGGATTTTTAACTGCCATCGCTGGCTAAATGAGTTAATAGCGTGTCAGTCGTCCATGTCGCAATACCGCATCCGAGAAAATCATTGTCCGCAGTCCAAATTGCAGCATCTAGCGTTAAAGCTAAAGCAACGGTAAACCAATCATTGGGATCGCGAGGAATTCTTTTTCTTGCTACTGTTTCGTAATCCGAGTAGATTTCATGAGGAATTATGGTAACTTTAAGTTCAGCTAATGTTACCGCATCTTGCAATAAGTTGTGACCGACTGAATGGGAAAAGACTTTTTTTTCAATCATCTTTTCAATTCTTTTATTTAGTTCATAAGTCGTTTCTGACCACGCTTTTTCTGCCATATAAAGTTCTAGCTTTTTATGGGCTATTAATTTCCTACCTCTTACTCGGATTAGTTCAGCGACCAAGATATTAGCATCAACCACTAAACGCATTTTATTGTTTTTGAGATAAATCTAAAGCACGACTTATAGCCTCTTCATCTAAACCACTTTCTCTTTTAGCTGTTTCTATTGTTTCTGAAAGCCTTTGTAGTGCCAGAGATATTTCTATTTCATCCGTTTGTGCGACTGGAACATAAAATCCTACTAATTTGCCGTGACGTTTAACCGCTACAACTTCAGAACTAGCTAAATATTGAGAAGCTTTATCTCTAAATTCTCTGATTCCAACACTTTTCATAAGTGATTCTCAATAATGTGGTCAGTATGTGGTCACTTTTTTATTATAGCGAGAATAGGTTCATACTGTGACTGTATAGATGCGATCGCCACAAGAGCGCTCTTTACCCGAGTCCCTATCCTTTATGGAGATGTTGTTGCGATGGTCGATCGATCTTTGCCAGAGGATATACAAGATCGTCTTAAACAGAAAGTCACTGAAGTTATAGTCAAACCTGTGCCTTGGAGTGAGTTGAAAAATAAATCTTATTTTTCGTAAGCTACGAAGAGTGCTCGCTAGTGATGGAAGACTCTTTTTCTGATGAAGCTCTAGAAATTGTTAATTTTAGTTGACTATCTAATTTATGTTGTTCAAAAGCCGCCCTGGCTCGCTCTAAAGTAGGATAAATATGTTTGAGAGAGAGATTTTGCCAAAACTCTGCCCGTTCGAGTTGGAGATACAAATCCTGTTTGACTCGTGCCATAGCAAAGATAATATTTTTAGCTGCTAACTCCTGTGTTAGCTCACAGAGCATATCGCTGGTGGTGATATCAATTTCCACATTCGCTTCCATATTTAAGACAAACCATTCAACTCGATGTAGCTGAGATTCAATCGATTCAAGGGCTCGTCGTTTAAAATTCGACGCATTAGCAAAACACAAAGGGGCTTTGTAGTGATAGATTAGCAAACCTGAGATAGTAGCAGCACCTGAGCAGTCGTCGAGAGGGTGAAGAAATCCGGCTAAATCTGGAACTTTACCCAACAGAGCATCTTGAGGACGGGCCACTCTTAAAAATAGCTCGATTACCGATAAGCCGATCCCAATTGCAACTCCTACTAAAATATCGGTCATTAACACAGCAATGGTGGTGAATACAGCCAGAATAAATTCACGGCGGCGAAATCGATAGAGTCTAATAAATTGAGAGACTTCGATTAATTTGCTGGCACCATAGATAACCAGGGCTCCTAAAGCGGCTTTAGGGAATAATGCTAAGACAGGGCGCCAAAATAAAAGTACCAAAATCACTGTCGCCATTGCCACCAGAGAAAATAGTTGAGTTTTGCTCCCCAAAGAATCCCCAATGACTGTGCGACTACCACTGCTGCTAATCGGGAATCCCTGCATTAATCCATTGCCTAAATTAGCCAAGCCCAAGGCTAATAATTCTTGATGGGCATCAATTTTATAGTTGTGGCGATGGGCAAAAGCTCTAGCTGTCAGCACATTATCGGAATAGGCGACAAGAGAAATTCCCACAGCCGAACCACTCAGTGTCATTAAATCTGGGAGTGAGACTTGGGGAATGAGAAAATGAGGTAAGCTAGCAGGAATTTCCCCAACTACAGCCAGATCTCGAGCGTCGAGATTAAATAGACCTACTGCTAAAGCTGAGAGTAAAATGGCAATTAATGGGATGGGTAAATTAGGAAAGCGACCCTCAAAAGCAAACAAAAACACTAAAACTAAAATGGCTAAAATCACAGAGGGCAAATGAGCTAATTCTAAGTGAGTAATAAATTCTCTAAGCTGACCCCAAAAAGCATGAGCCTCAATCTCTATTTTGCTAATCTGACCCAGTTGTCCCCCAATCATCATTAGGGCAATACCAGCCATATAACCAATTAAAAGAGGTTTAGAAAGTAAATTGGCTAAAAACCCCAGTCGGGCCACATACCCCATCAGACAAACCACTCCCATAATCATTGCCAGTAACGCCGCCAGGTTTATGTAGCTCTCACTTCTAGTTGCTGCTAATGGTGCTAGAATTGTTGCCACCATTCCCGCCGTACTAGATTCAGGCCCAAGAGAAAGTTGAGGTGAAGAGCCAAAGAGCGCGTAAATCAACATCGCTGGTAAAATAGCCCATAAACCCCCTACTGGTTCAACTCCTGCCAATTCCCCATAAGCCAAGCATTGGGGAATTAAATAGGCTGCTACTGTCAAACCAGCCAACACATCTGCTCCTAACCATTCCCGACGATACAACAGCAGTCTTTTCCAGCCTGGGAGCGAGATTAAGCTGGAATTAGGAGTCAGGGCTCTGTTCATAGCGAGATTCGCTTTAATGCAACCATAGGATGTATTTTAATTTAATATATAAAATTATTATAGAAACAATTTAAATTACGATATTAAAAATAATTCAATGCCAGAAGAAACTCAATTAACACCAGAACAAGTTCAACAATATAAGGAACAATTCCAAGACTATCCTCAAGTATTGGAAGCTTTAGAAGTGATTGAGGAATGTGAAGGAAATTTAGATGAGAGTCTAATTCTAATTTCTCTGAGAAAAACTGGCGTTGAACCCGAGCGGATGAAGTTAGATTTAGAAAAACTAGCACAACAAGCTCGTTCGATTGTTTGCGCCGCTCCAACTAGAACAACTATTGAGCTTATAAATATATTAAGTGGAGCCTTTGGAACTTATGGTATTGCTGTTGCTGTATTTATTTATATTTTAAATAAATATGCATTAGAAAAATTTTGTCAAATATAAATCATCAATTAAAAAAATATAAAGAAAAAGTGAGTTTGGAGATCGATAAATTAAAACTGCGAGCGATAAATTGAAACAATTATAATTAGGAAAGAAAATTGAAAATCGAGCTATTTTCCTGTTACTATTATCCACTAGCTGAGATTCAATATCTGCTCATTCGCTATTCGGCTAACTCTTATGTGAGGGAGCGCTATGCGATCGCACCCTCCCACTTCCTAACAAAAATATATTGTTTGTATGGATCTTGTTCCAGAGAATTCTGAAAATTCAACCAAGCCTGTCAAAGTTCGTAAAACTCAGAATCGAATAGTCGTGCCAGCTCCTTTATTCACTCGCCTCAAACAGATGTCTCACGATCGAGGACGACCAATGAATCATATATTGGCCGAGGCACTGTCAGCATATTTGAACGAGAATTCTTGAATTAATCGGGTTTAAGGTTATTGCGATCGTTCCCATTTAAACTTATTGAATATTAAATCGAGCAGGCTGCCAGTAATCGTTATCTGATTACAGCTCAATATGTAAAAAGCATTAAGACCGAAGCGATCGCTACCTCAAAGTCCTTTAGATGGGGAAGAGTTGAAGGGGAAGAAGTATTTTTTGTAGCCTCATTATCTGGCATAATATTTCCTGTGATTAGGATGCCCATTTACAGCCTATGACCACTAACCATCTTACGATCAAAGACCCTTGGACAATGCCGCAAGCGCGAATACGCTGATGTATTCATTGAAGCTTTGCACAAGCAAATTGACAAACAACATCTTCTTTATGGCCGCAAAGTTTTTCCAATTGCTATAAGACAGGATCCAGATGCAGTCATCTACGAAACTGATGACGAGCCTTTTATCAACGTCTTAGTTTATTTGTCGTGGTATGGAGATGCTTTATCTGCGAAGCGATCCAAACCTCTAAAAATGGAAATCTTACCAGATCGTCCAGCTATTCAAGCTCGGATCGATAAAGACAAAGCCGAGTGGTTGGCACAGTTTTCGGAGTCTGAATAAAATTTCAGACGGGACTTGTGCGAACCTGAAATTATTGGGGAATAAAGATTTTTACTGGCGATCGCCACCAACTTCGCCAGTAATCTAGTTCTTCATTTCCACCTTCAACCAGATAACATAACGATCGCCACAAGAGCGCTCCTTACCAAACTAACTGTCTGTTTTTGATGTCTTGTTGCTTGATCTTAATAGTCAATATTCTCCCTGTATTCCCCTAACTTATATAATTCATTAACTGGAAAAAAAACAAAATAAATAAACCAGTTAATTTAGTATATTCTTGGCGCCACGAGCAAGAAGTCTGAGACTTCCCACAACCAGTCGGCAGCGCTTCTCGAGCGCCAGTCCAGCTCTCGAGCGCTAACTCCAGCCTTCGAGCGCTAACTCCAGCCCTCGGTCACGCAAAGCGTGCGCTACGCGAGCGCCCTTCTACTTAAACGAAATAATCTTTTAGTGTATCATAAAATATTTATGAAAGAGGTATAATCATAATTATACGTCCAGCGTTGTTTTCTGTTCCATTACTATCGGAGCGCCAAGGGATCGCGCATCAAATGGGTGAAATTCTTGTCAGATAATGGTTTTAGTTGAGCAAAAATTTGATACTAGTTTTTATTAGCCAGGGGGCGATCGAGAGGAATAATAAATCAATGGTTGTTAGCATTCGATACCTGAAAAATTTTCATGACGATCGGGCGAGCCCGATCGTGCAGGCGCATTATCTAGTTAATTTAATTAAGAGAAGAAAAATTAGCCAGCTAAAACTTTAAGCAAATACTTCTCATCCCAGGGGATGTTTTTTATTTTTAATGAGGGACTGGAAAAAGTTCATTTTTATTAGGGAACCCTTTTACGAAAACCTATCTACTGTAATAATTAACTTAACTACTATAGAAGGGTTCCCTAATAAAAATAAAAACATCTCTCCCCTTTTTCTTATAATTATGTCTCTTCGCAGTTAAGTTAACGGTATAGAAGGGTTCCCTCATTAAAAATATAATTATTTTCCTTTTTATCAATTGTAGCTTCTTTAGCAATTTCAGGATACAAAGCTAAGCTATCCATTTTTTGACTCCAAAAAATATATCTTGATGCGGATATTTGAGATTTTAGTATTATTGTTTAACCTCAATTTTAAAAAACTGCTTTTTTTTTAATAATTACCTCCATTTGTTTTTTAAAATCAGTAAGAATTTCAAGTGCTTCAAGCGATCGCCCCGATGAAATACCCAAAAAGCTTATCTGTACTAGCTTTGAGCTTATTAAAAATCTTTGGGATCCGTTCCACTCATAGCCTAGTAAAAATGGCCATAAGCTTTGTCAATACTACCTTTAAGCCTCTTTATACTTGGTTTTCGCAGCGCACCGCTACGCGGATCCGTGCCGGATCGCCCTTCTTAAATGCCCTTATCCATTATTGTTACTGGCTTTTAGTAATTTAGCTCTCGATATTTTGATTAATTATTACAAATAAATATTTATTGACTTAATGGCTCTGAGAAAATAAAATTACAAATCGTACTTTCTTAAGCTAAATAGAATGTGTAACAAGCTTGATAAAATTCTAAAAACTAGACAACAAAAACTAGAAATTATTAGCCAAAAATTGAGTCAATTAACTGGGATAAAATATAAAAAAATTTTACCATTGTCAAGTAGTTAGATATCAAAAGAGCGCGCCGCATCGTTAGCGATCGTAAGAACACTACTGAGGACGATCTTTTCTCTCAACTCATTGTAAGTAGGAGTGACCGCTCAAGCTCCGTTGCGTAGCGTATAATGTATGGTTGTAGCGAAAACTTAAGTCTCGTGTTGCGGTCACTCCTACGCTCCTGCAGAAAGCTAATGCCGAATGCTCTGCTATTTCAGCATCCATAGCGATCGCCGCATATGTTGCGATCGTACATTGGGTAGAAGCGAAGAGACTAAAAACCCATATCTACTGTCACCCGTCGCGCCTGCACTTTCCGGCTCGCCGGATCAGGCGATCGAAGCGCTTAAAATGCTTATGGATATTAGGTTTTAATCGTTTAAAATCTCAAAAATACTTACTGTTGGTAAAGCGATCCACAAAGCGGCGTGCCCTTCTGCTCTTATTGCTCCAAACAAAAAACCTCA
>JASJDA010000283.1 GCA_030065755.1 Prochloraceae cyanobacterium | reverse complement strand
GGAAACTACGATCTAACTTTATTTGCTCAAGAAGCAGCACCAAAAATCTTACAAAAAGCTTATCTAGAAGATGGTTCCTGGGGACGAAGAATAGATCAAGACGGTAAGCTAGACACAGATAAAGAGTGGTGGATCTTAGCTGAATTAGATCAGGTAGCAGCTACTTTTAGTTTAAGAGATCCATCTTACGCTAAATATCTGACAACTACTTATCCTTACTGGTTTAAGTACATGGTAGACCAGGAACACAAAGGAGTTTGGCATTGGATAAATGGCTCTAACAATGAGCCTGACATCCACTTTCCCAAACAACACTCCTGGAAAAATGCTTTTCATACCTTTGAACATACAATAGTAGGCTATTTAACGGGACAGGAAATTCACGATTTGCCAAGCAAACTATATTTTGCCTTCAAAAAGATTCCTAATGATAAAACTCAGATTCGTCCCTACATATACTCGGCAAAGGTCGAGGACATAAAATCACTTCCTACTGACAAAATGTATTCAGGTTTCGGAAAACAAGAAGTAACTTTTAACGACATCCGATAAGAACTGAAACCAAAAGCTAATTCCTAGCGGGACTAGCGCTTTGAGGTATGAATATGAAGCCTCAAAAATATCAAAGTCCCCCTAGTTTTTTGGATAAGGGAAATAGAGAGAAGTCTCATGGAGTAAAGCAGATGTTAAATAAGCCATTACAAGGAAAAAAAGTTGCCGTTCTCGTAGAAACCGAGTACATCCCCTTTGAAATTGAACACTACAAACATAAATTTCCTCAGCTAGGAGCAGAAGTAGACTTTCTTTCTTACCTCTGGGGTGAAAAAAAGCGAACTCTTGTCAGCGATGTAGACAAACCCGATAAGCCTATCGAGACTATGGAGGTAGATAAGGATGTTAAAGATTACGATCCTAACGATTATGACATCGTACTTATGTCAGCCAATTATTGCAGCATCAGATTGCGGGAAATTCCGCCGATGGGAAGTCTTGGAAGCCCCCAACAGTTGCAAACACCGACAGCAGTGCAATTCTACAAAAAAGCCATGGAAAACAAAAATATCATCAAGGGCGCTCTCTGTCATGGCTTGTGGATATTAACCCCTTGTCCGGAACTTCTCAAAGGACGCAAGGTTATTTGCCATACAGTCGTTCTTGCCGACATTCACAACGCTGGGGCGGAATTTGTCCCAGATCCCAGTCATGTTGTGGTTGATGACGATTTGGTGACCGGAAGATCGGGAGCCGATATCGAGAAATATTTCAACACTATTGTGGAAGTTGCAAGCCAGCGATAAATCGCGGTTCTATGCCAACCAAGTTGACCTTGTCTGTCTTGTTGATGATTTTTCAGATTGAAGAATTATTGCTGATTGGACTTCTTCGATAAATATTTTGTGATATAGTTAAAAACTATTTCGTTTAAGTAGAAGGGCGATCGAGAGCTGGAGCTAGCGATCTCGGAGAGATCCGCGTAGCGGCGCGAGGACTGGAACTGGCGAACTGCTTGCAGCAGCGCTTCGCTCCCGCGCTTAGTTGAAAAATTGACATAAAAAATTGATTCAGTAATTTATTAATTCCTGAACTTTTCTGATAGATTTAATTTGTGTTCTCAATTTATATAGCTAATTCGTAATTGTAAATTCCCGCAATTAAATTACTTCTTAAGCCAAATCTATTGGTCAAATATATCTAACAGTATTAGTTGCTATGCTAGTAGGTAAATATATCAGTAATTCTTAAATTTCCATTTATTAATTTTCTTGACATTCTGCCAAAGATACAAACTTGATAATCAGTTCATTGTAAAATTAGCCCGTATCACAAAATCCATTTAAAAGAAAATTATGACAACCCTTAGCGTTTGGAAATTCAATACTGACAAGTCCTAGGCGGTGCATCAACTGTACCCTTACAATTTCATCATAGAGACAACACAACCTGAAAAAGAGCAATAACCTTTCATTTATGGCTTCAGCACAGGAAAAAAAGACAAATTCTCAATGGCGACTAACCCCTGGTTATTTAAGAGAAGGGGGGTCAGACTTGGAATCAACCATCATTCTGTTAGGTCGTTTTCTGGCAGACCGAAGTTCCGAAGGCCCTTTGCCAGAAAAATCTTTGTTCGCTGAGGATGGTCAGTTTGAATGGGGGCATGAGCTACCGTTAGAAAAAGTGATTAATTCCCCAGAAGACTGGGAATTTCTGCTCCAGCATCCTCATTTATTTCGCCATGTCCTGTTTATTATTGAGCCTTGGGAACATGTGGGGATCAACAACATTAATGAGAAAGTGCGAGCATCCAAAAATGTGGCTTTTATTGCTCAAAAAATAGCCGACTGTGACTCAATCTTACTCCCCGTTTGGCATACAGGAACTCTCGAACTCAACTCGGTGATTCCTGTCCTTTCTGCCAGTATGGCAGTCATTTTGGAAGGAGGAAACGCCTCGGTTCACGACCCCTCTCAATGGACTCATCCCAACTGTTCGAGAGAAGATATGTTGGCTTTGGTCGAAAAGCTTCTCCTCTCGCGCTCCCCTCAGTGTGCTCCTGTCATCATGATCTGCGTCAGTCATCAACTAGCAGCAGAGTGCCACGTTCGCCTGTTGCAGCGTGCTGTTCAAGATGTACTCAACACAGAAGCTCTAGTTGGAGATGAAGAAGGGGAAGCCCTGATTTCTCTCAAGACAATCTGCGAGAAAATTCAGTCCGTTGGAGAAACCCTCAAAATTGCAAAGCGGGATGGTCGTATAGTCGCCCAAGGCTGGAATGATGCCAATTTTGCGGTGGTTCTTAATGAAGATAAAGAAATTGGCGAGCGACATCTATTACCCTATAAAACCCCAAATGCTAAAAGCTTATTGATTCCTATTGAACTGCTTGAAGCCCATAAGGTGATGGCAGATGAGCATGAAGGAGTCATCGATCGCATGATTTTAGAACATGGACGTGACATTGCCATTTCCATGTTTCACTACGATGAAGTTAACGAAGAAGCAATTCTCTTTGCAAATTGGGCTTACATTGCTCTTCACAATGCCATTGTTCCCCATCGATATATAATTGCTGGAAGCCATCTTTCTTGGCTGTTGCAATTGCCGTACTCAGTGGAGATTTTAGCTTCGACAGAAGCTAATGGGGAACTTTTAACCGAGTGTTCTTGTACTTGTATTAACTATAAGGACTTTGAAACTAAGAAAATTCGCCGTTCTTTTACTTGTCAGTTCCATCCAGAACTCCTGGGAGATTTGCGGGAAATTGGTCAACGTCCTGAGCCTTCCTACGCGGAACTCAAGCAAAGTGACGGAATTCGATTACTAGTGAGGTTACTCTATGAGGGAATGCAAGATTGACCATAATTTTGGGTTTCAAGCCCCGTCGTTCTACGACGGCGTTAAAATATCTGTGTTAAACTGATACCAGTGTAGTCAGTATCAAAATTGTTCCTACTCGAATATAAAGTCAAACCAAAACCACTGCAAATACAAGCTATTAACGAGGCAATTAGGACAACTCAGTTTGTCCGTAATAAGGTGCTTCGTTTTTGGATGGATAATCGCGGTGTAGGTAAAGCCGAAATGTTTAGGTACAACACTGCTCTTAGAGCAGAATACTCTTTTGTTACTGAATTGAATTCTCATGCCTGTCAAACGGCAGTAGAAAGGACACTTCGAGCGATTAACCGTTTTTACGATAACTGTAAAAAGCAAATAAAAGGCAAAAAAGCGGAGCGCCCGCTCGGAGGGGACCTCCGAGTAAGGACGCACCAAGCAGGGTATCCGCGATTTAAGCATAATACGCGCTCGGTCGAATATAAAGTATCTGGTTGGAAGCTCTCAAAAAACCGCCAACACATCACTTTCACCGATAAGAAAAAAATCGGAACTTTTAAGCTGATTGGTTCTAGAGATATTAATTATTACCAACCAGAGCAGATTAAGAGAGTGCGAATCTTGAGGAGAGCAGACGGATATTATGTTCAGTTTTCAATCAAGTTAGACCCAAGAGATACGATAAAACCTATTCTTCCATCTCAAAAAGCGATAGGAATTGATGTAGGTTTGAAGTATTTTTATGCCGATAGTCGTGGTGGAATAGAGCCTAACCCCAGGTTTTATCGTTATTGGGAACGACAATTAAATCGAGCTAATCGACAAAAGTCTAAAAAGTTTCGTAAAGGAAAATCCCAATCTCAAAACTATCGCAAAGCAAAACAACGATATGCTCTTAAACATTTAAAAGTAAGCAGACAGCGAGAAGAGTTTGTCAAGAGAGTGGCACTCCGTTTAATTCAGTCTAACGCTCCGATCGATTTGTGAAGATTTAAATGTCAAAGGGTTAGTTAAAAATCGTCGTCTTTCTAAGTCGATTAGTGATGCAGCGTGGTCACTCTTCAGACAGTGGTTAGAATATTTTGGCGATAAATACGGTAAAGTAGTTGTCGCTGTTCCGCCACACTACACGAGTCAGAGTTGTTCGAGTTGTGGCAATAAAGTCAGAAAAACATTGTCTACTCGTACCCACGTCTGTAGCTGCGGTTATGTTGCCGACCGTGATGAAAACGCAGCAATAAACATTTTGCAATTGGGATTAAGTAAGGTGGGGCGCACCTTAACTAACGCTTGGGGAGATTTGTCCTCTAGCTTGGTTGGAGAAATCCTGCCAGGTTACGACGAGTCTGTGAACCAAGAATCCCCGTCCTTCTAGGTCGGGGAGCGTCAACTAGCTAAAAAGTAGTAAGTACCTCCAAAACTCGATCGATATCTTCTAATTCACCAACAATGCGCCGCACCGGATGGGGCCAGACTCTTACTAGAGTTGGTGTAGCAGAAACTTGATTGGTTTCTGCTAGATCTGGGTGTTTAGAAATATCTATTACTTTTAGAGTATAAGGAAGACCCAGACCTTGTTCTAAAATTTGGTGTATTTTCTCTAAAGTTTGTTCTGTAGAAGCGCGATCGAATGAAACAAATAACCGCAATACATAGGTAGGAGTCGTTGTTGATATATTAGGTGACAGTAAATTAAACTCTTTCCTAGAAGATCCTTCTTTGTTAAAGAGCCTTTTTTGAGATAGTCTAATTTGTTGGGAGTAATTCCTATAATTCGAGCGACTACTCAATTGCTCCAATTCTAAACTAGAAACTTTTGGCTCGGTTTCAAACGCCACAATTAAATCGTGATTTTCCCAGAGTTGGGCAAATTTATGGCGATAATTCTCCAATATTATGGGGTTGCAAGACTCTTCTTGCCAAGGAGCTATTTGCCATATTAATTCGTCAACCCCAAAAACAGCACTTAGCAGTGCTTTATATCTTTGTACTGGAGGATAAACCTCTGCTAATGTTCTTATTTGTTGGGTTTCAGTATCTAACCATCTATCTACAGTTGCAGTATAACCAGGAACTAAAAAATGAGGTGGTTCTGCCAATCCCAGGATTTCTTGCAGACCAACGCATAAATGTAAGTGCCAGCGCCCTTGTTTGTTGGGGTCGATACAATAGATTAAATCGCCCCCTGGTGTAAACAGAGCAATCCCTTTGAATAATTGGGGCAACAAAACATCTTCCTCTTTTAAGCCTAGAAGTTTTTTTTATTTGTTAACCCTATTCCTTAATAATATCATGTCATACCTCCGAACGTACCCCTAAAACTTTAGGGATTGTTGGTAATCATGAATCATAAGGGATAAAGTCTCACTATTTAGAATCAAATATCCCTGACATATAATTTAAATTCATGTTTTACAATAGCGATCGTATTAAATTTAATTTATATAGTTAAAAATACCTAAATTTTTAAAACAAAACAAAGCGCTCTATTAACTGATAAGTTTTACGTTATTTTGCCGACGATGTTAGGGCTTTTAAGGACAATAATTAACTTAAATTATCAGATTGAAAAACATGAAAATTCATCATCAATTAACTTTAGCTGTCTTGGTTAGTTTGATTTCTTTAGGATTGTTAAGAATGGGTTGGGGACGGATTGAGCACCAAATTAGAGCTGAGTTGGGCCAAAGCCTCTTAGCTCTTGTCACCAAAATCCTCTAAAGATTTCGATCTGCTGTTCCTCTATTTTTTACCTAGTAAACCTAGCGATCGAATTCTGTCTAATCCTTCTAAAGCATAAATCGTATCGATTTGTCAATGGTGAAGTTCAGGTAAACACTGGGTCAAAGCTAGACGGGAACAGATATTCTACATTTTAGGAAATTAGGAAATTTGGTGTTAATAATTTTGCAATAAACTGGCCATATTCCTCCTTCATCGGTAAGTTTAAATCCCGTAGAATGCGCCGTCTTGTTGTTGGAACAGTTTCGCCAGTAATTGGGTTTTGTCCTAATTTTTCATATTCTTCCCAATACATACCTACTCCTCGTTTTTGCCAGTTAGGAAGGTCGTTGAAATTAATTCCGCGTTGAAATAATAATTCGTTCTTATCTGATATGGATAATTTATCCATCATTGAAGTTGCTTGGCTGACGCTTTTACCATCTCGACGCAAGCACCAATAGCAGTGAGAATTGAGAGAATTTCTATGTGCATCTGCTTGTCTCCAGCGAAAATAGTCGATTACTATTTGTATATTTGGTAATTGAGAAATCCGACAGTCAAAAGTTGCCATATCTCCTAACAATAAAGATAATTTTGCGCTGGCAACACCAGCTAAAACAGAATTGAATTTTCTGATTTTGCGATTAAAAATTTCTTCTTGTAAGTCAAAAAGTAAGGATATTTCATCACTTTGAGTATAACCATAGATTACTTTAAATCCGCAGTTCATTAAATTCTCTACGGTTTCAAGCATATAGTCTCGAAATTTTTCGTCATAGGGGGCTTTAAATTTGTGGACTTCTTTGGTCAAGCGGGTAAAATTACGCCCGTCTAGTCTTGCTACCATGTAAATTCCTGGTAAAACACAGTAGTCTTGCGCAGTTTCATAGACACGCATTTTGGCATCTAGTTCGTTAAATTTCATTATTCCAATTGTTAACAAGATAAGGTATTATTTGAGCCAATTTATATTGAGTCATCGAGACTGAAATTCAAGTATTTAATCTTATATATAAATAGAATAATTGCAACAAAAATATTGACAAAATTTAGATTGATAGTTAGGCCTTTTTTTATTGCTAATCCTCATATTTATAATCGGGCATTGTTTTGAGATTTTTTTTCTGATTTATTAATCTACCAATTGTCAGATGAAAGGCCATTTGAGGTAAAATACCCAATCCTAATTCTTGTCTTAATTCGTTTAAGATGGGACAATAAACATCCATTTGTTTTGCCATTTTCTAATTTTTGCGATCGAAATGAAATTACTATTTTTTATGTAATTAATTATACTACAAAATAACTGTCATTGTTTGAGCGGTCTGGATCGAAGGAACTATTGGTTACTATCTTCGAGACAACTAGAATGGTTCTATTGCTCGATCGTGATGGCTGTTTTTTGGTCAAGACAGCAAGAAAAATAATTTTGGCAACAAAATCCACCATACTGACGGCCAATTTATTCCCACCTGTCGCCCTTCCTCTTTGCACTCCCGTTTTTTTGATAGCAAACAAAACAGATTTTATGATTAAATACTAAGTTAGGCGAAAAATATACGGAAAGGAATTATCAGTTTTGAAGTTCAGTACAAAAGCGGGGATAATTGGCTTTTTGCTAGCGCTTTCTACCTTCAATGCGTCTGAAACAAGTGCCAAAATCCCTCAAAGCGATCGAGCTAACAACCCTTCCACTATTGAATCCCGTCTATCAGCGCTATCTGAAGCTATAAGAGATAGAGAAGCCCAACTTCCAGGTTCACCCGATCGACAGATATCCCCTGACTTAGATAACAACCAATATGCCTGGGGGAACTGGACTAAGGCTGGTGGTCGTCAGTGGGGCAATACGCGTCGCTGGAGCAACGCGAATCGTCCAGGGGGTAGTTTTACTAACTTCAAGCAACCCTTCCGCAACTGGCCGAATGTTTGGAGGGACGGGACGGGCTTTGTTAACTTCCGCAACTATTAATAGTTATGAATCAGACAAAATCAAATTCTTCCTTACAGGATACTTTTGCGTCCGATCGGGAGGATAGAGAAATTGAATTAGCCAATTTTGGCCCACTTGAGTTATTGATTCTTCAACCTACTTCATATTGCAATCTCAACTGCGACTATTGCTATCTACCAGACCGCCACTTAAAAAATACACTGTCCCTCGATTTAATTGAGCCTATTTTTAAAAATATTTTTGCCAGTCCTTTTGTTAAAGGAGATTTTACAGTGTGCTGGCACGCAGGAGAGCCCCTTGCGGTTTCCATTTCCTTTTATGAGACTGCCCTGGCAAAGATTGAGGAACTCGATCGCCAACTCAACGTCGATCGATATCAAATTATTAACTCAATTCAGACTAATGCAACATTAATTAACCCAGCCTGGTGCGATCTCTTCAAAAAATACCAGGTTCGTGTAGGAGTTAGTATAGACGGGCCTGCTTTTATCCACGACGCTCATCGCCGAACTCGAACCGGAGTTAGTACCCATGCCAGTACCATGAGAGGCATAGAGCACTTAAGAAAAAACGACATCGATATCTGCGTTATTGCCGTAATTACTCAAGAATCTTTGGATTATCCTGACGAGATTTTTAATTTTTTCATGGAAAACGACATTACCGATGTCGGATTTAATATAGAAGAACTTGAAGGGGTCAATCACTCTTCATCTCTACAAAAGTCAGGTAGCGAAGAACGCTATCGCAACTTTATGAAGAGATTTTGGGAGTTGACGGTTCGATCGGAGGGTGCTTTCAAGTTGCGAGAATTTGAAAATCTTGGCAGTCTAGTTTATGGAAATGAGAGAGTTACTAGGAATCAAGTATTAAGGCCATTTGCCATTATCAGTATTGACAATCAAGGAAATTTTTCTACCTTCGATCCAGAACTGCTAGGTGTTAAAACAGACCCTTACGGTGATTTTACTTTTGGTAACGTTCTCAAAAATAGTTTTGAATCTGTCTGTCATACACAAAAGTTTCAGAGAATATATTCCGACATTAAAGCTGGAATTGAATTGTGTCGGGATACTTGCCAGTATTTTGGGGTGTGTGGAGGAGGAGCCTCTAGCAACAAATATTGGGAAAATGGCACGTTCCGTTCTTCGGAAACAATGAACTGCAGGTATCACCAACAGACGATCGCTGACGTTGTTTTAGAAGGGCTGGAAAACTCTCTCGGATTGAAGGGATAACATCGGATAAAAGAATGAGAGATTGTTTTGTAATTCAATTACCGAGCCCTATATCGGCGCTGCCAGAATAGTGAGGTTGGCCAACGCCTTTCCATCTGGTAGTATGCAGAGCGAATTTGCAGATATCGGTACTTAAACAAACCTCAAAGTAAAAATGAGCTAAAATACTTATAAAATTTAACTTCCACGTTGCTCAAAAGTACCCTTGCCAAGATCAAAGAAACAACTCCCGCAGCTATGCCGAGAAATGAATCTATTTTTAGTTTAGTTTTTAAAAGTAGATTAAATAACCATCTTTAGTGAGATTTTCCGGTTTGATTGGTAAATGCGATCGCGGATTGAAGCTCTAAGACCAAGCTAGCGCTATGGTCTTAGATTCTAAATACAAGGAGGAGTACAATTATCCTGTATTCCATTTCTCAATGCTAAATAACTCAAGCTGTACGTATTTAGCGAAATTACCAGACTCATC
>JASJDA010000282.1 GCA_030065755.1 Prochloraceae cyanobacterium | reverse complement strand
CTAACAATCAGTTACTCTCAATAATCTCCCCAGAAACACCAGTAAAAGAAGCATTTACGATCGCCGACGACATTTTGCGTCAAGGGGTACAAGCAATATCCGATATTATTACCATTCCCAGTTTAGTTAATGTAGACTTCGCCGACGTGCGATCGATAATGGCAGATTCAGGTTCGGCCATAATAGGAATTGGTATGGGTCGCGGTGAATCCAAAGCAGTGGATGCAGCAACAGCAGCAATTAATTCTCCTCTGGTAGAGTATTCCCTAGAAGGAGCCAGTGGAGTAATTTTCAATGTCACTGGGGGAACCGATCTAACTCTACGGGAAGTAAATGCTGCTGCCGAAACTATCTACGAACAAGTCGATCCTAATGCCAATATTATTTTTGGAGCGACGATCGACGAACAAATAAAGGGAGAAGTGAAAATTACCATTATTGCTACGGGTTTTACGATTCAAGCTTAAAATTAATTTGTTGCGGTGCAAAATGTGAGGTTAACGATCTACAAACAGCCACACTACTGTTTCAAAAACAAAAAAATATAGCTCTTTATAAACAAATTATGAAGTCGATTGCTCATTGTTGTATAACCCTATTAGTGGCCTTGGTGAGATATGGTAAGAAAAAAGAGAGCTTTAAATGAACGTTTTAGCAAATGGGAGCGGTTGATTCAGCAAATTCCAAACTGGCCTTTAATGTTTATTACCATCATTGTTGTTGGTGTAGCGAGCTTTTGGGCTGATGACGATACAAATCTCAGCAAGATACCACCTCCTGTCACAGAAATCGAGAAAAAAATCTACTTACTAGGCAAGGTAATACTTAGAAATGCTGAACCCATAGCCGTTGTTGCAGTCGTCGTGCTCTATTATAAAGAGGCACCAGCTCGAAGGGATAAACAACACAACGAGGCGTGGCAGATAATAGATAACGCAGCTGCAGCTAAAGTAGAGACAAGCTATGCCCGCTACAAGGCACTTCAGGAATTGAATGACGATGACATTTCCCTACAAGGTTTGGATCTCCCGAAAGCAAAATTGATAAAGATAGAATTAGTAGGAGCCAACCTCAGAGAAACCAACCTCGCTGAAGCTGACCTCACCGAAGCCAAACTCAAAGAAGCAGATCTCAGCGGAGCTGACCTCAGTCGAGCTAAACTCAGTGGAGCTGACCTCACTAAAGCCGTCCTCATCGATGCTAACCTCAGTGGAGCTGACCTCAGTGGAGCCGACCTCACTGGAGTCAAACTCACCGGAGCCCAACTCATTGGAGCAGACTTCACCGGAGCCACACTCACCGGAGCCAAACTACAAAGAACATACCTCACCGGAGCTTACCTCACCGGAGCCAAACTCCAAAGAGCCCACCTCAGCGGAGCCAAACTCCAAAAAGCCTACCTCACCATAGCCAAACTTAGAGAAGCCGACCTCAGTGGAGCTGACCTCACCGGAGCTTTCCTCAGTGGAGCTAACCTTAGTGGAGCTGACCTCACTGGAGCTGACCTCACTGGAGCCCAACTGCAAAGAGCCCATCTCACTGGAGCCGACCTCACTGGAGCCAAACTCAGAGAAGCCGACCTCACTGGAGCCAAACTCAGAGAAGCTAAACTCAGAGAAGCCGACCTCAGTGGAGCCAACCTCACCGGAGCCAAACTCATCAATGCCAACCTTACCCACAAGCAAACTAAATTAGCCTGTTTCTGGGAGAAAGCAATCTATAAAGAGAATGTAAAAGAAAATCCAAAGTATATTAATCAATTACAGAAAAACAAATCATCAAGTCCCACAGATAATGTTGACTGTAGCTTCTGGGATAACTGACATTAGTAAGGCAGACTTTAGTCTGCAGGCTTCTAAAGCTTAAAATTAAGAGGTTCGCAAAATTCACTCACACCCTGTTTGACAACATAAATAACTACTGGAGCCACTAAAATTCCAGGACAAATTTTCTTTTCAATTAAATATCCTACCGTCGCCGCCAATTTTTTTTGTAACAAATCTTCTCTAAAATCTTCTTGACAAATAGCAACTCTACACCTTTTTGCGACTCCGTCTAACCAATTACTTCGATCTGGTTGTTGTCCCACCTTAATAGCTAAAGATACCGCAGCATCCTCTAAGTCTCCTTCACAGTCTTCGATCGCGTCCAATGCTACTAAAGCTTCTTCATAATTGGCTAATTCCGAACGATATTGAGCAATTTCTTGAGTTGTTATGACAATCATTTGTTATTTGTTATTTGTTATTTGTTATTGGCTGTTGGCTGTTGGCTGTTGGTTGTTGGCTGTTAGCTGTTAATTCCTTCCGTGCTTCCCTATCTCCCCCTGCTTCCCTTGCTCCCCTGCTCCCCTGCTCCCCACACTCCCCATACTCCCCAAATTACCCCCCTAAATAATCATCTAACTCAGGTACCTCTACCCAAGATTTACTTTCGTGGGATTTATGAGTTAAATCCATGAGTAACTGAGAATATACACCCTCTCGTAAAGAAGGAATTCCCGATCTACCAGAATCAATATTTTCTACCCATCGATCGACTACCCGAATAAAAGGTGCTAAACGTCCGTCCGTAAAGACTTCAGGAAAAGCCAAACGTTTGGGAATTTCCACCTCAGTTAAGTTTTTCCCAGCCTCAGCAGCCATCAAGCGAAATCCGTGTACGTAATCTTTGAGATTGTCGCTACCTAAAACTAGAGTACCGCGATCGCCGTATACTTCCACCCAATGACCTCTTCCCTGATAAGTCACCGAAGATATACACAACTGAATTGGGGTACCGTCGGTTAATTCCAACATTATCGAACAAGTATCGTCCGCATCGACAGGTTTTAATTCTCCGGCTGCTTTTGGATCTGGTCTTTCTGTTATGGCACAATTCAAATAACCGCACAACCGTCTTACAGACCCAAACAACCAGCTAATATAATCGAACGCGTGGGAACCAACTGCACCTAATGCACCTCCACCCATATCTTTACGAGAATACCAGTTCCAAGCCCTTTCTGGATTAGCGCGACTGGTTACTAACCAATCTATTTTTATCAAACGAGTCTTCCCTACATAACCCTGTTGTAGATATTCTGCCAATAATTGCCACGCAGGAACAAAGCGAAACTCAAAATCTGCTGTCGCTACTAATCCTTTCGCTGCTGCTAAATGATACAATTCCCTAGTTTCGATCGCCGACATATTCATCGGTTTTTCTAATAGCAGGTGTTTCCCTGCTTCTAATGCCATCTTCCCCATCTCGTAGTGTAAAAATGGCGGCGTAGAAATACTAACCCCTTGGACTTCTGGTAGAGAGAGAATTTTTTCTAGTTTATTAAAAGCATAGGGAATTTTATTGGCATCGGCGATCGCTTTGGCTTTCCCCAAGTCTGGATTATATA
Source organism: Prochloraceae cyanobacterium (assembly GCA_030065755.1). Classification (GTDB taxonomy): domain Bacteria; phylum Cyanobacteriota; class Cyanobacteriia; order Cyanobacteriales; family JASJDA01; genus JASJDA01. The sequence continues at coordinate 6,219 of JASJDA010000282.1, read as the reverse complement.
CTGCCACTACTTCAGTCCGAGGATGATGTTTAAACCCAGGAATGTGAATTTTTCCGCCAAAACCAGTCCCAACTACCGCTACGCCAATTTTAGATGTCGAAATCATAAATTTTTCTTAATTAAGAAATAATATTTTCTTTTCAATACTTTGCAAAATGCTATAATGTATAGCTTGGAACATTAAATTCTTATTATAGACAAAAACGATCGCAGTAATATCGCCCAAAGCTGCGAGTCGCGCTGAAAATAGGAGTTCAGAAACCGTGGTTGTACAAATAAAGTCCGATCGGAATTACGAAGCACAAACCCAGGAAATAGCTAAACAACTCTTGGAAGCAACGCGGAAGAAAGGTTCTTTTTTAGCTCACGTGCGCGACCAAATGCGCTGGGATGATAAAATATTAGACTGGGCAATGAGCCACCCCAGTTTGCGCGCGCAGTTATTTCGCTTCATAGATACGTTACCAGCTTTACAAAGCAACGAAGAAATAGCCCTTCACCTACAGCAATATATAGGACAAGAGTCGGTAGAATTACCCTCAGCATTAAAAGCCATACTCAACTTTACCGACCCTCATACTCCTCCAGCTCAAATAGCCGCAGCAACTATTAGTAAAGCAGTAGAAACCTTAGCCCACAAATACATCGCAGGGGAAAATATTCCACAAATAATCAAAACCATCGATCGCCTGCGAAAAGATAAGATGGCTTTCACTATCGACTTATTAGGGGAAGCCGTTATCACGGAAGCAGAGGCAAAATCCTATCTCCAAGGCTATTTGGATTTAATCGAAAAACTCGCCCAAGAGTCCAAAAAATGGTCGCTCGTCCCAGAAATCGATAGTGCTGACGAAGAATCGTTACCACAAATTCAAGTTTCTGTCAAGTTAACGGCCTTTTATTCCCAATTCGATCCCATAGATCCAGAGGGGAGTAAAGAGAAAGTATGCGATCGCATCCGCATTCTCCTGCGTCGTGCCAAAGAACTAGGGGCGGCAATACACTTCGACATGGAACAATACGTGTATAAAGACCTAACCCTGTCGATCCTCAAAGAATTATTACTCGAAGAAGAATTTCGCACTCGCACCGACCTAGGGGTTACTCTGCAAGCATATCTGCCCGACTCAGAAAAAGACTTGCGAGATTTAATAGAGTGGGCAAAACAAAGAGGTTATCCCCTCACACTTAGGTTAGTAAAAGGGGCATATTGGGATCAGGAAACCATAAAATCGATTCAACACCACTGGGCGCAGCCAGTATACAACGAAAAAGCCGCCACAGACGCAAATTTTGAACGGATGACCAAATTGTTGCTAGAAAATCACGAATATTTATATGCAGCAATTGCCTCTCATAACGTGCGATCGCAAGCCTTAGCCTGTGCCATAGCAGAAAGTCTCGACATTCCTCGCCGTCGCTTCGAGATGCAAGTACTCTACGGCATGGGAGATAAAATCGCACGTGCATTAGTCCAACGAGGACATCGGGTAAGAGTATATTCCCCCTACGGAAAACTTTTACCTGGTATGGCTTATCTCATTCGCCGCCTGTTAGAAAATACCGCCAATAGTTCCTTTTTGCGACAAAATTTAGAAGAACGTCCCATTGAGGAATTAATTGCACCACCTGTCGTAGCAGGGGAGCAGGGGAGCAGGGGAGAAGGGGAGCAGGAGGAGGAGAATAAGAACCAATTCCAAAATGCTCCAGATACCGACTATGCTAATGCTAGTCTGCGATCGCAAGCCGAACGCGCTTTAGTAGAAGTTCGCGCTAACCTGGGTAAAACCTACTCGCCACTAATTGACGGAGAATACGTACAAACTGCAGAAATTATCGATTCTGTCAACCCATCTAACCCCAGCGAAATAGTCGGAAAAATAGGTTTGGCATCTGTAGAACAAGCAGAAAAAGCACTAAATGCAGCCAAAAAAGCCTTTCCAGCTTGGAAGCGTACCCCAGTAAAAGAAAGAGCAGAAATACTGCGAAAAGCTGCAGATTTAATGGAAGCGCGCCGCTACGAATTAGCTGCTTGGATCTGTTTGGAAGTAGGGAAAGTATTGCAGCAAGCAGACGCAGAAGTCTCAGAAGCGATCGACTTCTGTCGCTATTACGCCTCAGAAATGGAAAGACTCGATCGCGGCTATAACTACGACATAGCAGGAGAAAACAATCGTTATTTATACCAACCGCGAGGCATTGCAGTAGTAATATCTCCCTGGAACTTCCCCTTCGCGATCGCCACGGGAATGACCGTAGCAGCACTAGTAACGGGAAATTGCACTCTACTCAAACCAGCAGAAACCTCTACAGTAATAGCAGCAAAAATAGCGGAAATATTAGTAGAAGCTGGAATGCCAGCAGGAGTATTTCAATTTATCCCAGGTAAAGGATCGGTAGTAGGCGCTTACATGGTAAACCATTCCGACACCCACCTAATCGCCTTTACAGGTTCGCGAGAAGTCGGATGTCGCATTTATGCCGATGCAGCTATTTTGCGATCGGGACAAAAACATCTCAAGCGAGTAATTGCCGAGATGGGAGGTAAAAATGCCATTATCGTAGACGAAAGTGCCGACTTAGACCAAGCCGTCGCTGGGGTAGCGAGTTCCGCGTTTGGTTATAGCGGTCAGAAATGTTCCGCTTGTTCGCGGGTAATTGTGCTAGAAAGCATATATAACAGCTTCACAGAAAGATTAGTAGAAGCAACTCGATCGCTCAATGTTGGTGCCGCAGATTTACCCAGCACCCAAGTAGGACCAGTAATTGATGCTGTAGCGCGCGATCGCATTAAAGAATATATTCAAACAGGGAAAGATGAGGCTGAAGTAGCTTTAGAAATGAACATCCCAGAAAATGGATATTTTGTCAGTCCGACCATTTTTGCAGAAGTTTCCCCAACAGCTACCATAGCTACCGAAGAAATCTTCGGACCAGTTGTAGCAATAATACGAGTCAAAAATTTCGAGGAAGCATTAGAAGTAGCCAATTCTACAGACTACGCTCTCACAGGTGGTATATATTCTCGAACCCCCGATCGCATTCAACAAGCTGTTACAGAATTTGAAGTAGGCAACCTATATATAAACCGTACTATTACAGGTGCAATTGTTGAGAGGCAACCTTTTGGCGGTTTTAAACTATCTGGGGTAGGGTCGAAAGCTGGAGGACCAGATTATCTAGTACAATTTCTAGAACCTCGCGTAGTGACAGAAAATATTCAGCGTCAAGGTTTTGCACCCATAGAAGGCGCTAACTAAAGCAAAAGTTGGCTAAGAGAGGCGATCGAGTAGCTTATAAGAGTAAAATGGGGAATAGTTAAGCAAATATAAAGGCTGACTGTTAAATATCAATCCTCGTAGAAATAACAAGGAAAAACAATTAATGGCTACTTATAAAGTGACTCTCAAAACTCCTGACGGACAACAAGTTCTCGAATGTCCTGACGATATGTATATTGTAGATGCAGCAGAAGAAGCGGATATCGATCTACCTTACACCTGTCGCGCTGGTTCTTGTTCTAGTTGTGCTGGCAAACTAGAGTCTGGCTCGATAGATCAATCCGACCAAACTTTTCTTGATGACGACCAAATTGAAGCTGGTTTCGTTCTCACTTGTGTAGCTTATCCTACTTCTGATTGCACCATCGTTACTCATCAAGAAGAAGAACTTTTATAAGTTTAGATTCTATCGATCGTAGTAACGACGATCGTGGTGGCAGAGATTTTTAACTCAATGTCGGAAGAAGTCCCCCACTTTCAGTGGCGGGATGAATTCCGACCAATAAACTTAACGCCCGTTAGGGCATCCTTATTAGATATTATTTTTTGTGCTATAATTTTATCGTAAATCATAATTAGCGTGAAATCTTTGCACAGAGCAGTCAAAGTTAGAATCTATCCAAATCGCGAACAATCTCAAAAACTTAGTCAAGTTATGGGGTCTGCGCGTTGGTGGTGGAATTATGCTTTGAATCTATGCAACCAAACTTATAAGGATACTGGCAAAGGACTCGGAAGAACAGCATTAAATAGTGTATTACCAAAGCTAAAAAAAAATGAAGATACTGCTTGGTTAAAAGAATGTTATTCTCAAGTACTTCAATCGACAACTTTAAACCTAACTAGAGCATTTAAAAACTTTTTTGAAAAGCGAGCCAAATATCCAAGATTCAAATCTTATCATGGAAGGCAATCGGCTCAATATCCTCAAAATTGTCAAATAGTTGAAGGAGGTCTAAAACTTCCCCAGGTTGGAGTTATTAAAGCTAGTATTCATCGCTTATTTGATGGAGAAGTAAAAACCGTAACTATTAGTAAATCTTCAACAGGAAAGTATTATGCTTCGTTACTATTTGATACTGAACAAGAATATCCTGAAGTAGTTATTACTGGAAAAGTTATCGGCATAGACTTGGGGATTAAAGACTTTGCTATTACTAATAACGGAGAAAAAAGTTCTAAATATAATAATCCTAAACATCTGGCTAAACATGAGAAAAATTTAGCTAGGAAACAGAAAAAATTAGCTAGATGTGCTCAAGAAAGTCAAAGAAGACTTAAAGTTAAAAAGTTAGTAGCAAGAGTATACGAACGAATAAGTAATGCCCGTCAAGACTTTCTACATAAATTATCTAGAAAAATAGTGAACGATAATCAAGTAGTAGTCATTGAGAATTTGAACGTCAAGGGTATGGTTCGTAATCGAAAACTTGCCAAAGCAATTTCTGATGTTGGCTGGGGAATGTTTACCAATTTTTTAGATTACAAACTCAAAGAAAAAGGTGGAAAGTTATTAGAAATTGATAGATTTTTCCCAAGCTCTAAAACCTGTTCTAATTGCCTCTACCAAATGAGCGATATGCCATTAGATGTAAGAGAGTGGACTTGTCCGAGTTGTGGCGAACATCACGACAGAGACGAGAACGCGGCTAAGAATATTAGAGCAGAAGGCATCAGACAATTATCGGTCTTAGGAACTAGGACTGCTGCTAGTGGAGGGGATGTAAGACCAAGAAGTGGACGCAAGTCTGTTTTGAGGCAATCCCCGATTGAGAGTAAAAATCTCAGGTAAGCTAGAAGCCCACACTTTCAGTGTGGGTAGTTCACCCAGTCTCTGCCTTATTTTTTTGGTTAAAAATTGAAAGCTACTTGATAAGAAAGGCGACTTTTTCTAATATTTAATTTTCAAGATAATTTCTTAAATAATACAGATTAATTTAACTAATTTTGTTAGTTAATTTATCAGATAGAAGTTTGATGAGCTTTTTGCAGATTTTCCCGATCTATTAATCAATCCATTCATTTTACACAGCTAGGAAGTGCTAGCCAGATAAGCTATCTTGGGCTAAAAGCTAACATTGACTCCTAGCCTGAATCCCCCGTTTTTTAAACGGGGGAGTGGCTCAATGACACGATAGTTTACAGTGTGGGGCTTCTGCGCTTTAAGCTAAATTAAGCCAATATAATGTCAGTGGAAACATTAAATCCAGCCGCATTGACATTCTGTAAAGTAGCTATTTGCTGTCCCCTAAACAACAGAGCGCCATTCACTGCCAAAAACCTAAATTGAGCAGTACTTGTGGCTCCAAAACCCCTACGATTAATCACAATTTTATCTCCTTGAAACTTATTAAAGTCTGAGATAATATCAATTCGCTCCGAAATAGAATTGAAAATAAAGCGATCGGCTCCAATTCCACCTACAAGAACATCTCGTCCTACTCCTCCCACTAGGCGATCGACTCCAGCTCCTCCAATTAGGCGATCGACTCCAGCTCCTCCGTTGAGAACATCATTTCCTGCTCCTCCGTTGAGAACATCATTCCCAGCAGCACCAATAAGTTGGTCGTTACCGCCACCACCGACGAGTCTATTGTTGAAGTTATTACCGCGAATAATATTGTTGAGGAAGTTACCCACTCCATTTCGGGCATTACCAATGAGGGTTAATCTTTCGAGATTGGGTCGCAGAGTGTAGTTAATGGAAGAAACAACAGTGTCAATGCCGCCTCTGGCTACTTCCAATACTCGATCGCCAGCAGTATTGACTATGAAAGTATCGTTACCAATACCCCCATTCATAACATCATTTCCAGCCCCTCCGTTGAGAACATCATTCCCAGCAGCACCAATAAGTTGGTCGTTACCGCCACCACCGACGAGTCTATTGTTGAAGTTATTACCGCGAATAATATTGTTGAGGAAGTTACCCACTCCA
>JASJDA010000281.1 GCA_030065755.1 Prochloraceae cyanobacterium | reverse complement strand
TCTGGTATTTGTGGAAGGGTGCATCATCGATGCCGAGTACGTGGGGTCGCATAAGACAATCAATAGACTCTATTGAGTTTCTTTAATTATTTGGGCAAATTGTCTCAGTGTGCCTACATACTGCTTTTGTGCCACCAAAAAGAGAGGGTCGTTATGATTAGCACCTTCTACCCATAAGGAAAGTTTTGGTTGGCTAGCGGCAGCAAACAGTTGTTGTCCGTGTGTCAGTGGGATAACTTTGTCGGCTGTTCCATGTATTACTAGCACTGGGCAATTAACCTTTTTGAGTTTGCTTAAGTTGCGAAATTTATCAAAAGGAAAAAGCGGAATGGGGATGGCCACTCGAAAAGCACTGGTGAAAGAGCTTTCGAGAATTAAACCAGCGAGGGGTTGGCGAGAGGCTAAATCAACCGATGGTCCCCCACCGACTGAGCGCCCATAAGCAATTATCTTTGACGGTGGTATGCTTAGCTCCTGAGTCAAATAATTGTAAGCTGCGTCGATATCTTTGTAGACATTCTGCTCCCTTGGTCTTCCCATGCTCGTGCCATAGCCACGGTAATCGTAAGCAAAGACACTAAAGCCAATTTGGTGCAAATGTTGGAGTACTAGCTGGATGTCTCCTAAATCCTCACCGTTCCCGTGACTGTAGAGGATAGTATAGCTAGATGGGACAGAAGGCAAATAAACGGCTGAAATTGTTATTCCTTCACCACTGGGGAGCTTGAGAATTGCCGATCTGTCTTGATAGCTCGACGGTTGAGGGAAAAAAATCAAGCGCTCTGAAACCAACAAGACAAACAAGCACAAGACACCATAGAGTAAAGCCAGACAGATGAGAGCTTCCATAAATCGCTTATGGCTAAATTGTCCTAATCTCAGTCTTCTGAGGATTGGTTCCTTCATTAAGTCATTTATTCCTCGATCGATCTACTCGGTTAGAGCGGTTCTAGCTCAAATTCATACGGATTAGTTAGCACGGGTTAAATGTTCTCAGTGCGCTCGAATTATAATATTAGTATAGATATCACCGGAGAAAGCCTAAAAGATTCAGCCCTCGCTTTCTCTTCTAGAAGTAATGATACGGCAAGTAGCTAAATATTTGGGAGTTGATATTAGCCTTATTCTTCGCTGCGAGGAATGGTTTACAGTACTTTTTGTCATTGCCAAGGGATTTCGTCCCACATTTGTCAGTAAAAAGATCAGATCGCAATCTCCACAATTTCTACCAGGCGATCTAGTAATTAGTAATGCAGGCTGTTGCGCGCGAAGTAGTCAAAACCGCAGACGGTCGCGTGAGTTGTTATCCGCTCGACTTGACGAGCTACGATCGCACCCTGGGTATTGAGCAGTTTGTTTTTCCAGCATCCCAACTGACAATTATTACTAGTTCATATCCCGCTACTCCTCAACTATCTCAACCAGAACTGGTAACGGCACAAAGAATATCCGACAAGGTAACTGGAGTGCAGGTAGTCAAAGCAGGTGTTGGGGTTAACAATTAGGCATTCTTTGAGCCAATCTGGCAGCAGGAAGTCTTACAAAGCATTCTCGCTCGGCTAGTACCAGAAGGATTTCTTGTCATTGGGAAAAAAGAATCCCTACCTATTGATGAAACAAGCCAGCTCGTCAAGCTCTCTTCTATAAGAATATACCAAAAGTGGACGCTCGAAACCTCCCCTTAAACCATTCGATACACCACAACTCCGTCACTTTCCCGATTGCCTATCTCGATTAATTCGTCCCGTTGCATTTGTAGAAGAAGGTCTTTCACTGTTTGAACGTCCTTCTCAGTAGCCAGAACGCAATCAGCTAGGGTAACTTCAATATTATCTTTGAGTAGCTTTAGGATTATATGAGTATCTGATTCGGGTGCTATAGAGATTGTCTGGAAAGGGGAAATCTCAGCAGCAGGAGTCAAACCGTAAAGCGCTCTATATTTGAAATTTTGCTCTTCGACCATCCACGGAATCATGAGCAAGTCAATAATCTGTCCAATGCCAAACACTCCCCAGCTAAAAAACCAGATCAAACCAGTTAGAGGCTTGCCTAGATAAAAACGATGGATTCCAGCAAAACCCAAAAACCAAAAACACCATAACAGATATGCTGTAACTGTATTTCTCACGGCTTTTACCTCCTCTCTATCGTAAAAGCTTTCTCAATTCCACGATATCTAATCTCACAGGAATTTTGCCTTGACAGAAAATCGAAAATATGTGTGAGGCTTGAATGTTATTAATTTAGATAAATTTCTGCTTATTGTTGAGGTAGATCGCGCTCGCTGCTCATTTTTTCGGTGAATTTTCCTTGAATTTTAATGATACGATCGGGACTAGATAAGTATAGTTCACCTGACATTGAATCTTTTTTTCTTGTATCAACTTTCAGGTGTAAATTCAGCTCTGCCTTAGAAGGAATAGACTCAGTTGGCGATTGATAATAATTGAAAAAAAATCCTTTTTTGGGTTCTATTATTATTTCTATATTTCCAACTGTAGAACGAGCGGAATCACATCTAGAATATTCTCGCTCTTCCTCGCAAGCATAATATTTATTTTCCCTAAGATTTAAAGAGTTACGAGCGTGTTCTTGTCTCAGGATAGAATTAGAATCCAACCTGACTTGTTCTGATTGTTCTGCTTGAAATTTTCTCCCGTATACTTGTTTTAAAACTGGAGTGTCAGGAATTCTGCTAGTATTGGGTCGGTCTGAAGGCAATATTGAGTCTATTAGAGTTGTATTTTCTTTAACTGAGGTGCTTTTTTCTCGAACTTGTTTGAAGAGACAACCGCCTAAAAATCCTAGAATTAATATTATTGAACTAACTGCTAAAATTTGACTTTTCATATTTTTTTATTTGTTTTAAATCAAATAAATTGATGGGGATTTATAAGTCAAATAATCATCTTAGTTGTCTGCAATGTATATATCTCTAAAGCCTAGGCTAACTAAATTGACCGTTCGTGAAAGGGAAAAAAATAATCCTTTGATTTAATGGTAACATTTGTGGCGGCGCGAGATCGTACTTCGGAACGAAACACGAATTTAGATAGAAGCAGATCGCCACCAAACCAACCTACCAAGGTTCGTAAACTTGCCCTGTCGTCCAAGATATAGAATACTCTGTTAAAGAATCAGTATTGCTCGGCAGTACTTCTAGGTTAAAAGTATCGCTCTTGAAGCTGAAGCCCACAGGACGAGAACCAACAGTGTAACTAGAATCTAAGTTTCCAGCACCATCGTAAATGTTTAGAGTTAATGGCATTGAATCGCTAGCAGCAATAACCCCTTCAACTCCTTCGTCATAAGCCAGAGGAACTTTAAAGCGCTCGACTGGATCTATCACTTCCTGCCCTGTTAGAGAGTCTGTAAACGTTCCTAATTTCTCGTATCCTTGATATCGCCAAGCTTGAACTACTGGATCTGGGTCAACGTATCGCAAATCCTCAACTCTTTCTATACCAGCAATCCTGAGCTGAGTAGTTCCCGTTTTATCCTGGGTATCCAGTGTCACAAAGGTTATGCTGCCGTCAGTAACTTCAAAAGTCGAGGTTTGCCATTCTGAAACCCAACGAGTATTGGAGGTTTTATTGTCAGCTAGCGATCGCTCTGCTAACAAATCCAAGTTTGACCTATCCCAAGTTTAGACAGCATCCTGGTTAGAATCAGCTTCTGAAGTGGAATGCCGCGCTCGATAAGCTGAAACCCCCTTGTGGGGAAGGGAGCAGGGGTCCAATGATTGCTATTTTTATAAGGAACCCTGTTGACTTTTAGTAGTCATTTTGTTATACATACTTGTACATAGTTAGCCAAAGTGTATAAGTTATTCGTCCTCATGAGTTGGCTAAAAAACTGGGATTATCTGTAGAGGTTAAAATGACAAAAGAAATTGCAATGCTAATCAGAGTATGCCCAAAATAAACAAAGGACTCAGAGTAGGAATTGAAGCCAAAATTGAATATAATCCTATTCTCGATGTTCTTGGTAATCATTACGAGTCAATGCGTCGTAGTGGTTTAAATGATATGCAGAAAGGCATGAGTGAGACTTTGATTGAGAAAACTTACCAACACAAATACAATATTCAATCTCGCTTGGGCAGATAGTATCGCCACCGAAGTAAAGCAAACTTATAACCAACTAAAAACAGCAAAACAGCAAAATATCAAACGCATTAAAGAACAAATTAAAAAGAAAACTAAAAAAGCAAAATCCACTTTAAAACAATTACAAAAAGTAAAAACACCCGAACAAAAACATCAGCATCTTGCATTAGGCTTAAAATCTAAAACAATTAAAATTATTTCACTTAAAAAAGAGTTACATAAATTAGAAAGAAACGATAGATTGCATATTTGTTTTGGGTCGAAAAAACTATTTAATGCTCAATATCATCTAAAAGAAAACGGTTACAAAAGTCATGAACAATGGTTAACAGATTGGAAAAAGAAACGAGGCGGTCGTTTTTATTGTGTAGGTAAAAGCACCAATGGGGGTGGCACAATGATTAAAATACAACACCTTGCACTTGATGAGTTTAAAGCAGTTGTGACACTGCCTCGCTTTATGCAAACTGATGACTTATTTGAGATAGAAATACCGTTTTCTGTAACAGAAGACCGTCGTCGGAGACGCTCGTCTTTACTTTATGCTCTAGAAAAGCAAAAACCTATTACAGTCCAAATTTTTCGACGAGAGCATAAAAAAGACCAATGGTATATTCATCTAACTACTTATGTGACCGAAATACCAATTACGACCAGTAGAGAAAATGGATGTATTGGAGTAGATTTCAATCGAGATAGTGTCGAATGGTCTTATATTTTACCTGATGGCAATATTAAAGAGCGAGGTAAAATCAGCTTTAAATGGAAGGGTTTCTCATCAGGCCAAAGACAGGTAATGATGAGAAATTTGGTAGTCAAGTTAAGCCAACTCGCTTTTAACTATCAATGTCCTATAGCTATAGAATCATTAGATTTTTCAAAGGCAAAAGCTTCGATGAGTGAAGCTTCTATTGCTTATAATTCTATGCTTTCTAACTTCTCTACAGGTATGTTTAGAGAAGCATTGGAGTCTAGATGTAGAAGATATGGGATTGAACTAATAAAAGTTAATCCCGCCTTTACCAGTGTTATCGGCATGATTAAGTTCATGTCTCGATATGGCTTAAATTCTGGGACAGCCGCCGCTATGACTATTGCTCGAAGGGCAATAGGACACAGCGAACGCGCCCCCAAATGTCTAGTTCGACTAGAAGATCGACCTAGGCATTCGTGGACGACTTGGAATCGGGTTTCACGATTCCTTAAGAACAATAAAATTAGACGTTCACAACTTTTTGATTGGACGAAAACCCTAGAGAAAGTTCTTGTTGATAGTGATATCAATGAGACGACTTCCCGTCTCTCTCTTGCTAGTAGGCAATCGAATCGTAAAACTGGGAAATCACCGAGTCCCAAACCTAAATATGTGCAACTTTGTTTAGGATTTTAGTAGGTGTCTTTTGCGATAGGTTAATTGGGTCGAGACATAATTATTTGGAAAAAGGGTTCCTTATAAAAATAAAGACATCTTTCGGGGAGCAGGGGTCCAATGATTCTATTTTTAATGAGGGAGTCCTCTCCACCGAAAACTTCCCATGCGAAGGGACACAACTATAAGAAAAAGGACTCCCTCATTAAAAATAAATACATCCTTCGGGGGGCGAGGGAGATTACAACCTCTCAAAGGAAGATAAAGCAGGAGTGTGGAGTAATCCTAATTCAGTGGCTCCTTGGGAGTACAGAAGGCAGAAAAGATAACCTGGGCGAGCGCTACTTTTACAGGACTATGCAAGCCTTCCTAGGAAAAGCTTTGTGCAGTTTTAAGGGCTACCTGAATGGCTTTTTCAACGGCATTCTCCTTAGAATCGAAAATAATATCCTCTCCTTCTATACGCTGGGCAATTACCGCACATACACAGGCAGCAGCTACGCCATATACGCCTGCCATTTTGAAGAGAGCGCCTGCTTCCATTTCATAATTTAAGATATTGAGATTTCTGTATTCTTCTGTGATACCGCACAACCAACCTTGCAGATGTGAATTGGCAGAAGATTCTCGACGCTCCTGACCTTCGTAAAATGTATCTACAGAAGCAGTGATACCCAAATGATATTCAATCTTTAACTCTCGTGCTGCCTGGACTAGAGCAACAGTGAGAAAAGGATCTGCTGCTGCTGGATAATCTTGGGGAGCAATGTCATTAGCCGCACCTTGTCTGCATAAAGCAGCTTGACTGATAACGATGCTTCCTGCCCTTACGTGAGGTTGAATCGAACCCGAAGTGCCAACGCGAATAACCTGAGTAACGCCTACTTGAATTAATTCGTTGACCACAATACTTATTGAAGGCGCGCCCATACCGCTAGTAGCAACCAGAATAGGTTTGTCGTTAGATAAATAGCCGATGTAGCTAGTTAATCCTCGATATTCGGATAATAAACGGGTATTATCCAGATAAGTATTGGCAATATGACGGCTGCGTTCGGGTTCCCCTGATAGTAACACCATTTTTGGAGGGTTAGAGCCGAGGTCTTCTCTGCCAAAACCGATATGATAGGGTTTCAAACGTATTGCCCTCCCGAATTCATTTTTGATTTAAATTACATAGAAGCGCTCGCTACGACTGGGGAAATACTATAGACTCCAAAACAGCTTTTCTAGTTTATGTGGGCTGTAGAATATAGATGTTGCTGAAAAAGTATAGTGAATATACCGAAGCCTAAATCCTTAATTAAAGAACAATATAGTAGGCAGCAGAGTTTGTCAATATCTTTTGATGAAAAGCAATATTATTAGTCGTTTATTATTTCAAAGAAGGAAAACGAATAGTGGTTTTACTTTAACAGAATTGTTAGTATCTCTGACGATCGTTGGAACTTTAGGAGCGCTATCTATTTCTGGTTGGAGTAGTTTTATTAGCAAGCAAAAACTCAACGAAACTAACGACAAAGTTTATTGGGCTATTAAAGAGGCACAAACTAAAGCTAAAAAGAAACACATAAAATATACAATTTCATTTAGAACAGACAGCGACAAAACACTTCAGTATGCTGTCTCGCCGACTAATACTACTCCCTCATCTAATGATTGGAAAGAATTGAGCGATAACAAAGATAGCTTCCAACTTACTCCTGCTAATGCCCAGTTTTCTTTCGACCATAAAGGAAGATTTGACTCAAATAATGCCAATAACAAAATTGTCGTTAACTCTGACCTTAATGACTCTCAAAGGTGTATTAAATTTCAGGATTTGTTAGGAAATGTTATGAAGCTTAAAGACTCCGATTGTAAGAGTTAAAAAGGGGAATATTAAAAGCGGAAAAGATCAATTACTGACAATAAGTTCTCTCAGCCAAAGTGGAATCAATAACAAAAGGATTTTCATTACCTTGATAATTAGCAACTTGATGAGAACGCTCTAATTCAGCATTATCAATGGGTTCGGCTGCATTCCACTGACAAAGAGTTTCCTTTTGTAAAGGAAAGAAATCGGGGTCTTTAGCATCAGCCTGATAGCGATAAATTGTATAAAAATAAAACATGGCACGAGCAACATCACCTTTTTTACTTTCCCTTGGTTCAAAAGATTGATTAGTTAATGATTCGCTATATTCATCAATAAATTGAGTTGGTATAGTACGTAATTCTAGATCGTCCCTGAACCATTTTCGAGTCAACGAATCACTAATATCCGCAAAGGGATTATTACTTCGTGCGCTGTTTACTCGCTCGCGGCTAGGAAAAAGACTGTGTAAATCGCTTTTAGCCGAGCCATTAGCCCCTTTACTTTGAGGATAGATATGCTCGGCATTGATATTTTGTTGAGTTGCATCGTTTCTCGGACTATCCGAATCAGGAGCGATATTAGCTGTATAACCAGTATAGATGCCTGTAACAGAACCATTTTGATTGTCGATCTTTGTGTATAGTACGTCTCGTCCTTTTTTATAGCCAAGAGTTTGGTTTGGAGTATATTCAGTAGCTATTTTTAGTTGTAAAGAAGCTCCAGTTAAATCTGGAAAAAGTTCGTCAGCTAAGACACTAGCAGGAGCATTTAATAATAGTAAACAGCTTAAACAAAATGCAATTATTAGTTGTTTGAGTAACTTCATGGAAATTTCTGACTCAAAGAAAATAAATGTATAAATCTCAAATCCAGCCAATAAGATTGGGTTTCTCTGACCCGCTCTTATAATTGCAAATAAACCCTATGAAAGATTGAAACTACTTAAAAGTTAATATTTAATCTCATTTCTCAAACCACACAAACCTGCATATCCTATCCCTATTGCATCTACACTATCGTCAATAGGAAGTTTTTCTAAGTCGAATAAATGTCGAACAACTTCTGCTACATCTGCTTTAGTAGCTCGTCCGTAGTCTATGTGAGCTTTCCAACTAGATTGGTGTAGCAGTACGGGTTCTATGCCTAACTCTCTATAGCAAACCAGACTAATAACCCCTACAGCTTGTAGAACCCCACCTGCTGCCTTAATCTCCCTGTTAAAGAAAGGCATTTCCATAGCTATGCGAGCGGGTTGGAATTCTTGAATTATTTCTACCAAGTCAGTTTCTATTTCAAATAGACGTTGGGGGGTAGGAACCTTTTTAGATGTCTCGATGGTCCCGTAATCAATTAGAGATGCGTCTCCCGTTGGCAGTTCTTTAAGAATCGCCCAACCAATAATAGCTAATCCAGGATCTATTCCCAACCAAACAGGAGACTCATTCACTGCTAACTTCCAATTGATAAATTCTCGTCGATGGATGTTCGTTCATCATGCGCCAATAGTAACCGTCTGGGGTCGATTGTACTCTATTGCCACACCGATAGAGAAAAGTTGGTTCGTCCCGCCAAATACCAATCCTAACTGCATCTTTTAAGCTAGAGTCGGGTTGAGTGTCGTCATACCAAATCACGTGCGCTCGACCTTTATAACCAGCATTCAACAGACTAGCAAACAACCACTCCATCACTGCTTTAATTTGTTCGTCTGGGAGATTGTTGTTAGTTTGTCCGTAGCTCTCGATAGTCGGGGACTGTGGTTTGGGTTGGAGAAGGGAAAAGAGCAATTTGAATAGTCTGTTCATAGCTAGGAGCGAATATGTTTTGCTTAATTATTCCCACTTCTCTAACAAGGTCGCTCGTGAACTAAAAGTACTTCGATCGTGTCAGGCGAGACAATTAGACGGTAGAAGATAAATTACGAGCGCGGATAATTTTTCTGATTTCGTCTTTATTCGTAATTCCCAAGATTATTGCCAGAGAAATGCTAGCTCCCTGGAGATTTTCTAGTTCAAACTGATTTAAAGCATAAATTAATGTAGCATAGGTAGTGTGTCCGAAAATTATACCTTGGCGATTTGTCTCCAAGCAAAGAGGGCTAAAATCCAAATTAACTAGAAAATCTCCACCTTTTATCCTCGCCTTCGGCTCGAAGTCAGAAATAGGAAGTCAGAAGTCAGAAGTTTTTTCACTAACAAATTAATTGGTTGACTTTCTATTTCTAGACGAAGAAATTGGGTTTAAGACCCCCGCTAAAGTTTTTAGCGGTCTTCAGTTA
>JASJDA010000280.1 GCA_030065755.1 Prochloraceae cyanobacterium | reverse complement strand
GCTTAAAACAAATATTTAACTATTACTATTAATCTGAGCTTTTTATACAAGCTGAGTCAATTTTTCATGCTCAATATTTATTTACTCTAAACCGTTTAGTATGCCAATAGGGGTGGAGTCTAGTCTAGACTCCAGGTGCTAGTATTGGGATCTATCAATCTCAGATCGTCCTCCTCAATTACCCGATCGCCACTAAATTCATGGAGTGTGGGACGATCGGGCTAGAGAGAGGTTTAAAAAAATGAACAGCGAACAGTTATCAGTTATCAGGTCTCCCTCATGGATTTAAACCACGAGAGAGACATTGTACCTATAGAGGTAGGGGCCTGTCGATCCCACTCACAACTGATAACTGGTAACTGGTAACTGGTAACTGACAACTGTTAAACAGTAGCTAATAACCCACTATGTCTTAATAAAGGTTCGGTTTTAGGTTCTCTTCCTCGGAAAGCTTTAAACACTTCCATCGGATGTACGCTTCCACCTAACGCTAAAACTGTATCGCGGAAACGCTTGCCAACTGAAGCGATCGCCTCCTCATTTTCCAAACCGGCTTCTTCAAATGCAGCAAAAGCATCTGCACTAAGTACTTCAGCCCATTTATAACTGTAATATCCTGCCGCATAACCGCCAGCAAAGATATGTCCGAAAGCACACAAGAAAGAGTCTTCGGGTAGGGGAGGCATAACTGTAGTAGTTTTAGCGATGCGATCGCGCACTTGTGCGGGGGTCTCTTCTCCTCCTGGCTGATAGCGGTGGTGTAATTCTATATCCAACAAACCAAAATGCAACTGTCGCAACATCGCCGAGCCGCTCATATAATTACGAGCAGCGAGTAATTTTTGATAGTAATGTTCTGGTAGAGGTTCCCCAGTTTCGTATTGCTTCGCCATTCCGAAGAGAGTGGGGCGATCGTAACACCAGTTTTCCATAAACTGACTGGGTAATTCAACTGCATCCCACTCTACATTATGTATTCCTGCAGCCCCAGGATAATCGACTTTGGTGAGCATCTGTTGCAAACCGTGACCGAATTCGTGAAATAGTGTTTCTACTTCCTCAAAGGTCATTAAACTGGGTTTTCCGTCTACTGGAGGCATTTGATTGCAGATCAAATAGGCTACGGGCAAACGAGTAGTTACTTTACCATTTTCTGAGATTTTACCTCGATTCAGACACTCGTCCATCCAAGCTCCACCCCGTTTTTCTGCTGGACGACTGTAGGGATCGAGATAGAAATGAGCTATTATTTCGCCATTTTCGTCAGCTATTTGAAAATAACGCACGTCTTCGTGCCAGACTGGGGCTTGACCGTCGGCAGAAGTTATAGTGACGTCAAAAGCTCTTTTTGCTAGTCCGAATAATCCTTCTAGGACTTGAGGTAAGGGAAAATAAGGACGTAATTCTTCACTATTAAAAGCAAATTTGGCTTCTTTTTGTTTTTCCGACCAAAAAGCAACATCCCAGTGTTTGAGATCGTCGGTTTTAGCAAAAGTTTTTAACTCTTCTAATTCTTTTACAGCAGCATCGTAACTAACACTGCGCAACTCTTCGAGTAGTTTTTCTACTGCTGCTACGTCGGGAGCCATTTTTTGGGCTAAACTTACTCTGGCAAAGCTAGAATAACCCAAAAGTTCGGCTTTTTCTTGACGCAGTTTTAAAATGCGATCGATTTGAGGATTATTATCTAAGTCTCCATTAGAAGCGCGACTGATAAAAGCTTTGTAGAGTTTTTCTCGCAATTCCCTATTGGTGGCATATTTCATAAAGGGAATATAGCTGGGATAATCTAAAGTAATTACCCAAGGACCATTTTCTGGGGTGGCATTTTCTTCCCCTTCTGCGCGAGCCGTTTGGGCTGCTAAACTCAAAGAACTAGGAGGTAAACCATCTACTTCTTCTTTTTTAGTCAGCTTCAGTTTGAAAGCCTTTGTCGCATCGAGAACGTTGTTAGAAAACTTGGTAGAGAGTTCTGCAAGTTCCAATTGAATTTGATTGAAACGTTCCCGTTTTTCTCCTTCTAATCCTACCCCAGCCAGTTCCGCATCGCGAATAGCCGACTCGACAATTCTTTTTTGTGCGGGTTGGATAGTTTCCCACTCAGATCCTGCTTTTAGTGCTTTGAAAGCTTGATAGATGGGTTTGCTTTGATTCAGCTTATTGACAAATTGCACCACTTGTGGCTGAGTTTCTTCGTAAGCTTGTCGCAATTCGGGGCTATTTTTCACCCCCATCAAATGCCCCACAATACCCCAACTCCAGGATAAACTTTCTTCTATGTGGGTTAGAGGTTCGACTAAGCCACTCCAACTAGGAGTTACGTTAGCTTCTAAATCGCCTAATTTTGCTTCTAATTCGCCCTTGAGTTGGTTAATATCAGGAACCACCTGTTCTGGTTTAATTCGGTCGAAAGGTGGCAGTCCTTTACCTATGAGTAAGGGCTTATCTGTATTAGTAGTCATAATCGATCGCCATCGAACAATTGAAAGATGAAATGTTATCTTTATTTACCCTAGCGCGATCGACTGCGGAGACGGGAAAAGAGTTAAACTCTGGAAACAACTACTTTTTCTGGCTGGTCTTGATACTTACCTTTGCGGGTTTCGTAATTAACTTCACAAGGATCGCCTTCTAAAAATAGTAATTGCACTACTCCTTCTGCAGCATAAATTCGACAGTCAGCACTAGAAGAATTAGAAAACTCTAAGGTTAAATGTCCGCGCCAACCTGCTTCAGCGGGGGTTAAATTAGCAATTAAACCAACGCGAGCATAACTAGATTTACCAATACAAAGAACCGTAATATTTTCAGGAACTTCTATTTTTTCTAAAGCTACCCCAAGTCCATAGGAATGTGCGGGCAAAATAAAAAAAATTCCGTTAGCATCTGAGTGCAATTTTGTCGGTTCTAAATTGTCTGGGTTAAAGTTTTTCGGATCGACAACTGTACCTGGAATGTGTCTAAAAATGCGAAATTCTAAGGGGGATAAACGAATATCATAGCCAAAACTACTCAAACCGTAGGAAATAACTGGTAAATTCTCTATGCGACGAATTAATTTAGGTTCAAAGGGCAAAATCATACCTTTTTCTGCCATTTGAGCTATCCAAGTATCGTTCTTAATCACCACAAAAGCGCCTCATCAAAGTCAATCCTTTATTATTCCACAATAATTACTAACGTTTATCTTCGATTACATACACCTCAGGACGATTGAGGGGACAAAAGAAGAGATAAGGTGGCGAGCAATTCTTGAGGCTGAACGGGTTTACCTAAATAAGCATTAGCTCCTAATTGCATACCCTGCATTCGATGGCGATCGCCGGCTCTTGAAGTAACGATCGCGACAGGAATATCTCGCCAAGAAGAATTAGTTCTAATCTTATTGAGTAACTCAAAACCATTGAGCCGAGGCATTTCAACGTCTGAAATTACTAAATCTATTTGCTTGCGCTTCTGATGAAGTATGTCTATTGCCTCTTGTCCGTCTCTA
This sequence comes from Prochloraceae cyanobacterium, assembly GCA_030065755.1. GTDB lineage: Bacteria > Cyanobacteriota > Cyanobacteriia > Cyanobacteriales > JASJDA01 > JASJDA01. Next base: position 5,998 of record JASJDA010000280.1, on the reverse strand, counting down.
GCCACGACTACTTGATAGCCCGTGGCACTTACGAGATTTTTGAGCATTCGGCGCATAGCCACAGAATCGTCTACCACCATAATAGTAGGAATGTTGTTCGATTCTTTTGTCGAGGTTTGTTCCTGTAAAACTTGAGATTTAAACGAAGGTAACCCAAAAGCTTGAGGCAAAATAACTGGAACTACTTCTCCAGTACCTAAGATGGTACAACCAGCTAAATAAGGAGGGGTTTTTATAGTATCGTCAAAGGGTTTGACAATAAATTGTCCTTCGCTGAGTATGCCATTTACTGTTACCATCAACAGTCCAAAAGAAGCTTCTAAAATAATACCTACTTGGGGCTTTCCTTTCCCTACTGGCGATCGAGTGTAGAATAACATTTGCGACAGGGGAAATACTGGAACTGCTTGACCTTGCCAATTTATGGTAGGATTTTCTCGATCGAGCCAATTTAGCTCGGAGTAGAGCAAACTATCTCGAATATTCCTACAGGGAATAGCTATAGTGCGATCTTGTAACTGAACGAACAGAAGAGATACCAAGCTCAAGTTTAGGGGTAATTTGACGGTAAAAGTCGTTCCTCGACCTTGTTTGGTCGAGACAGAGATAGTACCGCGCAAGCGTTGAATTTGGCTGCGGACGATATCTAAACCCATACCCCGACCCGATAAGTCGCTGACTTTAGTTGATGTAGAGAAATCTGGTTGAAAAATCCAATTTATAATATGTTCTGGTTTAAATTGGTCGAAGCTACTAACTGCAGGACAAATTCCTCGTTCAATTGCTCTATTATAAACTTTTTGCAAGTCAATACCGCGACCGTCATCTTGCAAATAAATCTCTAACCGATCGTTCTGTACTGAAGCTTTGAGAGTAATTAGAGCAGTTTGGCTTTTGCCACTAACCAGGCGTTGTTCTCTTGTTTCAATTCCGTGATCGAAGGCATTGTTGAGTAAATGAGTTAAAGGAGTTTGCAAAGCTTCTAGAAGTACTTGGTCGATTAAGATCTCTTGTCCTTCAATTTCGAGCTGAACCGACTTATTGTACCGTCGATTGAGGCTTTGAATTTGAGGAACAAATCTTTTAGCTAGCACCTTGAAAGGAACTAGGCGAGACTCAGTAACGTCGTTGTAGAGCAGATCTAGGTTTTTGTGAACCAATTGGATATCTTCTGCAAGTTCCCGATTGATTAAATCTAGATCCTTACGGGTTTCTTGTACTTGCAGCATTAATTCTTGGAAAGTTTGCAAACTGCTGTGAAATTCGGTGTAACTATCTAATTCTGGAGACTCAGAATCTCGATCGTCGGGGTTAGCAGGAACCTCACCAGTTAAAAAGTTAGATTCTGGCGCGATCGCCAGTTGAGAGTAAAAACTTTCTACCTCCTCTCGAATTGGCTCAAAGTCGCGAACGAGTTGGGACAAACGTTGATTTGCTAACTTGAATTGCTGCTGTTGCAAGCGCAGTCTATCTTGAGTTAAGATTAGCTCTTCAATGTTATTGCTCATATTCTCTAGTCGCATCAAAGGTATGCGGACGTGAGATAAAAGAGCAGTTTGGGGCGAGCGCTGTTTTTTCTCGTTTTCAGGAGCTTTTTGAGATGGTGGTTCGTTATTTTCGAGTTCGGTAAGTTTTTGGGGTAGCGGTTCGGAAGAGATAGATTGTAAGTGTTTGTCTCGACGATCGCGCAACTGAGCAATTGCTTCAATTGTTTTTGCCAAGATTTCCTCAGGGGAAGATTCGGCAATAATTTTCAGCTTTTCTACCCCCTCCACCAACCAGGATAATTCTAGAGTTTCTGCTAAAAACAAGCATTCTTCGCACAAATGCTCTACAGACTGTTTTATCAGTAAGGTCGGTACATCTTCAGGTAATTCCTCAATTTCGCCAAAACTAACTTCTAAATCTTGCTTGAGAGCTTTTTCTAGCAAGCTTTTGTTAGGATAATCATCTTTATTCTTAGGATGATTTTCCTCGATAAATGCTAATTCTTCTTCTTTTTTCTGCTGAGAGATAAAGTTTTTTAAGGTTTCTAATAACTCCGGATCTGCTACTACTTCCTCAGTAGTCCAAGCCGTACTTAAAATTACAGCTATCTCCCCCACAATTCTTTCCACCAGCATCCAAGCTTTTTCTTTATCTGGGAGCTTTTGTTTCTCAAGTGCTTCTAGAATATCTTCTAGTTTGTGAGCTAACTCTGTTAAGCTGTTAAGTTCTACTAAACCCGAACCGCCTTTGATAGAATGAGCAGCCCGTAAAAGAGAACTAAAATCGGGAGAGTGGTGGCGTTGTTTGAACCCTTCCTCCAAAATGGTGAGATATTTTGGACCGTCTTCGGCTAAAAAACACTGGCGCGCTTCAGCTGTAATTGCTGCTATAGTTGCTGGATCTAATTTTACACTCATCACTATCCTTGCAAGCGAAACTGAGAAACGGATGACTGAAGAACTTCAACCTCTTTGACTAATGCCTGGAGGGATTTAACCACTGCTTGTGATTCTGCGGACGTTTTGTTGGCAATGGTGGAAATTTTTCCTATTTTCTGATTGACAAGTTCGGAGGCGCTAGTTTGGCTAGCGGTACTAGCGGAGATTGCTTGAAGGTATTTGTCAATTTTTTGACTGTTGATGGCTAAACTTTGTAAGGTTTGTTTGGTTTGTCTTATCAGTTGAGTTTCTGCTGCCACCTCACTATTGCTGGTTTCCATGGCTTGTAAAACTACAGCGGTTCCCTTTTGAATGGTGCTGACCAGTTGTTGAATGTCTTTAGTTGCTTCTTTAACTCGTTCTGCTAAGCTGCGAATTTCATCGGCAACTACTCCAAAACCTCGACCGTGTTCTCCCGCACGGGCTGCTTCTACCGAAGCGTTATAAGCCAATAAGTTAGTTTTTTCAGAAATGCTCGAAATAATCTCTACCATTTGCGAAATTTCTTGAGAAGACTCTGCTAGCTGTTTGACTTTTTTACCTGTATCGCCTACTTTTATCCTAATTTTTTCTATACTTTTAACGCTCTCGTCCATACTGGTCTGACCTTGCTTGGCATCATTCAAGGCTTCTCTGGCAATTGTTGCAGCTTCAGAGGCAGCATGAGCAACGCTGCGAACTGAGTTATTGATTAAAGCTACAGATTCCAAACTCGAGTTGATTTTTTCTGTCTGCTCTAAAGCAGCTTCTGATAGTTGACGTACTGAGTTTTCTCCACTGCGAGAACGTTTTTCTACCTGGTTAGAAACGGTCTGAACTTGCAGGAGCAGGTGGCGCAGCTTATCAATTGTGATATTGAAAGCGTCAGCAATGGAACCGACCACCCCATCTGTTATTTCCCCTTGTACTGTCAAATCCCCTTGCTGAGCAGCTTCAATTTCTAATAGTAATTGAACTACTTCTTGTTGCAGGTTTTCTTTTTCCTTACGTTGGTTGTTTGCCTCAGCTTCTTGCTGCTCTAAGAGTTTTTGAATCTGAGATGCCATAGAATTAATATTGGAACCGAGTTTAGCTAGTTCGTCTTCTCCAGAGATGTTAATTCGGGCATTTAGATCGCCGGTACCTATTTTTTCTACCGTATTACTAGCATTTAAAATAGGACGAATAGCTCGATTAACTAAATAAGCAGCGATCGCGCCTGTAAGTATTGCTGCTATACCTGTTCCAATAATCATGGCTATTAGTAATTGTCTGCGAGCAGCAAAGGCATCGGCTGTTTTACTGGCAATAATTGCCGTCCAATTTTGTTGCACCGATCCTGGCAAATTTGGCAAAGGACTATAGGTAACTAAATATTCTTGTTGGCTGTAGAAAGGACTGCGGTCTATAAATGTTTTGGTTTTACCTTCCCGATCGCTCTCAGTATCTGGTTTCTGATAGGAGGGGAAAAACTCACTTACACTTTTGTTTTCGTGAAAACCTTTTGAGACAAATACTACTGATTCGTCGTTGTTATTTGCTACTAGATATTCATATTCTTCTGGGCTGCCAAGTTGTTCGTTGAGATAATTAATATTATTTTCAATCGTATAATAAACGTAACTGGCTAGGGTTTGAGAACGAATAACGTATAGTAGTTCCCCTGTTTTTTGGTTAAATACGGGTGAAGCTACAAAGAATGACCATTCATCGGTTGTCAATTCTTTGCGCGGAGGATTGATAACTGGCTCTTTTGTTCTTAAAACTTCTTGATAGTAGTCTAGTTTTTGGAAATTTTTTGGCGATTTACCTCCTACAGACAAAACTGCATCTCCAGTTTTGACATCAATAACTACTATATTGTTAACGCCGTTTTCGATAAACTTTTCTAAAAAATTAATTTTGTCTTGCTGTGTCATCGCAGCCCAGAGTTCTGGTGAGGTAAGAATAGGAATGCGGGCTAATTCCTCGATCTGCTTGTAGCGATTATTAATAAAATTAGCCAGATTGCTGCTCATTTCTACTGCAAGAATCTTTTGCGTTGTTCGTATTCTTTTGTTGAGAGCGTTATCTACTATGTTAAAAACTATTGCTCCAACTCCCAAAATGGGAATTGTTCCCACAGCGATCGCGAACAGAGTTGCTTTAAATCTCAGATTGAGTTTTTGCCACAAAGAAAAGTTTGTTTTCTTACCATCTACTTGAGTAGTTTCTATCTCAGAAACTACTGAATCTCCTATTTTTTCTAGGGCTTTGGCTGCGATCGCTTGATAAGTTCCATCTCTATCTATTTCTATTATCTCTTTGTATATGGCGATCGCCCCTGGGATGTCCCCTGACTTTTCTAAGTTGTTAGCTGCGATCATTTTATTTACTAATTCGTTATTTTCCCGTTCGCTGTCTATGACGGGATTTGACGATTGCGAGCCAGATTTATAGCTTGACATAATTTATATCTCTTAGATTTATTTACGTATAATTTCAGACGGATTAATTACTATCTCCTCTAAGTGAGGTAAAAAAAGCTACAGTATCTAGTACGTAAATACATTGTTCTTCCTGTAAGATAACGCCTTTGCAATAACTTTGCCATTGGCTTTCTAAAGGAGTGGGAATTGGTTCCACGTGACTATTTTTAACGCTAAAAACACCTTTTAACTGTTTTACAACTAAGGCAACTCTTCTATTCTTTCCTTCAACGCAACTATTTAACACGACTGCGGTAAATTTTTGTGCTGAAATAGTATTGGAGGAATCTAACTCAAAGAATAGATTGGTATCTAGAACCCAAAGTAAAGACCCTTTTTGATTGACAACTCCTATCCAAAATGAGGCTATTCCAGGAATAGAAGAAATTTTCTGTGAAAAGAAGTTCTCAATAATTTCTATATCTACAAGTGGTAAAGCTAATGTTACCGAATCTGATAATTCTACTTTAAAGTATTCCTCCATCTTCAAACTATTACTTAACGTGTTTGACAACTGTATCGACAAGTTCTTGAGGCGCAAAAGGCTTGGTTATATATTCGTTACCTCCTTGGCGCAGCGCCCAAAAGCGATCGAAATTTTCGGATTTTAAAGAGCAAAATAAAATAGGAGTTTCCTCCCATTCTGAGTGCGATCTAATCTTACGACACAGATCTAGTCCGCTTTCTCCTGGCATGATAATATCTAGCAAAATTAAGTTAGGGGCAGGATTATTTTTCAACCACTTCCATGCTTGTTCTGCTGTTTCTGCTTTTGCTACGTTAAAGCCTGCATTGGCTAAAAGTGCAGATATCATTAGCAGTTCTGCCCGCACGTCATCAACAACGAGTATAGTTTTCATGATTTTTTTTACTAAAAATAACATCAATATAATAACAGGAATACTATTAATATATTTGACTTGATTTAAATAGCAAAATAACTAAAACAAAAATTGAATTTTGCTCTCGCCACTTATTTAAAATTTATAAGTTGCTATTAAAAAGAAATTATTTTTTACTGCCAGCAAAGCCCCTTTCGAGTATGCTGCTGACAGTTTATGCCGTACAGCAAGCTAAGTTATTGACCGTCTCGATTAATTCATTGGGTTTGACGGGTTTTGTTAA
>JASJDA010000040.1 GCA_030065755.1 Prochloraceae cyanobacterium | reverse complement strand
CAACTGCTCCTGCTGCTCCTACAGTTAACAGCCAAAACACTAGCAACACTACTCCCGCTATTACTGGTACTGCTACAGTAGCGCCAGGAGAAACTCTCACAGTCACTGTTAATGGAGTTACTTACACCGATGGTGACGGCAATTTAAGTTTAAGCGGTACTGATTGGAGCTTAAATATCCCTGCTGGTAATGCTTTAACTGATAATACCTACAATGTTACAGCTGCAGTAACCGATGGGGCTGGCAATGCTACTAGCGATAGTACCAACGCCGAATTAATCGTGGATACTGTTGCTCCTGCTGCGCCTACGGTTAACAACCTAGATACTAGCAATACTACCCCTACTATTACTGGTACCGCTACACTGGCTGCGGGAGAAAGCCTAGCAGTAACCGTTAACGGAGTAACTTACGGTCAAGCTAACTCTAATTTAACTGTAACGGGTAACACCTGGAGTTTAGCTATACCCCCAGCCAATGCTCTGGCCAATAATACCTACGACGTGACAGCTACAGTAACAGATGGAGCTGGCAACGCCACTAGCGACACGACTACCGGAGAATTAATTGTCGATACTGCTCCTCCTGCTGCTCCCACCATCAACATTCTCAACAGTAACAGCGGGACTCCCACCATTACTGGCACGGCTAAACTGGTTCCAGGAGACATCTTAACAGTTACCGTTGCTGGAGTTACTTATACTGCAGGAGATGGCAACTTAACTGTAGGGGGAGACGGTAGCTGGAGTTTAAAGATACCTCCGGCTAATGCTTTGCCAGCAGATAATTATGACGTTGTTGTTACCGTTACTGATGAGGCTGGCAATGCTACTAGCGAGACTAGTAACGGGGAACTAACTATTGAGACTATTCCTCCTACTTTAGTCAGCAGCACGCCAGCAGATAATGCCACAAATGTATCGGTAAATGATAATATAGTACTCACTTTCAGCGAGAATATTCAGCCAGGTACGGGCAATATTGTCATCAGGAATGCAGATGGGACAGTAGCAGAAACTTTTGATGTGGCTACTTCCACTCAATTGACCGTAAGTGGGGATACAGTAACGATCGACCCCACCAATAATCTCGACTTCGCTGCAAACTACTACATCGAAATTGCTAATGGTGCTATTACCGATACAGCAGGTAATAACTATGGAGGAATAGCAGATTCAACTACCCTCAACTTTACTACTACCGGTACTCCTGATAGTAGCCCGCCCACATTAGTTACCACCACACCAGCAGATAATGCCGCAGAAGTCTCAGTTAACAGCAATATTGTCCTAACTTTCGACGAACCAGTCAAAGAGGGAACGGGCAATATCACTATTTTTGATGCGGCGACCAATACACCTGTTGCCACGATTAATGTTGCTGACTCCAATCAAATTAACTTTACTGGGGATACAGTAACTATTGACCCTGGCGTGCCTCTTCAACCAGGAACAGACTATTACGTAAATATCGACCCTGGTGCTATTGAAGATGTTTCTAATAACGATTATGCCGGAATCACCAACCCGACTGCGTTCAACTTCACTACGATCGCTTCACCAGATACAATAGCGCCCACATTAGTCAGCAGCACCCCAGCAGATAATGCCACCGACGCACCCATTAACGGCGATATAGTTCTAACTTTCAGCGAACCTGTCACCGAAGGGACGGGCAATATTACCGTTTTCGATGCGGCGACCAATACACCTGTTGCCACGATTAATGTTGCCGACCCCAATCAGGTTAACTTTACTGGAGATACGGTAACTATTGACCCTGGTGTTAATCTTCAACCTGGGACAGATTATTATGTAACTATCGACCCTGGTGCTATTGAAGATTTGGGTAATAACGATTATGCCGGAATTAATAATCCAACTACCTTAAACTTCACCACCACAGCAACACCAGATACAACAGCACCAACTTTAGTTAGTACCACACCAGCAGATAATGCCGCAGAAGTTCCAGTTAACAGCAATATTGTCCTAACTTTTGACGAAGCAGTAACTGAAGGTGTTGGTAATATTACTATTTTTGATGGTACGACCAATACACCTGTTGCCACGATTAATGTTGCTGACCCCAATCAAGTTAACTTTACTGGAGATACGGTAACTATTGACCCTGGTGTTAATCTTCAACCTGGGACAGATTATTACGTAACTATTGACCCTGGTGCTATAGAAGATTTGGGTAGTAACGATTATGCCGGAATTAATAATCCAACCACTTTCAACTTCACTACAGTTGTAGTGCCAGATACAATAGCGCCCACATTAGTTAGCAGCACCCCAGCAGATAATGCCACCGATGCACCCATTAACGGCGATATAGTTCTAACTTTCAGCGAACCTGTAACCGAAGGGACTGGCAATATTACCATTTTCAATGGTGCGACCAATACACCTGTTACCACTATTAATGTTGCCGATCCCAATCAGGTTAACTTTACTGGAGATACGGTAACTGTTGATCCTGGTGTCAATCTTCAACCTGGGACAGATTATTACGTAACTATCGACCCTGGTGCTATAGAAGATTTGAGCAATAACGATTATGCCGGAATTAATAATCCAACTACCTTAAACTTCACTACTACTGCAACACCAGATACAGTAGCCCCCACTCTTATTAACAGCAATCCTGCAGATAATGCTACGGGAGTCCCAATTAATAGCAATATTGTTCTAACTTTCGACGAACCAGTAACCGAAGGCACAGGCAATATTACCATTTTCGATGCGGCGACCAATACACCTGTTGCCACGATTAATGTTGCTGACTCCAATCAAGTTAACTTTACTGGGGATACGGTAAACATCGACCCTGCTGTTAATCTTCAACCCAATCGGGATTATTACATAACTATTGACCCTGGCGCGATCGAAGATTTAGGCAGTAACGATTATGCCGGAATTAATAATCCGACTACTTTAAACTTCTCCACTGCAGCAACACCGGATACGGTAGCCCCCACATTAGTTAGCGTCACGCCAGCGGATAATGCCACCAATGCACCCTTTGACGCTCCTATTGTACTTACCTTTAGCGAACCTGTTAATGAAGGAACTGGCAACATTACCATTTTTGATGCGGCGACCAATACGCCAGTGGCGACGATTTCGGTTGCCGATCCCAATCAAGTTAATTTCAATGGGAATACGGTAACAATTGACCCTGATGTTAACCTTCAACCTGGGCGGGATTATTATATAACTATCGATCCTGGCGCCATAGAAGATTTGGGCAATAACGATTATGCTGGCATAGTCGATCGAACCACCTTAAACTTCTCTACTAATACAGATCGAGTTTTCACCACCCTCAATCAATTCCCCATTAACTTTAACGTCCTTGACGATAACTTCAGTCCCAATGTCAACCCAGTAGAAATTACCCAAGTCACTCAGGGAGAAAATGGTACGGTCGCTATTGAAAATAATGGTACCCCGAACAATCCAAGCGATGACTTTATTGTTTATACACCTAACCCTGGGTTTACTGGAGAAGATCGCTTTACTTACACTGTTACTGATTCACAAGGCAATACCTTTAGTGAGACCATCTCAGTAAACGTCAAAGCTTTAGGGCTCGACGACAGCACCGGTACAGCTCCTGGAGTTCCAGTTGAAATTGACGTTCTCGCTAACGACAAAAAAGATCTAACGATCGCTTCTGTTACCAACGGACAAAACGGTACCGCAACAATTGACAACAATGGTACTCCCAACGATTCGAGCGATGACTTTATTGTTTATACACCTAACCCTGGGTTTGTTGGAGAAGACAGCTTTACTTATACTGTTACCGATGCCGAAGGTAACACCGAAACGTCAACAATAACAGTTGTCGTTGACCCCGATCGCCCCGTAGCAGCCAATGATTTTGCTAGTGCTTCTTTGGGAGGATCTTCGAGTATTGATGTCTTAAATAACGATAGCGACCCCAACCCTGGCAATTTGAGAATTACTTCCATAACACAACCAGCACGAGGGGAAGTAATTATTGACAATAACGCTACTCCCAACGACAAGAGCGACGATGTCCTCGTTTACACTCCCAATGAAGTCGTTACAGATAATGGACTTTCTCAAACCGCCAATGGAGATATTTTCCAGATTACAGGAGAGGATTCCAGCTTTACCGATACTTTCTCCTACACCGTTACTGACGCTCAGGGTATTAGCTCAACTGCTAATGTTAACGTTACTGTTGAACCCGAAGTTAACCTCAAATTTACCCTCACTCAAAACCAAGCTGGTTTTGTTAATGAGGTTGGAGTTTTCCGAGTTGAGGATGAAAATGGGACTATTAATGGCTTAGTTCCAGGCGATCGAGGTTATCTGGAAGCGGCTTTGAGTTCTGGGCGAGTTATCTTCTCTTCTCTGAGCGAAATTACGCAATTTTTTGGCAAAAACCCCACTCGCATTCTGGATGATTTTAATCCTAGGGACTATCTCGGCTTCTTCTTAGTGCAAAATAGTACAGTCGATCGGGTTTTGAATGGAGAAACGGCTAATGTTTTCTTCGCCACTAACGCTGCTAATCAAGATGGTTTAGAGCATTTAACGGTTGAGAACCTCACTAGCGGTAAATTTTCTCTGTCTTGGGAAGATCAGAACGGTTTAGGTGACTCTGATTTCAACGATTTGAAATTAACTGTTGAAGTTACTAACGAGTCAGCTCCTATCGGTAATAATTTGCAAGGTCAAGAGTTTCTCGAGTTGCTCGATCTCAGAGATCTTGCTGCGGGAGAAGTCCCCGCACAGGTGTTCATTCAGGGTAATGCTGGATTTAACAACTTTGTTGGTTTCTATCAAATTGCTGATGATTCCGGCTCTGTCCTAGACCTTAACACTGGAGCCCTTATTGCTCCTGGAGATGTGGGTTATGCCGATGCTGCACTCGCTCAACAAGTGGTGCAAAAGAGTCAAAATGATTCCTATTCGAGAATTAATCTCTCAGGGGGAAATCTCTACGCACCATTCATTCTTAGCGATAACCAACAAGCTTTCTTCCCCTTTATTAGCGCTAACCCCGACGGTGTAGACCACATTCGTTTGCTTTCAGACAATACTTTTGGCTTTGAAGATGTTTTGGGTGGTGGCGATCTCGATTATAATGACGTGGTTGTAGAAGTCGAGCTTGGTGCATTAGGCTTAAATCCTGAAATACTCTCTCTCGAGTCCATAACCGCTTCCTCAGTTGAAGTAGAATTCTCTGTTACTAACAATTCTGATTTCAATAACCTTGGTGGTTTCTATCAAATTGCTAATTCCCAAGGTGCTGTAGTCGATCCTATTAGCGGTAACCAGATTAATCCTGGAGAAAGCGGTTATGTTGAGGCTGCTTTAGCTCAAAGTGTGGTCGAGTTGGACCAAAACAATACAGCAGTAACACAAACTTTGGTAGGTGGCTCTCTCTATGCTCCCTATATCCTCAGTAATGGTACTGATGCTTTATTCCCCTTCCTCGAAGCTAATTCTGATGGTATAGACCACGTGCGCACGATCGCCGACAATACTTTCGGTTTCGAGGATGTACTTGGCGGTGGCGACGTTGATTATAACGATGTCATCTTCAAATTTCAAATCAACAACGCTTAAATCAGCGAGCAGTAAACAGTTATCAGTTATCAAAGTTTATGGTGACTGATAACTGATAACTGATAACTGATAACTGTTTTAATTTCGATCGACTATTTGGGAAATTCACGCGATCGCACTTCAGTAGCAAAATCCCCCACAGCTCGAGTAATAATCTCTCTTAAATTGACGTAAGATTTAGCAAAAGGGGGATGTTTTTCCGTAAGTCCGAGTATGTCGGCAGTAACTAAAACTTGTCCGTCGCAATTTACCCCTGCACCGATGCCAATAGTAGGAATAGGGATTTTAGCTGTAATTATTGCGGCTAGGTCAGAGGGGATATGTTCTAAAACAATGGCAAAAACACCTGCACTATAAAGAGCGGTTGCTTCATCTAAAATTCTCTGAGCCTCATCAAAAGTTTTTCCCTGCTGTTTGTAACCGAGTCTGTGTACGGACTGAGGAGTTAAACCAACGTGTCCCATGACTGGTATGCCAAAAGCGGTCAGCTTAGCCACAGTTTCAGCGATCGCTGGGTGTCCCCCTTCTAACTTTACTGCAGCACAGCCTGTTTCTTTCAAAACCCTACCTGCTGAATGTATGGCTTGGCTGACACTTTCTTGATAAGTTAAAAATGGCAAGTCGCATACCACTAACGCCTGTTTAACTCCTCGACGTACTGCGGCTGCGTGATGTATCATTTCATCTAAGGTAACAGGCAAAGTTGTCTGATGCCCCAGTGCGACCATTGCCAGAGAATCACCGACGAGAATTATATCTATCTTTCCCCCTTCATCTAATATCTGGGCGATCGGATAGTCCCAAGCAGTAAGACTAACAATAGGACGCTTTTGTTGTTTCCACGCAATCAATTTCTGGATAGTGACTGCCATTTTTAATTTGGTTGTTTAACTGCGAGTAGCTTCGAGAATACGAGAGTAGTAAAATCTAGTGCTAGTCATTCCAGTACGCTTAATTGAAAAACCCATACCTTCGAGGATTTTGATAATATCGGCTTCACTATGTTGATAAGCACGAGTAGTTTTACTTGGTCCTGGAAATAACTCTCCTATTTTCTTCAGTATAGAAAGCCAAAAAGTTTTAGGCGCAAAACTAATAATCAGACGGGACTCAGCTAGACTTGCTAAATGAGAAATCATTTGTCCCGCTTCTGAAAGGGGATAGTGAATTAAAACATCTAGACAAATAACTGTGTGATATTTCCCCCCGATCGTTTCTAAATCTTGCACTGAGAAAGTAATGTTGCTAGCATCTTCTAAAACTTCTTTCGCTTTTTCTCCTGCTTCTGCAACCATTTTTTCAGAAATATCGCTAGCATTCACTTTAGCACCTGCTTGCGCTAGGGGAATGCTCAAACTACCAACACCACAACCCGCATCGCAGATGGATATATCTGCTAAATTACCGTCTTGCTTCACCCATTCGATTACAGTATCAATAGTTTGTTGATGTCCGATGCGAATATCTTCTTGAACTTTGTTTACTTCTCCCTCACCGTAAATTCGGCGCCAGCGATCGAATCCGGTGGCATTGAAATATTCCTTAACAACTTTTTTGTCATTTGTAGTGGTCATAAAACCTAATTTTGATATAAAAATAAGAACTGTTTTGCGAACTATCCCCGCGTTTCCATAATATATGTCCGAGTGCGATCGGGGAAAGGTATTGGCTGTTAGCTGTTGGCTATCTGTTATTCTCCCCACACTCCCCCCTCTCCCCACACTCCCCCCTCTCCCCCTCTCCCCCTCTCCCCCTCTCCTTCTCTAATCAAATTCGGGCAAAGTTTTTGAGAGAATGAGCCAAGCTTCGATCGCATTTCCTCCCATCAAAGCTGCAACACCGTTAAGAGCTTGGATTTCTGGAATGTTAGGATCGATCTCTAAAGCGACTTTGAGAGCTTTTCGTGCTGGGTAAGGTTGCCAGTCGTAGAGATAGACAAAAGCTAGATAAGCGTAAGAATAAGGGTTTTGCGAATCTAATTTTATTACTTTTTGGAAAGCTGCGATCGCTCCCTCTACATCTTGCCGCAAAACTCTAGAAAGGGCGATCGTATAAGCCCAATTTAGATTGTCTCGCTCATTACCATATTTTAAGCGATAAGACAAGGCTAAATCGGTTTGTACTAGATAATCTTGAATGGGATCGTATTGATTGATGCGAGCAGTCTGTGCAAAAATCGAATCTAGACCTCGAATTCCCTCGGATAAATTAGGAGCAATTATTCGCAGTTGAGTGACTAAATCTAATTCTGGTGCTGGTGTTGCTGCTGCTGCAGGATCGATTTTTAAATTTACCGACGGTACTTCAATAGGATAGGTTTCCCCTGTCGATCGATTGAGGTAGGTTGCTTTTAAAGTGTAATTTCCCGATATTAATCGATCGGGGGGAAGCATTGCAGTCCTTTCAGTTACTTGAAAAGTAGATAAAAATCCCTCTTTACTTAGATTACCTGAATGCAATGCTCCCATACCAATAGCGCGATCGTGCAACCAAAACGAATTGGAAACAGGAAATGGAGCATTTTCCCTCTCCCAAGTTATCAATACTATACCCGAACTCAACTGCTCCCAAGGGCCAGACCATTGATATGTAACGGGTACGGGAATTCCTGGGGGTGCTGTTGTGGGAATTTTGACTCGCTCTAATTTTACTTTAGTTTGAGGAGAAGATAGAGGGCTTACTTCTATTGATGAAGGAGTGCGGTGATAAAGTTTGAGGGTAGAGCGATCGGGAAGATTCCAAGTTTTTTGTAACTTAAAATTAGAGTCTTTTTCTACTAATTTTACAATAGTTTCGTGAGCTGTAGGTACTGAGCCTATATAGCCTGTTTTAGTTATAAACCAGTCTAGCGATCGAGCATCTTGTTTGACTTCTTTGTCTCTCACACCTACTTGACGACCCACAACTTGAAATTTATTCAACTTCCCATAAAAAGAAAAGTTATGTTGATTAATTTCGTCTGTTGAAGGCAAAACCCCCAGAGTAGATCTCAGATTTGGAGAAGTATTAATAATTTCGTCAATTACTTGTTGGTGAGGCCACCGCTGTCCTAAATATGGATAGTATTGCACCCGAGGACTGAGAATTTGCGCCAAAGCTGCTCCTGGAATGGGAAATATATTTAATAACATCAACAGCAATGCTAAACTTACCGCACCCCATCGAATGTGCTTTGAATAGCGACCAGCCCAAGACAGCAAGCCAGCAGCTAAAAATAGAGATAATACGGGTAACAAAGGCAAAATGTAGCGAGCATCTTTATTTACATTGAAAGAAGAAATAAAATAGCCCCCAACTAAAAAAACTAACAGCCACCTCCACGATGAAAATTTTGTGCTGAGGAGAACATCTGAGGGAAATTGTCTTTTGCGCAGCAAATAAATAAGTATTCCTACAATGGGCACCAATAATAAAGGCCACGACAGCAAATAAGGTAAAATTTTACCGTAGTATGTCCAAGCATCGAGGGTATTGAGGCCTGGATCCCCTTCTGCGATCGCTGAATCAATGGTTGCCCTTTTCCCAGAAGTTAAAATAAGCAGCCAATTAGTGCGATACCACGGACCAAATATAACAATTGAAGCGCATAAGGCAAAAAACAACTGTCCCAAGGAGCGCCAATTTCTGTTTTTTAGGGCACCTCCAATTATCCACAATAGGGGTGTGAATAGAAAAAATAGGGCAGTTTGCTTAATCATTAATGCTATGCCCAAGGATAAACCAAATATTGCTGCCCAGATCCATTGTGGAGAGGAGGAGGGGAGAGCAGGAGAGGGGGTTATAGTATTATTGTTTTTGCTTTGCGAGTTTTGAATTTTGAATTTCCAAAGCGTAAGGCACCAGAAACTAAAGGTGACAGCAGCAGTTAAGGGATAATCGAGTAAAAAATTAAGACGATAGCGATATAGTCCAGGTAACAGCTGACACAAAAGTGCTGCCCACAATCCTACTCTAACGCTAAACAGTTCAATGCCTAAACCATAAACTGATATTAAAAGAATAGCACTCATTAGCAGCATGACTAGAGTTGCTGCATCAGCGCTAGTACCGAATAAATTGAAAAATGGAACTGTTAATATATAAACAAGTGGAGGAATTTTGTTGGAAAGCAGCCAAAAACTTCGCCACCATTCGCCGTTAAAAAATTGAGGCGTTTGCAGAGCTTGCCAGTAATTCATCGCGCCGTTGAGGTAATCTGCTCGATCCCAAGGTGGCGCAGAAGTATCTATAGTAAACCATAACCGATCGACTATAGCCCCTGCTAGCCAAATGATTCCTAAAATTAATAAACCTATTAACCACTCAGGTTGTTTGCGCTTAATCACCTGACAAATTATGTAAGTTTTTCCGATCTATCATCAAGCATTTTACCTGCGATCGAATGGGGAGCAGGGTGAGAGGGGGAGAGTGGGGGAGGGGGAGAGGGGGAGAGGGGAAGAAGAAATGATAAACAACAGCTAACACTTCCCACACTCCCCATACCTAGTGAAAAACGATGTCAACTACCTCGTTTTACTGCCAATTCAACTTGCTTAAATTCTTGTTGTAAACGGGTCTTTAATTTTTCTGGCACGGGACGATTGCCGAAAGTGCCGTAAAATCCTGCCAAGGAGTTTAATGCTGTCTGCATGGTTGTAAAGGAACGAAGTCCAGAAGCTTTGCCATCGCGGCGATAGCGCGAAACATATTCATTAATTTGCTCCCGCGCTTGTTCTTGTATTTCTTCTCTGTCAGGGGCATCTTTTGGCAAGTCTATTGCTTTATTTAAGTTCTCTATGACAGCAAGAGTATCTTGAGTATAATCTCCAGTCAGTCCCGTGGAACTATTTTGTCCGCACCCGACTAAACCAATGACAACCACTAACATTAGAGCAAGCAAACGAGATAAATACTGTTTTATAGGCATAATTAGGGATTTTATGACTTCACAAAATTTATAGTTCAATTTATCCTACCAAGAATTGGAATCTAGTAGGTCGATCGCTTCTTGAGGGAGATAATTATCTCCTATGTGCCGATTTTCTCAACCAAAACGCCCGCTGACGTATTCTTGAGTTGCTTTTTGGCTGGGATTTTGGAAAATTATCTCGGTACGATCGCACTCTACTAAATAACCCTGACGATTTCCTCCTTCACCAGTCACTTGAACGTTAAAAAAGGCAGTTAAATCGGCTACCCGCGATGCCTGTTGCATATTGTGAGTAACGATGACAATGGTGTATTTTTCTTTTAACTCGTGAATTAACTCTTCAATTTTGAGAGTCGAAATAGGGTCGAGAGCAGAACAAGGTTCGTCCATCAAAACTACATCTGGTTGAATTGCGATCGCTCTGGCAATACACAAGCGCTGCTGTTGTCCTCCAGAAATTGCTCTTCCGTCTTGTTTGAGTTTATCTTTTACTTCATCCCAAAGTGCTGCTCCTCTTAAACTTTGTTCTACTAGTTCGTCCATATCGCCTTTATAGCCGTTTATTCTAGCTCCGTAGGCTATATTTTCGTATATTGATTTGGGAAAGGGGTTTGGTCTTTGAAATACCATGCCAATTCGCCGACGTACCTGTACTGGATCTATTTCTGTGGCGTATAGATCTCGATCGTAATAACTGATTTTTCCTTCTAATCGGAAAATAGGAATTAAGTCATTTAGACGGTTATAACAGCGCAGCAAAGTACTTTTTCCACAACCGGACGGACCAATAAAAGCTGTTACCTTATTTTTGGGAACGTCGAGATAAACTCCCTTTAAAGCTAAAAAATTGCCGTAATATACGTTGACATTTTCTGTGCGTAAAACTATATCTGTTTTTTGTTCCGTTGCTTGCATAAAATTAATCTCAATATTTTTTTGAGCACTATTAAGTAATAATTTACAGTTAAAATTGTCGTCGCGATATTGCCCAGCGAGCGATAATATTAGTAATTAACACCAAAATTACTAAGATAAAAGAAGCCCCCCAAGCTAGTCTCTGCTGATTTTCAAAAGGAGAAGTGGCAAAATTATAAACTAAAACAGCTAGGGATGCCATTGGCCTTTGCAGGGGAGCGCTGTCCCATTTAGGCCAATACTGAGTAAACAAAGCTGTAAATATTAACGGTGCGGTTTCTCCAGCAGCGCGAGCAACGGCCAAACTAACTCCTGTGACAACGGCTGGAAGAGCGCTGGGTAAAATAATTTGCAAGACTGTTTGATAGTCGTTAGCTCCCACTCCCACTGATGCCTGTCGAACCTCTTGCGGTATTAATTTAAGTGCTTCATAAGTGGTACGAACGATAATTGGCAACATTAAGACAGACAGGGCAAAGCCTCCAGCAAAAGCTGAGTAACCTCTATGACCGAAGATACCTAAAGGATCTAAGACGATCGCTGCATAAGCGAATACCCCAATAATAATTGAAGGGACTCCACTGAGAACGTTATTAGCAAAACTGATCCAATAAGAAATTTGAGGAGAGCTAAACTCCGATAGATATATCGCTGCCAGAACTCCAGAGGGAACGCTAATAATCGCTCCAATTCCTACCATCACTATTGTACCTACGATCGCATTGCCAAATCCTCCTCCTTCTACTAACGGTGGTGGTGGCAGTTCGGTAAAAATCTCTATACTGAAGGTGCTAATACCCTGAACTAGTAGGTAAGTAAGAATAATTAATAAAGGGACGATCGCCAGAAACGTAAAGAAACCAGCAACTCCCGTCATGAAAGCGCCAAATATATTGCGGGATGAGGATTTAATATATTCGAGACTACCCGTGTCAGATGCAAAATCAGATTTATTGACCATAGAATCGCCAGATGCCATGAGTGTTTATTTCCTTAGTAACTAAATTTTTTGCAAGCGACTTACCAACAATTGAGCCAATATATTCACCACTAAGGTCAGAGCAAATAAAATTAAAGCTGCGTACATTAGGGCTGCTACTTGTAAACCACTGGCTTCGGCAAATTGATTGGCAAGTAAAGAGGCGATCGTGTTGGCTGGATCGAATATAAGTGATGATAAGGAAAAATCGAGAAAGGGATTTTTATTGGAGTTACCAATTAACATAGTTACTGCCATAGTCTCTCCTAAAGCACGTCCTAGTGCTAGCATTACTCCCCCGATAATCCCTGAAGATGCTGCTGGCAAAATAATTAAAATAATGGTTTCCCAACGGGTTGCTCCTAACCCATATGATGCTTGTCGCAATTCACTGGGAACATTAATTAAAGCATCGCGGGAAATTGCGGCAATGGTAGGCAAAACCATTACTGATAAAATTAGGAAAGCTGGCAGCATTCCGCTCAGTCCCCTTAAAGGTGTGAAAGAGTTTAAAAAGGGAGATAAGACCAACAAACCCCAAAAACCGTACACTACACTGGGAATGGCAGCTAGCAGTTCCACTAAAAACACTAATATCCTTTGTATCTGGTTTGGTAGGTAATCTTCGCTGAGGAAGATAGAAACTCCAAGGCCAATAGGAACCGCAATCGCTAAAGCTAATAGGGAACTGACGATCGTTCCATAAACTGCTGGCATTACTCCGTAGTCATCCTTGACAGGATTCCAGTTGCTATTGGATAAAAACTCCAGCCCAAATCGAAATATTGCTGGCTCTGCCCTCTGTGCTACTATGAGCGTTACGCTGAGAAGAATTAAACCGATCGATACGGCAAAAAAGGCAGAAATGGCAATAAAAGATAGGTTAAGCGACCTCTCTTTTGACGAGCGCGGTTTTATTGTTCTTTCCGAATTATCCCCAAAACTCACAATTGACCTCTATTTGTTTAAGCAATCATCTTTACTTAAAATCTTTTTTTCTTTAGAAAGATTTCAAGTAATAAATATTAACAAATTTTGTTACCTCAAAAGTTAAGATTTGATTAATTGTTTGTAAAGTAATTAAAATATACCAAGAATATTGTATGTTTTGGAAGTCAAAAATTCTGCGATCGACCCTGGTATTATTAGTGAGGGAAAATATATACAGAAGAAATACACGATGACTTCTCAAGACGGAATTCCCAATCTAAAGACAAACAAATCCTTATTATTAAATCGCGATTTTCCTGCAGGAGCAGGCGCTAAGCGCAATCGCCAAAGACTAACAATATCAATCCCCTTTCAATTATTATGCGCCCTAATTGGTTTATTAATAACCATTGGGGGTACTTTTATTAAAGGTTATATTACTGGTGTTCCTTGGAATTGGGCGGAGGGAGCGATTGAGCTGCGATCGCTTGGAGTAAATTACCAAATTGGTGCGGTGCTGTTTGCTGGTTGTTTAGGCGGGAAAAATGCAGGCGCTATTTCCCAAATCGCTTATTTATGCATCGGTTTAGCCTTTTTACCAGTCTTCGATCGAGGGGGTGGCATAGATTATATTACAGAACCTGGTTTTGGTTATTTGCTTGGTTTTATACCTGGGGCTTGGCTGTGTGGTTGGCTTGCTTTTGGCAACAAAGCTAAACTGGAGTCTTTATTCTTTAGCTCTATTTGCGGCCTGGGCATAATTCACTTATTTGGGATAGCCTACATAATAGGACTATCTTACTTCGAGCGCCTTACTGGTAATATTACTGCTTTAGAGTCGATCGCTCAATACTCTTTATATCCTCTCCCTGGACAATTAATTATAATTTGTGCAGTTGCAGTAGTCGTTTTTGTTCTGCGAAGAATTATGTTTTATTGAAACATGAAAAAAAATCGTTTTTTCTGGATTGCAGCTATTATTGGTCTAGTTTTAGATCAAATCACTAAATACTGGGTAGTGCGAACTTTTGCCACCGAAGGGGATACCTTAGCTCTGTGGGCGGGAATTTTTCACTTTACCTATAAAACTAATACAGGTGCAGCTTGGAGTTTCTTTAGTGATGGAGTTAGTTGGCTGCGTTGGTTATCTTTGGGCGTGAGTCTGGCTTTAATTGCTTTAGCTTGGTTTGGCCCTAAGATGATTCTAAGCGAACAATTGGGCTATGGTTTTGTTTTAGCAGGTGCTTTTGGAAATGGGGTCGATCGCTTTTTATTTGGCTATGTAGTTGATTTTCTCGATTTTCGCTTGATTAAATTTCCTATTTTTAATCTTGCCGATGTTTTTATTAATATTGGTATCGCTTTTCTTTTACTTGCTAGTTTGCGCTCCAATTCTCGACCTCGTAGATATAAAAAGTGACGACTGGCAATTAATTTACTGTAATCGCCATAATTTCTCTAGCTAAATCCAATTTTTTCCTCTTTCTACTGCTTTTTGCCACATACTAAAATTGTCTTGAGCTTGTATTTTCCCCTCTCCTGGTTCAAATACTCTTTCTACTTTACGAGTGGCAATTAATTTACTGTAATCGTCCCAGAAACCCACCGCTAAACCAGCACCAAAAGCAGCACCTTGCGCGGTAGCATCGAGTATGACAGGACGCTCAATGGGTACTCTTAAAGCATCAGCTTGAAATTGCATCAAGAAATTATTTTGAGAAGCACCACCATCGACTTTGAGCAGAGATACAGGTCGATCGCTGTCTTTATTTACTGCTTCTACTACTTCTTTAACTTGATAGGCGATCGCTTCTAAAACAGACCTGACGACGTGTTCTCGCTTCACTGCTCCAGTAATGCCTAAAAAAGCCCCGCGAGCGTTCATATCCCAATGGGGAGCGCCTAAACCACTCAAAGCAGGGACAAAATAGACTCCGTTGGTATCGCTTACTTGAGTTGCTAGAGTTTCGGTTTCGGCTGCTGTCTTAATTAGTTTCAAACCATCCCGCAACCATTGAATGCAAGCACCTGTAGTAAATATTGCTCCTTCTAAAGCATAATTAGCTGAGTTTGCTGTTGTCCAAGCCACAGTAGAAAGTAATTTATTTTGGGATTTTGTTACTTGCTGTCCTGTTTGTGCGACTAAAAAAGAACCAGTACCGTAAGTACATTTTAATAGACCAGGTCGATCGCAACCGTGAGCGAAGAGTGCGGCTTGTTGATCGCCAAAAATAGCAGCGATCGGAATTTCTGCTCCTAATAATTCGGGGTCTGTTTGACCAAATACTCCCATACTAGGTAAGATTTCGGGCATCATCGAGGCTGGAATACCAAATAAATCTAGTAGGGAAGCATCCCAGTTTCTCGTTTCTAAATTCATTAACATGGTTCGACTGGCGTTACTGTGGTCGGTAGCGTGAACTTTTCCGCCAGTTAACTTCCAAAGTACCCAAGTATCTATCGTCCCTGCTAGGACGTTATCTAAATTGGCTTCTGGTTTTTCTCTTTTAACCCAATCTAACAGCCAAGCAAGTTTAGTCGCGGAGAAGTAGGCATCTAATACTAATCCTGTAGTCTGTTCGATACGATCGGCTTTTCCCTCTTGTCTTAATTTTTGACACATTTGCGCTGTGCGCCTGTCTTGCCAGACAATGGCTTTGTGTAGAGGTTCTCCTGTAGTTTTATCCCAGAGTAAGCAGGTTTCTCTTTGTACTGTTAAGCCAATAGCTGCGATCGCTTTCCCAGATATACTATTATCTTTAATTACTTTTTCGATGCAAGTGAGAGTATCTTGCCAAATTTCTTTGGGGTCGTGTTCTAACCACCCTGGTTGGGGATAGTACTGAGTGAATTCTTTATAAACTTGACCGACAACATCTCCTCGATCGTCAAATACAAGAGCGCGATTTCCTGTTGTACCGAGATCGAGAGCTAGAATGTATTGAGATGTGTTGTTAGTCATAGCTTATTCACTATTAATTTGGGATCTGGTTTACCAGTTAACAAGTAGCGATCGGGTAATTGTTAGTTTTTTTTAACTATGTGAGCGGGAAATCCCCATCAAATAAAAAATATGAAGCAGTGGTACGAAGAGTTATTTGAAAATTACGCAATAAAATATGATAGTGAAAGTTTCACTCAGGGCACAATTGGAGAGTGTGATTTTATCGAAAAAGAAATCAATTACGATCGAAATATCAGAATATTGGATATAGGATGCGGGACTGGAAGACACTCAATTGAATTAGCCAAAAGAGGATATAAAGTTGTTGGGATTGATTTATCAGAATCTATGCTCAAACGTGCAAAACAAAAAGCGTTAGAGGAAAATTTGCCAATTGATTTTCAAAAACATGACGCAAGAAAGTTGCCTTTTTTAGATGAATTTGATTTAATAATTATGATTTGTGAAGGTGCATTCCAATTGATGGAAACCGATGAAATGAATTTTCAAATTCTTCAGAATGCAGCTAAGGCCTTGAAATCAAATGGGAAATTAATTTTTACTGCTTTAAACGGCTTATTCCCCCTATTTCATTCTGTCAAAGATTTTCTTAATTCCAATGTAAAAGAAGGAAATGCGACATACGACAATCATTCATTCGATCTAATGACTTTTAGAGATTATAGTGCCATATACATTGAAGACGATCTGGGCAATAAAAAGAAATTTCAGTGTAATGAGAGGTATTATGTGCCATCTGAAATAACCTGGCTATTAAAAACACTAAATTTTCAAACTATTGATATTTTCGGAGCAAAACTTGGTGCTTTTAGTCGAGACGATCGATTATCAACTGAAGATTATGAAATGTTAGTAATAGGGAAAAAGTAATTCTATTTCGTCCTTTTTTTTTCTATCATTAAGGATTTTTCGGCAATGGTGAAAAGAGAAGAATTGGGCGATCGAGAAGCAATGCTTTTAATTCACTTTCCGCACGTCAAGTTGTCATGTATTTTGTAGTATGATGTCAGGCTATTTTTGCGGGAGTGCAAGCGCTGCTGCAAGCAGTTCGCAAAATAGCCCCAATCAGGTAATCATCATATATTACATTTTGACGTGCGGAAAGGATAATTTTAATTTTTACCATATTTTGGGTTTTTTTCTACTACGAACGCAAGCCAAAAAGGGCCGAATCTTATTATAAATGTTCTACCGTCTCGTGCCGCTACGCGGATCTCGAAGAGATCGCAGAACACGAGAAATTTACACCTGGAATTATTTGTAATCAGTAATTAAAAATATTCATATCTTTCATAATTAATTTAAAATCAACAAAAATTTGAAATTTGATAAGATATTTTATATTACTCATTTATTGTGATTTTAGTCAAAATCAAGTAATACTCTACTGATAAATTTGACAACTTCTTAAAAAATATTTCTATTTATTAGTCATTAACTAAATCGATTATGCCAAAAATAAATTTATTAAAAAAATATACATCTGGAGTTTCAGTAAGCTCAGTAGAGCGAGAAGTAAATCTTCTTGAGGTAGAGGGAGTAGCAAGAGGCTTTTCTAGGAACTCCTCAGAAAATCTAGAAGCCAGTTATGATTCCGAGGAAAAACAGTTCGCTTTTGATTGTGAATACAGAGAAATTTATTTAAACTTACAACAAAAAGTTTATCATTGTCTGTCTTTAGCTAATAACTCAACCCCAACCCTTGATACTTGGGAAGTAGATGTAGAAATAGCTCTAATGATCCTATCTGAGTCTCCATTATCTTCTAGCTCGTCCGACTTGGACGAAGTCGAAAAAGTGATATCCAATAGCGATCTTTTAAAAAAATTGTTTAATAGTCTACCCGAACATGAGTATCGTATCAAAGCTTCTGAGTATATTATTCAAATTTATAATTGGGCCCAAAAGTTACATCAATGGCGCTCGCAAGAGCAACACTAAAAGTCATTCCTCATCGGTAAGTGTTGCTAACACATGGGTGCAGTCAAAAGCAGTTGCCGCTATGCTTCCGCAGTGCGTGTCGGCATAGCCCCCTCCTGCACGAGTGACATACTCCTACACTGATACTGACGTATACAGTGTAGGCTTCTCAGCAACTCCAGGTAACCCTTCGGATACTCGCTGAGCTTTAAGATGGGAAAAAACTTGTATTAATATCTATATTTTACCAGAAATATTTACTTAAAAAACTCGCCAAACATGAAGATTGAAAAAAATAGTGCTGGACTTCATATCTTATCAACTTTCAGTTAATATTGATATGAAGTCCGCACTACTTTTTTCACGCATTCATCCCACACTGACCTTATCAGGTACAGTCTGGGGCTTCTGCGCTTTTAGCTAAATGGTTTAGTTTGCAAAAGTCGATTAAATAACCATCTGTAGTGAGATTTTCCGAAATTGGTATAAGCTGCGAATGCTTAAACGAGGTTGAGATCCAGGATTAGTCGGAATTAACCTATTAATTTGACATCCACTCCGCCCTCTTATGTGCGGAGATTCCTACCAGACTATTGTCTCTCGGTGGGTTGACGTTTTATCACAAATTGCTACATCAGTAGTCTTATGCTTGCTCCACGTCCGTTTAGAGTCTTCGGTTGCCCCTCGACGACTTAATATGTATACCCTAGAAACGAAAGGATAATATCCCAAATTTTCGGTGAGTCTAATCATTGACATTAATAAAAAGAAAGGATTGTATCCTAGGAAAAAGGGAACAGTTTCCCTTTGTTACCTGTTACCCGTTCGCTTTTCCCACCGAGGCTTTGACCGAGGTCAAATTTCTAGAAAAGTTGAGTTTGCGCGAAAAAGCTGAGGCAGCTTCTATACTTAAAATATTGTTCGCTCAGTCGGAGGAAGATCGGGTAACTATACCTAGTTACTCTTTCAATGGCAATAGAGCAGATCGTAGCTAGAAAGGGAGTTCCGATGAAGCCTAGAACTAAAGGACTATTCGCCTTGGTATTGCCAAGCACTATTTTTGTTTCTACTTTCGTTTTACCAGTTAACATTGCTAGTGCTCAATCTATTCAAGCAGAAACTGACCGAATAACTCCCACCTCAACACCATCTTCCCAAGAGCTTCAACAATACAGGCAGAATAGTGACTTTAGTATGTTAATTATGTTAGTTGTTGTTTTGCTGATTATTTTTATCCTGATGGCGATCGCCACGATCGTCCTACTCTGGCTATTGCGCAGATCCGTAATTCAAGAGGTAGGAAATATTGTTCGTTCCCAACTGACTCAACTGACAGACTTGGAAGAAAAAATTGGTCAAGCTAATCAAAAAGTAGATAAAATTATCCAAGAAAGTCAAGCAATTGCTAAGGGAGTCAATGGTGAGGCAGAAAATTTCCACCAAGAAATAGACGACAAACGAAAAAATATAGCTGGGTTACTATCAGAATTATCTCAAACAAAGCAACAGGCATTAACCTCCCTACAGCAACAAATCGATCGCAATAGAAGTGAGTTAGAAAAAATAGAGGCAGACAACGTTAAGGTAGTCGATAGATTCTTGGAACAGACTCGACAAAAACAAGATTTGATGGAGCATAATTTAGAAAAATTACGATCGGATCTTAGTGGCGACTTGTCTCAATTAAAAGAAGATTTGGACAAACAAAGAAATGCTCTATTAGAAAACTTACAAGAATCAGAAAATAATTTTGCTAATGAACTGGCTGCACTCGCAACCCAGGCTAGAGAACAAAAAGAGACAATCTTACAAAATATAGAAAAATTAAGTTCTGAGTTCGCGCCGACTCTGACCGAATTTAAAACAGATTTACAAGAACAAAAAGAGGATATATTACAGCAAATCAAAAGCTGGCAGACAGAGTTTACTTCTAATCTAGTAGAATTAGAAGAACACGCACACAAACAGTGGAATTTAATTCTCAAAAACCTAGAAAGATTGAGTTCTGACTTTACTCCTCGGTTGGAGCGACTGCAAACAGAAGCACAACAAGAAAAAGACTCTATCTTAGAGCAAGTACAGCGATCGCAAAGCGAATTTGACACTCAACTATCTACCCTTCACTCAGAAACGCAAAAGCAAAGAAATTCAATCTTAGAAAATCTCCAACAGTTAGAGAAAGAATTTATACCACAACTAGCAGATATAAAACAAGAGGCCGAACAAAAAGCGATCGAGCAAAAAGATGCGGCTTTGGAAAAACTGAAACAAATAGGGAATAAAATAATATCTCAACTATCCCAGGAATACTCAAATATTCAAGCACAAATACAGCAAATGGGGCAAAATGTGCGACAATTAAAAAATCAGTTTGCTGCTGAAGTTTCCCAGGGACAAGTGGGAATTCAAAGCCGAAAAACTGAAACTATACAAAACTTAGAAATAATAGAAACTGAAGTTAAAGGTTTAGAGACGCAAGTTAAAACAAAACTATCTCAATTGCAATCGGATACTGAACAGCGCCAAGATAGAGCTGTAGAAAATATAGATAAATTAGAGACAATATTAGAGCAAAAATTATCTGAAATTGAGTTCGATGCTCGAAGTGAAAAACAGAAAATTTTGCAGAAGTTAGCTGAGATTTCCGCAGCAGAGATTACTGGAGAAGCGCTCTCTGAAATACAACAAAAAATAGCAGCAGTTACAGAAAAAATTGAACAACTACAGGTTAACAACCCTCAGTTGTTCCTAAACCCTGCTGAATTTGTAGAAGAAGCAGAAGCCTTATTGTCAAGAGGACAAGACAAAGAAGCACTAGCTCAGATCGATCGCGCTTTGGAAGTGCAGCCAGATAACCCAGATATTTGGTACAAAAAGGGCACAGCACTAGTACAATTAAAGCAGTATACTGAGGCGATCGCTTCGTTTGATAAAGTCCTCGATATTAAACCCGACGATCCAGAAACGTGGTATCAACGAGGTACGGCTTTGATGGAGTTAGAAAGATTTGAAGGAGCGATCGCGGCGTTTAACAAGGTAGTGAAACTCGATCGCAATAACTACAAAGGCTGGTTAAATCGAGGCATGATGTTAAGACGTTTAAGACGATATCCAGAAGCGATCGCTTCTTACGACAAAGCTATAGAAATTAAACCAGATTATTACCAAGCTTGGGTCGATCGCGGAGTAGCCCTCGGAATGATGCAACAACATCAAGAAGCTTTTGAGTCTTTCGATCGAGCTGTCCGAGAAAAGTCAGATAATGCGGTAGCTTGGTTAAATCGAGGTATGGCTTTAGAGATGTTGCAACGCTATGAAGATGGGGTAGCTTCTTTCGATAAAGCAATTGAGTTAAATTCTCAATTGGCTAAGGCGTGGAATTATAAAGGTAAGGTGCTAGTAAAATTAGAGCGGGATAAGGAAGCTATCGAGAGCTTCGATCGCGCTATAGAAATTCAATCGAACTATGCTTCTGCTTACTACAATAAAGCGATCTGTTATTCTTTGAAATCTCAGGTAGAATTAGCTGTAGAAAATTTAAAACAGGCGATCGAACTCAATCCGAGATATCGAGAAGAAGCAAGAAACGATCCTGATTTTGACCCTATTGCTGAAAATAATCTTTTCTGGCAGTCGATCGAAGCATAGAGAAAGCAACAAAAAAAAGCCGCCACTATAATTGGTGACAGCTTTTTTATCTCAAAGATACAATTAGCCAGTTAGTTTTTAGACAAAAACTAGATCTTGGCCAACAACGAGATTGCTGTTTCGCACGGTAGCAAATTGCCGATCGTTAAAGGAAAGAGCGCCAGTGGTTAAGTCAAACTTAAAGTTATTGATAGAAGTATTAGGACAAAAACCGCTGCGATCGATTTCAATTTTAACTGTAATACGAGATAAATTAGCACCAATAAATGTACTGCCACCGAAGCCTGTATCTGTTATTGATAGACCACTTAGATTAGCATAATTAAAATTACTGTTGCTAATTCTTGCATCAGTAAAGGTAGTTCCTGTAAAATCTGCACCTGAAAGGTTTGTTCTATTGAAGATAATACCTGAAATATCAGCTCTCTCGAATTTAGCGTTTGCTAGAAAGCCGTTTGTGAAATCTGCACCTAATAGTTTTGCACCTGTTAGATTAGCTCTATTTAAATTAGCACCTATTCCTTTGACACCTGCCATGTCTGCTGATTGCAGACTCGCTCCTACTAAACTCGCTCTGTTTAGTATTGTGCCTTGCATGGTGGCACGATCGAGAGTAATACCATTAAGATTGCGACCGCTTAAATTTTGACCGCTAAGAAATGCTCCAGCAAAGTTTCCACCTGGAATTAGTGCTACCATTTTTTTATTAACTCCGAATATTATCCTAACAACTGCACTTTAGATTTTTTTTTCAAATAATAAGAAAAATTAAACTTTTCCTATTTTATTAAGCATTTGTGCTTAAGGCAATAATATTAAAAAAAACTTTTTATCTTTTAAATTCGATATTTAACTGATAAAAACCTTTCTCGAATAGTTTTTTTGAGAATTCCTTAACCTATCCCTAACAATCAAACCTTAAATCAGCGAACAGTTATTAGTTATCGGTTATTAGTTTTCAGTTAATACCGATCTATTGGGAACGCGTGACCCCATGTTGAATCTCGTAACTGATAACTAGTAACTGTTAAAAACCTTCAACTTATTTTGGCTGTTATAAATCTAGATAAATTATTAGTTGCTTATCGCTTTCAACCGAAAGGATAACAACTTTTATGGGGTTTATGAACGATCTATAATACAAAAACTTTGTAATTTCGATCGCTTTTTACAGATCGAATAGTTTTCTACTAAAACCACGAGACACTTATTTTCGTCGTTTTTATTTTTTTATTACTCACCACAATATAAAGCCAAATATATACAATTTATGTGTATTTTATATAAAGATATTCGCAATTTTTATAAATTCGTTGTAAATAACCTTGTCAAATCAAGAAACTGTTCGTTAAAGAAATATGAAAAATATTATTGTCTTAAATGAGATTACTGAATAACTGTCCATTTTATAATAATTGCTATAAATCTAAATCTTTGTACATTCCTTCTAGCCCTCGATCGAGATCGTATTTTCCTCAATCGAAGACCTAAAAGACAAGGTGGCTAAAAATGTTTGGCTATATGATTTATTCGATCGAACTGAAATCTTTTGTTAGGGTCGGTCTCACCGTAAAGATTAAAAGTTATTGTCGGTTTTTCTCCCACTGCTTCTACAGCGTGAATTGCTTCACTGGTCAAGCTAATAATATTTCCTGCTTCTAAGATCTGTTCTCCGACTTGTTCGATTTTTTCAGGAAATTGCGGAGTAGGCGATCGCTTCCAAAAAGTATTTTTTTGCATCCCTTCTAACACTGCTACCACCCCCCAAGTCCCGTGATTGTGAATAGGGGAACCCGAACCTGGTAATATATTCTCAGTCTGTACCGTCATGGGAAACCCTAATTCTTCATATAAAAGTAAAATTGAAGTACCTGTTTTCTGGTTGGGTTGGGGCGATCGAGTTTTGACCCAGTATGAGTTGAGAATTAACTTCCGCACTAGTTTCCGTATTTCTGGCAGAAAATTTTCTTCAGCTTCTCCTTGTTTGTCTGCTATCTTGGTCAGGTCTTCTACTTCTGTTAAAAAACGATAAAACCTATAATCATCTCTTAATAAATCCCAATCTCTCAGAGATTCGATCGCCAAACAGTTACCTTCTTTTGTAACTAACCAATCTCGACTTTTCATATTCTTAATTGATAAAATAATCTACTTTATGATTGTGGTTGCGATGAGTTTTGTGGAAATATATATGTATATATTTTCCATAAGAAAATTATTATACTTGGCTCGATTCATCTAAGCTGTTAAATTAAAATCAAATTAATTTATTGAAAATTATTTTCGAGTAATTTTAAGAAGCGACTTCAACTTAGAGTAAATACGCTGAGTATGCAATATTGCTCAAATCTAAAGAAAAAATCAACAAATTGTCATAACTGTGCCTAATATCTACCATTAGAAAAATCTTTGATACTTATGAATATATTACTGGGAAGAAGAAGTATACTTAGTAAAAGATTTATGTATCACCTTTTAACTCTTTACAAAGCGATTGGGGGTTAATTATATGAAAATTTTGCTACAAACTTTACTACTTATTACTTTCAGCACGGTCAATGTCGCAATTTTTTCCTCAGAGTTAGTTGACACTAAAGCTGCAAATTCAAATGACCGAATCGATAAAAATTCTTATGTAAGTAAATCCCACTCTAATACAAACAGTTTGAACAGCGAGTGTCCAAATAATCCATAAACCATCTTTTGTTTCTTTGAGTCAATCTCTATTTTTATCTTCATTAGACCTGGCAGCAATTGTCCCTTTTGGGAGTAAGAAGCTAACTTGTAACTACCTTATGCTATCTCTATGCTAATTAAGACGACAAGGTGCATAGTGAAAAACTTCGTTTTAATGCGATAACGCCAACTCCTTACTCAGACTATCGATCGATTGTTATACATAACTTAACATTCATTATTATAACTGAGTAGATCGAGCATATTTAAAAGCATTATCCCAAATATAATCAATTACTATTTTCGCTTCATCTAGAGATAATACAATGCAATTACCTTGACGATCGTAAGTAAGTAGAGGTAATTCTGAAATATTAGCTTCTTCTTGCCCTTCTTTAACGATTCTACCGCATATTTTCTCTAAATTTTGCAGAGGCCCGTTGATATCGAAGTCTATTTTAGTGTCAAACTTTTCTTCCATCCATTTTTCTACGAGATCGTCTAATTTTTCTGCAGTTAGAGGTTCCCTACTGGTTAGTAAGTGATAAAACACTAGGATTATTTCTTTAGTTTCTTCTTCTTCAGCAGAATCAAGCAAAGATTGAAAAACACCAGCATTAATGGCTAAGTTTCTAAAAAAAAGGGCTTCGGTAACATTTTTTTGAAATTGTATCTGCTTTGTTTTATAACTGCTGTACTGTTTAAAAGCTAAACCCCCTAATGCGATGATTACAGACATTGTAGCTACTAACACAGGCATTACATTTTGTACGTCATCCTGGCTTACCTGAAAAGATGTAAGTGCAGAAGAACCAAAAACGAGAAATAAAACTGTAGCTACAATTAGTAATAGTTGAGGAAGGACTTTTAAAATAGCAGGAATAGCTGCACCAATAGCGGGAATGCCAAACATTAGCCTATCCTTCAAAGTCATGCTGGTTTTGACATTAGGAAAAAGAAATTCTAAATCGAATTTAGGGATATTTTTATAGAGATACAGGTAAATTTTCCCTGGAGTAAAATTCAGTTTTTCTATGTCTATTTTTTTAGTTTTAAAATATGATTCTTCTTTAGTTTTAAGCAAGAGAGCAACTCGCTCAAAGATATCGATCGTTACGGGAACTTTGCGAAAAAATTTAAGGGCTTTTCTAACCCAAGTAATTTTATAAATATCGCCCCGACAATAAAAAACAACCTCGTCAAAATCCTCAAAATTAACTTCTGTTTTCAGTTCAATTAAAGTTTTCTCTTTAAAAGCTCGTTGCAAACTTTCCTGAGATAAAGGATAGTAATTAGCTTTTTCTACAAGATCTTCAAAATCGCGAACTAGTCGAGAAAGCATTTCTTTTTTACGCTCGCGATCGGGTAAGTCCCTCAATTTAGTATCGCTATCGGGGTTAAAAGGAGCAAAATTATATTTAATTCTCTCTAGGGTATGATGGAATTGAAAGTGGAAATATGCTGCAAGAATTTGGCAGAATTCCCGAAATTTTTTCGCATCTGCTTCTGATAGCTGACCTTCAGAAATACACATTTCCACTATGTCAGTTCGACTGTAGGGGATAAATGCTTCTCTGTCTTCGTAAACTGCCATTTTTCGGGAAAATACCACTCAAAAATTGTACTATTTATTTAAGCTGCTCGATCTAGTTCTACGATGAAGAATTCTTCCCCAGATACTCAAACAAATTTCGATCGCCAAATGATGAGACGTTGTCTTGAACTTGCTCGTCGCGCAGAAGGAAAAACTTCTCCTAATCCCATGGTGGGTTCGGTAATTGTAAAGGAGGGAAAAATTGTTGGGGAAGGATTTCACCCTAGTTTCGGTCAACCTCATGCGGAAGTTTTTGCGCTGCGAGAAGCGGGAGATAAAGCAGAAGGAGCTACTGTATATGTTAGTTTAGAGCCTTGCAATCATTATGGCAAGACTCCTCCCTGTACGGATGCTTTAATTGCAGCAAAAGTAGCAAAAGTAGTCGCGGGTACGATCGACCCAGATCCGAGAGTTTCTGGAAGTGGTAGGGAAAAATTACAAGCAGCAGGAATAGAAGTGGTAGTGGGGGTAGAAGAAACAGCTTGTCGCGAGTTGAACGAAGTTTTTATCCATCGAGTTACCAATAAAATTCCTTTCGGGATTTTGAAATATGCTATGACTCTAGACGGTAAAATTGCTGCTACTACGGGTCACAGTAGTTGGGTTAGTGGGGAAGAATCTCGCAGTCGGGTTCATAAGTTACGATCGAATTGCGATGTGGTAGTAGTTGGGGGTAACACCGTCCGTTATGATAACCCCCGTTTAACTTCTCGCGGACAGAAAAATCCTCTGCGGGTGGTGATGAGTCGCAGTTTGAATTTACCCCTCGATCGCCGTCTCTGGGATATTGAGGAAGCACCTACACTAGTTTTTACTGAAGCAGTTAATAACTCTCAGTTGCACAAGCAGTTAGTAGATAAGGGGGTGGAAATAGTTGAATTGGAGTGTTTGACCCCAAAAGAAGTTATGAAATGTTTGTACGATCGGGAACTTTATAGCGTATTGTGGGAGTGCGGAGGAGTTTTAGCAGCGGCTGCGATCGCAGAAGGTGCGGTACAAAAAGTAATGGCTTTTATTGCTCCTAAAATTATTGGCGGTGAAACTGCGCCATCTCCCGTAGGAGAATTGGGAAAGAATTTGATGAGTGAAGCTTTGCAATTAAAAAGGGTTAAATTGCAGCAAATTGAATCTGATTTTTTAATTGAAGGTTATCTTTAGTTTGGGTTTCGCTCGAGCAACTTTCAAACTAAACAAGGTGGAAAAAATTAATCCATAATTGAATCAAACTACATAATTCTTTGGAAAAAATATTACTCGATCGACGATCGAAGATTTTATCGATAGCCTCATTAATAGGCAACATTTCCTACATTATTAGTAGGAAATACCCAAAAACATCAAGTTATTCAGATCTTAATTAAATCCTAGGAATTTCTTAATACTTTTATCGTAAACTATTAAAGCAGAAAAATTGCTAAATATTAACTCTTTCTTTGCCTTTACCTGGCCTTTTTGAGTTCAGTAACGACGAAATTATCGTTAAAGCTGAGGAACGTGCCTTTGGCGGTGCTGGCAACGATACCATAGAAGCCTCTGGTAGTACTCGGGGTAGCCGTCTCTATGGCAATGAAGGTAAAGATATTTTCTTCCTCGGTAGCGGCGATCGACTTGTTGGCGGTACTGGCGACGACCAATTTTATGTAGGTAGTGGCGGTGGAAATACTATTACTGGCGATCGAGGTGCCGACTAATTCTGGATAGCTAATGCTCAATTACCTGGCGCAGCAAACGTAATTACCGATTTTGAAGTTGGTGTCGATGTGGTTGGCATTGGCGGCTTCGCACAAAATACCTTGACATTTAAGGTAACAGTAAACGGGGAAAGGTTTTTTCTTGTTGCCTCGGAGGCAACAGCCGACGATAAACTCCCCTCCCACTACTGACGTTAGGTTTTTTATCAAAAGTGATATATTTTTGTTTAATTTGTTCACAATAAAAGTGTAAGGAGCAAAAAACTAATAGTAGAGCTGAGGCAGTGCGATCGCCTTGAATCTTCACCGCTACGCGGAGCTTGCGCGATCTCGCGCCGAAGCAGGTTAGTCTCAAGAAAAAGAGAACAAAACGGCTTCTCGAAGAGTAGGGACAAAACCTGGGGCGTTGTTGCCAAAACTAACTTATCCCCTGAGAGCGAAAATGGAGGTTTTCTATGAAAAACACTCTCAAATCTGCGGCAGTTTTCTCTAAAATGGTTGAATTGAGACGAACTTTGCACCGCTATCCCGAACTAGCCTTTGAAGAAGAGAAGACCGCAGCAACAATTATGGATGAATTGCGACGACTCGA
Organism: Prochloraceae cyanobacterium; assembly: GCA_030065755.1. Lineage (GTDB taxonomy): Bacteria > Cyanobacteriota > Cyanobacteriia > Cyanobacteriales > JASJDA01 > JASJDA01. The sequence continues at coordinate 4,627 of JASJDA010000040.1, read as the reverse complement.
TATACCCTTCGAGTACGGCGGGGTCGGTGGTGCAGTTGTCGGTAAAATAGAGGGAGGAGAGAAAGGAGCGCCTACTATAGCTATCAGGGCAGATATGGATGCTTTGCCTGGAAATGAAAATACAGGGCTACCTTTTGCTTCTAAAAATCCAGGCAAGATGCACGCCTGCGGTCATGACGGTCACATGGCTATGGTTCTGGGTGCTGCAGCTTTACTGAAAGCTAATCCGCCGCCAGGAAATGTAAATTTAATCTTTCAGCCCGCTGAAGAGCGAGGAGGGGGTGCCAGAATCGCGATCGCCTCTGGTGCCTTAGAGGGGGTAAGTGCCATTTTTGGAGGTCACCTTACCCGTCACTATAAGGTAGGGGAAATTATGGTAGCTAGCGGTACTATTACCTCTCATTCAGATGGCTTTACTATTAGAGTTAAAGGACGAGGCGGACACGGAGCGAGACCCCACGAAGCGGTAGACGCAGTGGTGGTGAGTGGTTTGTTGATTATGGCAGTTCAGACCTTAGTTTCCAGAGAAATTAACCCAGCTCATCCTTCTGTAATCACCATTGGTAAAGTAGAAGCAGGCAGTGCAGGAAATGTAATTGCTGAGGAGGCGAGTCTCTACGGCACCATTAGAACAACTAACTCAGCGGTGAGAAAACACATTATCGAAGGACTGCAAAGGATCGCTAAAGCTGTCGGCGACTTACACAACGCTAGCATCGTAGTCGAGATTCGAGAAGGATACCCGCCAGTAGTCAATACTGAAAAAGAGGCTGAAATCGCGCGGCGAGCTGTACTGGCAGTATTGGGCGAGTCAGGATTGGCAGCTATGGATCAGCCTAGCATGGGGGCAGAAGATTTTTCTTACTACCTCTTAGAAATTCCTGGTTGCTATGTCAGGTTTGGTGCCTGTCGGGAAGGGTGCGAAAACATCCCGCTTCACAGTCCTTCCTTTGATTTTGACGAAGAAGCTCTAAAATTTGGGGCTGCCTTCTTCGATCGAGTTGCCAGAGAAGCGATCGTTGAGTATGCAAAAAGGGGGTGAATAAAGTGAAATTCAAGGGTTCCCCTAATCCCTCTTTGGGTATGGAGATAGAGCTTCAACTTCTCGACCCAGAAACCCTAGACTTGGTGGATGGAATTTTACCTTTAATGGCTTGCTATCCTCAGTTTCCTCGGATTAAGCCAGAATATAACCAGGCTACAGTAGAGATTAACTCGAAGGTTTGCTCTGCAATCGGGGAGTTAGAGAGTAACATTTTTTCCGTATTCACCACTCTGCAAGCCAGATGTGAAGAGCTAGGAATGATTCTAGCTGGAGCGGGAACTCATCCTTTCTGCAAGCGCTTAGTGCCTATGACCCCCCTGAAGAGACATTTGGCACAGTACCAGATAGCAGGCTACTTATCTTATTGGATGACTTTTGCCCAGCACGTCCACGTCGGTATGGCTTCAGGAGACGAAGCGGTGGAGATTATGGCTATGCTCAAGCCCTACTTACCAATCTTAATAGCTCTGTCTGCTAGTTCTCCTTTCTGGTCGGGTAACGATACTGGCTATGCCTCTTTTCGCCAGCGTCTTTTGGCAACCAGGCAATCCTATGGCATACCCCCGACATTTAAGAGTTGGAAGGATTTTGGCTATTTCTTTGACAGCACCAAATCTGCAGGAATTTTTGATAACGTTCGAGATATTCACTGGGATTTGCGTCTCCAACCCTATTTGGGAACTCTTGAGATCCGAGTGATGGACGCTCAACCTACCTTAAAAGAGTCAGTGATTTTGGCTGCTTTCGTTCACACTTTAGTTGTATACCTCCAGCGCTATCTTAGAGGGGAAGAAAGGGGTTTTATTTTAACACCCCATCATTGGTGGTTTGAAAAGGAAAATAACTTCCAAGCTTCTCGTCTAGGTCTAGATGCAAAATATATAGAAGACGATCGAGGTAACGCCAGACCAATTAAACAAGTCATAGTAGATATCTTGTCGGCTCTAGCAACGACTGCTGCTCGACTTGGGGAAACGGAATACCTCGAACTAGTGCGAAAACGTCTAGAAATCAAACCTAGTTATATTCGCCAGCGTCAAGTTTTTCAAAAAACTGGTTCTTACAAAGAAGTAGTTAGCTCTCTGGTTAGAGAACTAAAACGGGAAATGCTTGGCTTCCCCATACTGGGGCTAGCCAAAGAGCTAGAAATAAGTAGGAAGTTAGGATCGGGAGCGATCGCTGTTGCTATGGGGAGCAATTAATGAATACAATTTTCTCAAAAATTCTCAAAGGCAAAGTCCCAGCTTCTTTCGTTTATCGAGACGAAAAAGTATCAGCCTTTATGGACGTTCAACCGATTAACCCAGGACACGTTCTTGTAGTCCCCAATCAAGAAGTTACATCTCTAGCTGAACTAGACGAAGAAACTGGCACCCATTTATTCCGAATTGGACATCGAATTGCTAAAGCCTTACGAGAAAGCAGTCTTAAATGCGAAGGAGTTAATATGTTTCTCGCCGACGGTGAAGAGGCTATGCAAGATGTATTTCACGTTCATCTCCACGTCTTTCCCAGATTTAAAGGAGATGGTTTCGGATGGCAATTTGGGAACGATTACTATAATTTACCTGAGAGAGCGGAACTCGATCGAGCGGCAGAGGCAATTTCTGCTGCTTTAAAAAAGATAGGATCTTAAGCATCTGGTTTATTTGGCACGTCGCTTTTTACCATAGGAATCGCAAAATGTCACTCTTTAGATCCAGCTTCCACAGTGCGATTATTGTAGAGACTCATGGCCTTTTCTACCGTTTCCGTCAGACTTAATTCTACTGTTTCTTGGACCATCGGCAGTATTTTTGACATAATTTCAGTTTCAGTAGGGGAAAATTTTCCTAGAACGTGAGATACAGTCTCTTTTTTGCCATTAGTCTTACCAATACCAACGCGCAGACGGGGAAAATTTTGACTGCCAAGATGGGAAATAATCGATTTCATGCCATTGTGTCCCCCAGCAGAACCAGATAAACGCAATCGCAGTCGTCCTACTGGTAAATCCATATCGTCGTAGATGACTAAAACTGACTCTGGAGGAAGTTTGTACCAATCTAACACGGCTCTAACTGACTGCCCCGATCGATTCATATAAGTAAGGGGTTTGAGTAAGCGAATTTTTTTCCCTCTTTTAAACACTCCTTCGGCTATTTTGCCTTGAAAGCGTCGATTTTCTTGCCAAGAAAACTGCCACGATCGAGCTAGTCGATCGATTGCTTCAAAACCAATATTGTGACGTGTCTTGTCATATTTTGCTTCTGGATTGCCCAAACCCACAATTAGTTGGACAATAGATAAGTTATTCATTTTTTTCTTTGGTTACGCGATCGACTATTCTTACAGCTTTATCCATCAAAGAAGTATCAATATTTATGCGATAATTTCCTTCTTTGATTATTTCTCTAACTACTTTAGCTAAATCTGCGTTACCTTTTCTCGCTCCCAGACCATTAAGAGAACATTCTATTTGTCTGGCACCATATTTTAAAGCTGCTAAAGAATTTTCTACTGCTAGTCCTAAGTCTTCGTGAAAGTGAACGGAAACAACCGCTCGATCGATATTAGGAACCTTCTCAAAAATATTTTTAATCAGTCGAGAAAAATCTTCAGGTTTTGCAGTTCCTAAACTATCGGGAATATTAATTGTTGTCGCACCACTTTTTATAGCAGTTTCAATTGCTTGGCACAAAAAGTTTAATTCACTTCTAACTGCGTCAAAAGCACTCCATTCTAGATCGTCGCAATATTGTTTTGCTAAATAAATACTAGATTTAATTGTCTCTAATGCTTCTTGTTTATTGGCGCGATCGTAGTATTTTAGACGAACATTAGTATAAATATGGATTCTACCTTTTTCTGCTCCTTCAATTCCTTCAGCAACTTTAATAATTTCCGATCGCTTTGAACTTGCCAATCCGCAGATAGTAGAACTTTTAACTAATTTAGAGATAGTAGATATCTCGTTAAAATCTTTTTCCCCCTGTCCTGGATAGCTAACCTCAATAACATCTACTCCCATTGCTTCGAGGATTTTCGCCAAGTCAATCTTTTGCTTTAAATTCATTGCAATATCTGGCATTAATTCCCCATCCCGCATAGTGGTGTCGAAGATTATTACTCGGTTATTGTTCATTTCCACTTTCCGTTTGTTTGTATGAATAGCGATCGCTCTTTAAGTCAAAATTCCATAAAACTAATACTGCAACGGTTATGTTAAATCCGTTACAGTCTTTAAGTAATGAATAAATGTAGTCAAACTAGAATACAAAACAATTTCACTTTAATAATTGACGACTCAGGACCTTATCATCGATCGCGATCGATGCAGAATTTTGTTAACTTAAGCAGATATATTTTTCGATCTCGATCGCCTATATGTTTCTCACTCTCTTGGTTATGTGGGTTATGAACCATTGAAAAACTAAAAAGCCTCCCAATTGGGAGGCTTTTTATTTAACTCAACTTTAGATTATTTCTAGCTTCTTAACCTTCGATGGAAGGAGCAGTTAGAGCAACTGGAGTTGCTTCGTTGCTAGCTAGGTCTAAGGGGAAGTTGTGTGCGTTGCGCTCGTGCATTACTTCAAAACCGAG
>JASJDA010000279.1 GCA_030065755.1 Prochloraceae cyanobacterium | reverse complement strand
ATTGACAACAATGGTACTCCCAACGATTCGAGCGATGACTTTATTGTTTATACACCTAACCCTGGGTTTGTTGGAGAAGACAGCTTTACTTATACTGTTACCGATGCCGAAGGTAACACCGAAAGCGCGACAGTAACAGTTATCGTCGACCCCGATCGTCCTGTAGCAGCAGAAGATTTTGCCAGTGCTTCTTTAGGAGAATCTTTAAGTATCGATATCTTAAATAACGATAGCGACCCCAACTCTGGCATTCTGACCATTACTTCAATAACACAACCAGCACGAGGGGAAGTAACTATTGACAATAACGGTACTCCCAACGATCCAAGCGATGATGTCCTCGTTTACACTCCCAATGAAGTCGTTACAGATAATGGACTTTCTCAAACCGCCAATGGAGGTATTTTCCAGATTACAGGAGAGGATTTCAGCTTTATTGATACTTTCTCCTACACTGTAACTGACGCTCAAGGTATTACCTCAACTGCTAATGTTAACGTTACCGTAGAACCCGAAGTCAATCTCAAATTCACTCTCATTCAAAACCAAGCTGGTTTTGTTAATGAGGTTGGAGTATTCCGAGTTGAGGATGAAAACGGGACTATTGATGGCTTGGTTCCAGGGGATGAGGGTTATCTCGAAGCCGCTTTGACTTCTGGACGAGTTATTTTCTCTTCTCTAAGTGAAATTACTCAATTTTTTGGCAAAAACCCTACCCGCATCCTGGATGATTTTAGTCCTAGGGACTATCTCGGCTTCTTCTTAGTGCAAAATAGTACGGTCGATCGAGTTTTGAATGGAGAAACGGCTAATGTTTTCTTCGCTACTAACGCCGCTAATCAAGATGGTTTAGAGCATTTAACAGTTGATAATCTCATCAGCGGTCAATTTTCTCTATCTTGGGAAGATCAGACTGGCTTAGGTGACTCTGATTTCAACGATTTACAATTAACTGTTGAAGTTACTAACGAGTCAGCCCCCATCGGTAATAATTTGCAAGGTCAAGAGTTTCTAGAGTTGCTCGATCTTACAAATGTCGACGCTCAAGAAATACCAGCACAGGTGTTCGTTCAGGGTAATGCTGAATTTAACAACTTTATTGGTTTTTATCAAATCGCTGATACAACTGGTGCAGTAATAGATTCTACCACTGGAGCAATAATAGCTCCTGGAGAGGTAGGTTATGCCGATGCTGCACTTGCTCAACAAGTGGTACAAAAGAGTCAAAATGATTCCTACTCTCGAATTACTCTCTCAGGAGGAAATCTGTACGCACCATTCATTCTCAGCGACAACCAACAAGCTTTCTTCCCCTTTATTAGTGCTAACCCCGACGGTGTAGACCACATTCGTTTGCTCTCAGACAATACTTTTGGCTTTGAAGATGTTGTGGCTGGTGGCGATCTCGATTACAATGACGTGATTGTAGAAGTCGAGCTTGGTGCATTAGGCTTAAATCCTGAAATACTTGCTCTCGACTCAATAACCACTCCATCAGTTGAAGTAGAGTTTTCTATTACCACTAATTCTGATTTCAATAACCTTGGTGGTTTCTATCAAATTGTTAATCGCCAAGGTACTGTTGTCGATCCTGTCAGTGGTAACCAGATTAATCCTGGAGAAAGTGGTTATGTTGAGGCTGCTTTAGCTCAAAGTGTCGTCGAGCTTGACCAGAACAATACAACAGTGACACAAACTTTGGTAGGTGGTGCTTTCTATGCTCCCTACCTCAGTAATGGTACTGATGCTTTCTTCCCCTTCCTCGAAGCTAATTCTGATGGTATAGACCACGTGCGCACGATCGCCGATAATACTTTCGGTTTCGAGGATTTACCTGGCGGTGGCGACGTTGATTATAACGATGTCATTTTGAAGCTAGAAATCAATAACGCTTAAATTAACTTCTGAGTCTGCGGGAGCGATCGGTGAGCAAATAGGGATTATCGTAACTGGTAACTGACAACTGTTAAAATCCTAAATCTGCTTTAGCTGCTTCGGCTGCGGCAAAAACTTGTTCGTCGGGCATACTTTCCCAGTCTGTATCGCCAATTTCGCTGTAAAATTTTTGGTCGTAGGGGCGGGTACGCACTACTACTGGCATAGGTACGGCGTGACCTAGAACCAGAGCTTGTTGCTTCGAGTCCAGTTTAGCTAGTACCGATCGCAGACTGCCAGCCCCAGAAACACCAGTAAAGATAGCATCGATATCCTTCTCGTCGTTTAACAAACAGGTGATGCGAGTCCCGACTTGCGACATCACTTCATTATCAATACCAGAAGGACGTTGATCCACCACTAGCAGAGTCACGAAATATTTGCGCATTTCTCTAGCAATAGTGCCAAAAATAGTTTGATGGACGATACTAGAGTCGAGAAAACGGTGCGCTTCTTCAATAGTTATTACTAACTGACGGGGACGATCTAAAGGATTTTTAGTTTGTAAAAACTGTTCCGCCTTTTTAACGTAAGTAGAATGGATGCGTCTGGTAATCATATTAGTTGCCAGCATATAAGAAAGCATATTCGACTGGGAACCAAATTCGACTACCACGTGCTTGCCAGCATCGAGAGATTGTAAAATGCGATCGATGTAGTTGTGAGGACAAGCCGAGCGCATATATTTGAGACTGTCCAAACGCATTAATTTGCGTTGCAGTGCCATAATTGACCCTTTATGACCCTGTTTTTCCTCGCAGAACATTGTAATATCTTCATTACTCATGTTCAAAAGTTGTACGATCCAGGATCTGCCAAATTCAGAATAGAGGATATTAGCATTGTCTAAACTAGCATCGGAAAGACCCAATTCGTGTCCTACTAATCTGAGGTCTTCTATCTCAATTTGATCGTAACTGAGGTATAGTTCTTGAGCGTGGAGAACTCCTCGACGCTTAGTAGATTCGGAATCTAGGGTATATATTTCTACTTGTCCTGGAAACAGTTGAGCCAATCCTTTCACAGTACTAAAATGTTTCCCTTCGCTGACGGCTTCCCAACCATATTCCGAGTGCATGTCAAACATCAGGTTAACCCCTGCTTGTTTGCGAATAATACCGGAAATTAACAGCCGAGTGAGAAAAGATTTACCCGTACCCGACTTACCAAAAATGCCGTTACTGCGTTCCACAAACCGGTCTAAATCGATACAAACGGGAACGTCCATATCTAGAGGTTGACCGATCGAAAAATTGCGCCGATGGGGGTCGTCTTCCCATCCAAAAACGGTGCGAAAGTCTCTTTCTGTTGCTTCAAAAACTTGAGAGAAATGGCTGGGAATAGTTTTTACTGGTAATAGTTCTAATTCGCTGCTAGTTTGCGCTTCAAAAGAAGCCAAGGAACTTTTCCCACTAAAAGATTCTTCCCCCTCTCCCCCTCTCCCACTCCCCCCCTCTCCAAAAGAGGGAGTAAACATTAACATTGGCGACAGTTCCACCGTTCCATAAGTACCGCTTCCTGCTAGTATTTCTTGCAAAAAACTATCTTCTGCGCTGGGGGGATTTGCCATAATTCTAGGATTGGCGGTTCCCAAGGAAACGTCAGTCAGCAGACAGAAAAAGCGCGATCTCGTCCCCTGCACTACTAAGAATTTACCCACCCGCATCTCTTCTACTGAAATATCTGGATGCAATCTAACTTCTAATCCCTGACTTAGAGAACCTTGAATGACTGAACCTAATGGTTTTTCTGAATTCATGCCGAGCCTTTTTTTAGTAGGGGGAAGGGAGAGTGGGAGAGGGGGAGAGTGGGAGAGGGAGATAATTAACAGCTAACAGCCAACAGCTATGAAATTAGTACAAGTAGTCTACAAAAGTATAGACCAAGCGATCGCCCTTAAGTCTTCTTAATTTAAACTTATTTTAATTATTGTTTGATATTGTAGAGATAACCGACTAGCAGTGTGGTCGTATAGTTGTCAAAATAGTATTTTATTGTTTAACATTTTTTTAACATGGAAGAGCGCCTGAGAGGCCCTAAAAGTAAGAAATCTGCCCAAAAAATCTTCTCCCTGAGCAAAATATATATATCTTGCTGGCGAGATATGTTAGCAGAAGGAATCGGAACTTTTATTTTAGTATTCGCCGGTACAGGTGCAATTATTGTTAATACAATTACCGACGGGACTTTGACCCATCTAGGTGTTAGCTTCGTTTTTGGAGCAGTTGTAGCTGCTTTAATATATACGCTGGGGCATATTAGCGGAGCCCATTTTAACCCTGCTGTCACTCTAGGATTTTGTAGTTGTGGCTTTTTTTCTCGTGGAAAAATTGCCTGTTATGTTGTTTGTTATTTATTAGCTCAATGTTTGGGAGCGATCGCTGCTTCTACTATACTTTTAATTACTTTTGGTAAGGTAGCTAATTTGGGTGCAACTTTACCCCTAGATGACAACTGGTCTCAAACTTTTATACTAGAAACTATTCTCACTTTCATTTTAATGTTGGTGATTCTCGGTTCGGGTCTCGATCGTAGAGCTCATAAAAGTTTTGCTGGTTTAGCTATTGGTCTGACTATAGGTTTAGAAGCAGCTTGTATGGGGCCAATTACTGGCGCTAGTATGAATCCAGCTCGATCGCTAGGACCAGCGTTAGTCGCTGCGGTTTGGCAATTTCAGTGGGTTTATTGGCTAGCACCTATTTTGGGAGCTCAACTAGCTACGATAGTCTATCGACAAATTTCTAGTGAATGCAATAAGTCTTGACAATTTTACTAAAATATGATATTACCTTTTTATATTATTGAAACTGCTCCATTAACCAAGTAGCAACTAAACGCTGATTGACCTTTCTAGTTCTTTGTAAAGCCTCATTGAGTAGGGAAATCGATAAGCCAGACAAAACTTGTGATTGCGTAATTCTCTTGCTACCGCGATCGGCGATCGCAAAAGCAATCACTCGAACATTCTGCACGTCAACGATCCAATATTCAGAAACACCAAGATCCTCGTATAAGAGTCGTTTTTCCCCTTTATCATCAGTGAGTGAGGTATTGGCAACTTCTATAACTAAATCGGGTGGTGAATAGCGATCTAAGTCGATAATTGAGGTGCCATAAGAAACTGCATCTGCATTTTCTCCGATATAGTAAGATGCATCTGGCTGAGCATCTTGAAATCCTGTTTTTCTAATAGTGCAGTTATCTGCACTATTGAAATCGATGCCTTTGAGAATGGCAAAAAGATTAACAGCCAGCATAATAATGCTGTGGTCGCTAGCGTGGTCGTGACCGACAGGAGTCATTTCAATGCGTAATTGTCCGTTATAGTAATAACACTTGGCTTTTTTTACTTGTAGGTCGTCAACTGCTTGTAAATATTCCTCCCAGGTAGCTTTTACCCAAGTGTCTGTAGGAATTTGGGTTTGTATATTGCTCATCGTCGATCGCTTTCTGTAAAAATTTGGATATTTTTTAAGAGATGAGGGAAACGTAAACTACTCCCACCTATTAACTCACCTGCGCTTCGTTAATTAGGAAGGAGCTTTCAGTAGCCCTAGAATTAATGCCACAAGACAATAATTCTGAACCTCTAGGCTGGTTTACACTCAGCCCCACTAAAGCAATCATTTTAGAACCGTTTTCGTCAGCATCACCAATCCAGCCGCATTTTATATTAGTACATCTAAAAGATTTGTTACTTCTCAATCCTAAATGCAGACAACAGTTGCACGTTTGCGATGTATATGCTGGATTAATAGCTGTTACCTCAATCCCTTCTTTAATACCTTTATATTCAAGAAAAGTCCTTAACTGATAAAATGCCCAATTGTTAGACCTTCTTCTTTCAGTTTTGTTTCTTGGTTTTTGATTAGTTCTTTCTCGAATACCTGTTAAATTCTCGATAGCAATAAAGGATTGAGTTTCTTTAGCTTCAGTTATAATTGCTTTACTTATATTATGATTTAGCCATGATTGATATCTTCTTTCTCTTCCCGATAACCGTTTCAATATCTGTCTAACCCTGCGTCTAGTAGATCTTGTGCCTTGGGATGCAATATTTTGCAAAGAAGCTCGAACACGACTATATTTATCTCTAGTTTTTTGTATCTCCTTTCCTGACCAGGATTTACCTGTACTTGTAACAGCAATATCACGCCTACCAAAGTCAACACCAATAACATTATTAGTAATAATTGATTCTGGGGGTTCGCTCTTTAGCTGAATATGAATATACCAATCACCGTCACGATGCAAACATACTTGTGCTGAGGTGGGTTTTTGACCTTTAAGTTTACCTCGATGATAGTTGCTAACACGCAAAGGAACAGTTAATCTTTTCTGAGTTGTACTAATGCTAACAGTCCAATCTTTTTCAATAAATCGAAAAGTTCTACCATCACAATCAAAACTTGTGGGTTTAATGTGTTTGACCTTTTTACCTTTTTGCTTGGCAGTTAAACGGTTAGCTCCAACTCTGGCACAAGCTCTAACTACGTGATTGGCTGTTAATTTAAACTGTTTTTTAACAGAGTGGTAACAGACAGCTTGGATCGAGTTTCTATTGGTTAGATTTGGATTGACGTTTTGATTAATCCAATTACAAGCAGACGCAAAAGCATTAGCCGTATCTTTCAACAATTCTTGCTGTTTGATATCGGTTTGAAGCTTTACAACTAGCGTCAGAACTTGGTTCATACACAATTAAAACTCACTATATGAGATTATATCATAAATAAGGATGCCGTACCCGTGCGTTTTGTTCGTTGGTCGCAATTCCTCCCCTCCTTAAAACATCGTGTTCTGAACGAACACTCGTTTTTGAAGAAGGGGCTTCCTTGCGACATTTTGGTGAGGGATGAGGGATGAAAGTAAAAAGATTAGCATTCATCCTTTATCCTTCATCCTTATATTAGCTCTTGACAATTGCTCCGAAATCTGCTAAAATGCGAGCGTGATTCCGCAGTAGACCGAGTAAATTGAGACGATTTTGTTTAATTTCTGGATTTTTATCCATTACTAACACGCTTTCTGGACCGTCAAAAAAGTTACTCACCACAGGAGCAATTTTTGCCAAGTCGTCTACTAAGAGTTGATAATTGCGCTCTTTTTGAGATTCTTTGGTTTTCGGGAGTAGCTGAACCAACTCGTTGTAAAATGATTGTTCGCAAGATTTCTCAAATAGTGTGGGACGAACTACTTCGTCTGGGTCTAGTTGTTGAGTATCTAAAATTCCTTGTGCAGCTAAACGAGTGGAACGATTGACAGTTTCATAAATTTCGTTTAGTTTGCCGTTGTTGCGAATTTCTTGTAAAAAGATAGCTCGATCGCGGGCGTCTAATAAATCTCGTAAAGTTCGTTCGGTATATTCTGGGTCGTCTTCTCCCAAAACTGCATTAACCAAATCGTAATCGATATTTAATTCGTCTTGGAGTAAAGTTTGAATGCGTTGAATAAAAAACTCTTCTAAAGGTGCGACAGGAGATTGCTTGTCAGGATGTGCGGTAAGGAAGTCTGCTGCACTTTGTTCTATGAGTTCTTGTAAATTAATTACTAACGATCCGTGCCAAATAATACTAACAATAGCATTTGCTGCGCGACGTAGAGCGAAAGGATCGGAAGAACCAGTAGGGATGGTACCTAAACCGAAAATACTGACCAAAGTATCGAGGCGATCGGCTATACCTACCACTTGTCCTGTGAGGGTTTCTGGCATTATATCCCCTGCACCTCGTGGCAAATAATGCTCGAAAATCCCTCTAGCTACTATTTCTGATTCTCCACTGACTAAAGCATATTTTTCCCCCATCACCCCTTGAAGTTCGGGAAATTCGTAGACCATCTGGGTGACGAGGTCAGCTTTGCAAAGTAAAGCAGTACTTTCAATCTCGCTGCGCTGTTGTTCGTTGAGATTTAGGCGATCGGCTATAGTTTTGGCAATTTCCATGATGCGGTCTACTTTATCCCGCATTGTTCCCAACTCTTCAGTGAAAGTTACGTTTTCCAGTTGAGGTAAATAAGTGTCTAAATGTTCCGAACAGTCAGCAGTGTAGAAAAAATTAGCATCTGCTAATCTGGCGCGAATTACTCGTTGGTTACCAGCAGCAATAATATCCGATTTGGCGGGGTCGCCATTGGAAATAGTTATAAAGTTAGGTAAAAGAGAGTTATTACTACTGCGATCGGCTACGGGAAAATAGCGCTGGTGAGTAACCATCACAGTAGTTATTACTTCTGGTGGCAAACTTAAGAATTCTGAGTCAAATTTACCCACAACTACTGTAGGCCATTCTACTAAATTAACTACTTCCTCTAACAAGTCAGAAGAGATATCTGCAGTACCACCCAGTTTTTCGGCGACTATTTTTACTTCCGCTTCGATTTGGCTGTGACGTTTAACTGGATCTACTTCTATAAAAGCACTGCGCAAGCATTCGAGATAATCTGAAGCTTGGGGAATAGATACGGGATCGGGATGTAAAATGCGGTGTCCGCGAGAGAGGCGATCGCTTTTTATAGTAGTCGAACCGTTGACCAATTCTACAGGGAGAACGTCCTCATCGAGCAATGCTACCAGAGTGCGAATGGGTCTGGGAAAGCGCAAGTCCCCATCTCCCCAGCGCATAAACCGCTTTCCTTCTAATTTGGTAATCCATTGGGGAGTTAATTCGCTCAAAATTTCTGTTGCGGTGCGTCCGGAAATCTTTTTTTGAACGAAGACAAATTCTCCTTTATTGGTTTCTCTAATTTCCAGGGCTTCTAACTCTACTTCCTGCTTGCGAGCAAATCCAATTGCTGCTTTAGTTGGTTTACCGTCTTTAAAAGCTGCTCCTGCGGGGGGTCCTTTAATCTCTTCGGTGCGATCGCTTTGACGATCTGGAATTCCTTGAATTAAGGCGGCTAGGCGGCGAGGGGTCCCGTAGACTTCTACTGCTTCTGGGGTTAAAAATTGCTCCTGAAGACTTTGGGGAATTAGCTTTTGCCATTGTTTTATGGCACTATCGACAAAATCTGCTGGTAATTCTTCTGTACCAATTTCTAAGAGATAGGTAGGCATGATTGATTATATACTAGCTAGGCTCAATTTCCCCATTGTTATAGTTTACAGCTTCTAGAGACACTAGAGTTATTTGAGAAAAGATTATGTTGAGATTTCCCCTGCGGATCGGACTATCGATCGCGAAGCTTTTTTATAAATCCATTCTAGGTGCAAATATTTCTGCAAATATGCCAGTAATTGCTCCTCGTCAATAGGTTTGCTCAGATAAGCTTGGCACTCAAGATAGTTAGAAAAAATATAGGCAAATATTACATAGCCGTGAAAGGCATTTCAGCCTTTCCCGAAGAATGTATTTATTTTTCATGAGGAACCCTTTTTTGTTTTAAACTTTGTCACTTCGCAATAACTTGTCGTATAGAAGGGTTCCTCATGAAAAATAGAATCATTGTAACCCT
>JASJDA010000278.1 GCA_030065755.1 Prochloraceae cyanobacterium | reverse complement strand
ATTGAAAGCAACGGATCTGGAGTTGTCAAGGTTAAAGAAAATACGAGATTTTGTCAGAGATTTTCGCGATAAAAAAATAACAATTAAAGAATTTTTACAAGGTCCGACAGGAACTTCTAATATGAGTCCCGAACAAATGGAAGAAATAGCTCGGCAAATGTTTGAAGAAATGTTCTGTGTAATGGAAATTTAGCAGATGCCAGAAAAATTCCCATCAGGTAAAAAAATCACAACGCAAGCGGATCTTAACTACTGATATCTCGAAACGCTCGATTTGGCTTTCACCTGCGTTGGAATCACCAGCCAAATTTACAGGCAGATATTCTTTCTAAAATAGAATTATCTGAAACTCATCCCATAAACATACTATGGAAATAATATTAGCTACCCTTGCCAGTCTGTCTATTTTATGGGGGGTAGCAGGAATAAAAATAGATCGGGAGTATGAAAGGGGGGTCATTTTTCGATTAGGTCGTCTCAAAGGAATTAAAGGACCAGGTCTGTACTGGATTCTTCCCGTTATCGATCAAAAAGCGATAGTGGACATTCGTACCAAAACTGTAGATATTACTCCTCAAGAAGCGGTTACAGCCGACAGTGTGACAATTAAAGTCAATGCGGTTTTATTCTATCGTATCCTTTCCCCCGATAAGGCCATCAACCGAGTAGAACATTATCAGATGGCCGTCTATGAAGCTGCCATGACTACTTTACGCAATGTGGTTGGTCAAAATATCCTTGATGATCTCTTGCAAAATCGGGACAAGATCAACTTAAAAGTTCAAGAAATTGTGGATGAAATTACTGAACCGTGGGGCATTGAGATTGAAAGAGTAGAAATAAAAGATGTCGAAATTCCTTTAGCAATGCAAAGGGCCATGGCCAAGGAAGCGGAAGCTGTCAGAGAACGACGGGCACGGCTGATCAAAGCCGATGCCGAGCAGCAAGCATCGATTAAGTTAGCTGAAGCTGCACAGAGAATTATGGAAAGTCCTGCGGCTTTGGAATTGCGCCGTCTACAAATGCTCACTGAGATTGGCGCGGAGAATAACACTACGACTTTAGTCATGATGCCATCAGATTTAATTACTTTAGCCAAGCAGTGGAATAATACCCTTGAGAAAAATAGAGAGATGCCGAAGAATAATTTCAAGTCGTAGCGTATTATTAAAA
Organism: Prochloraceae cyanobacterium; assembly: GCA_030065755.1. GTDB lineage: Bacteria > Cyanobacteriota > Cyanobacteriia > Cyanobacteriales > JASJDA01 > JASJDA01. Next base: position 8,232 of record JASJDA010000278.1, on the reverse strand, counting down.
CTTCTCGAGCGGGGCCATTTCAGGACTTATTGCTTATTGCCTTCTAAATATTGGACAACCAAGCGTTTAGATCGTCGCGGCTCTTGAAATCTAACAAAGCTTCTCCTAAAGCTGAGAGTTGTTCTGCTGATAAGTTGGCGATCTTCGTTTCGTCGGTAGATTCGATTTCTCCAATTTGGTGTTTCAATTGACGTAGAACAAGAGTTGCTGTTTTCTGTCTACCTTCTTCTCTCCCTTTCTTGACACCTTGTTCTATGATGTCTTGATAAATTACAGACTCCTGCATAATTTCCTCCCAAAAGAGCCGAACGAATGGTATCTTTATCTAAAACTAGACCTGCTAATACCAATTCTCAAAAGTAACTAGAGACTTGATAAAAAGCATAAATTTCAAAAGTAAAAACTCATAATCCAAGAATATCAAGGTGTTTGTCAATTATTTTTAATAAGAAAAAAAATGCTCATATATCTAGCCATTGTTGAGAATTGGTATTACTCATCGGTAACTTTGCTCTCTGTTGATAGCTTCACCATTCATGTTCCCGTGCGTACGTCTGCTTATCCGTGGGAGTTACCCCAGGCTTTTGCTTTTTACGCAATCTTTCCTCTGAGTTACCTACTTTATGTAGATTTTGCGTCTTGGTTGACTACTCAATGTATCGACCCATTGAGAGTAATCCCAGAAGTTAATTCGTTCCTAACTAGCTTTGATTTCTAACTTTAGAGTTCCTTACAATCGTCGAGGAGGTTTTAGGGTGCAATCAATTGTTGCTCGCGTACAATTGACTTCTGCTGTTCTGTACTTACAGCTTTCTTCTTCCTGGTCATATTTTGACCGCAGCGTATCAGCCTTTTCGCTACTTACGTCTGATTTCGGCGACAATTAGGTATTTCAGCCTTTCACGGTTTCCTCATGGTTAGTTGCTAGCCGAGTTTCTACATTAGGCTTGTAGATATCGACGTTTAACCCCGCTTCAGGGATTGATGACCAATCGCTACCCTGGGGGTTATGCTTTCACTCCTGCACCTGGAGGGATGGACTTGCTTATTAAATAATGGTATTTCTGTTACATTTCTTTCAACTTTCCCGAGTTGTAGGTATAATTTTATACCAGGATCACCATCAAGCTAGTTAAGTTGTCTAGGTTCAAGGAGATTAAGGCACTCCTCATTAATTCCTAGCGGCTAATCCTTCTAACTCTTTTCCTGTAAGGGTAGGAGTCGATTTCTAGCCAACGAATCGCACACGATCGAGACGTATAATAGTTATACGAATCAAAATTTATTTGGCAGTGCTTTTCGAGTTCGGATTCGATGAGGTCGTTTAACCCTAAAGCATTGCGATCGCCTAAAGCTTGAATGTTTGGGATAACTATTTCTCTTTCAAAATTGAGTAGGTGTTCGGGTCTCTCGTTTACGTAAGTATCTTCGCAACGATATAAAATAAATAGAGCGCTTAAATAGTCACGAACTTCCTTGGCAGCGCAGCCCAGGTAAATAATCCCTATTTCCTCGTCTTCGACGATTGACGGGCAGTGTATAATGGCATTAGACAATTGCTCAAGTTTTTTTTCTTGAGTAAACATAATCTATATTTTTCCTCTTCAAAGAGAGGTTAGAGTCAAAAGACGATCGAGAAGTTGGTAGCTTGGGCGGTCGTCTCTTGTTTGTACTTTTCTAGTATATCCGAGTCTGGCACGGATAGTCAAGGTTCTTTCGGACTTTTTTCCATGTCTGGCATAGATATAATATAGATGTAAGTTAAGTAAAATGTTGAAATATGCCTAACCCCAATCCAAGTCCTGCAACTAGATTTAAATCTGATAGAGAAGAGCCTTTGAGCAAAAAGATAACAATTAGAATTGCTCCTTCAATGTTTGAAGAACTCAAAAAGAGAGAGAATTGGAACGAATTTATAAGACAAGCGGTAACTGAAAAACTAGAAAGAGCCTCATAAAGATGAACGAGTTTGACAATAGTGCTCGACTCGGCAATTTTGAGCTAAAATTATGCTGGCTCTAAGATTCTACTTACAAATCAGTAAAATAAAGAGCTTCATAGAAGAAGTCAGCTTATAAATCCAGGTAATAATAGACGAAAAACCTCAGCAAAAGAGTCAATAAGAAGAATCCAATGCAAGTTTTAAAAAACTAAGAAAGTTTACAATAAATACGATACGTTTTGGAATTTATTCTAAAAGAATTTCGCTCCCATCAGCATTCAAAAATCCTCGCTCGACGTGCAGAAGAATAAATTATTCTAGTTAATTTGAACAATAAATATAATGAGTTTATAAGCGCTCGCGATCTTGGATATGACCTTAAAGATTGATTAATCCCGCAATCTGCGCGACGAGGTTGTGATGATACATGGCTAACTCTCAGCATTTAAAAATACTCCAGGAAAATGTAAACGACTGGAATCGGTGGAGAAAGTATAGTTATATCGAGCCTGAGCTGAGTAATGCCGACCTCAGTTATGGGGACCTGAGAGATGCTAACCTGAGCTTAAACGCGGTAGCGACTGGAAAGCGTTTTTACCAACCCAATAGCTAACTAGACGGTTAAGTGGAGAAGAGATCTTCTCTCAAAATCCGTTAGAAGCAGTTACAACTTATTTTTGCCATTGGTAGACCCAACATTCGCTATTATCCAATTGTCGATAACCAGCTAGAGAACAAGAAGGGCTCAAACTTTTATTGAGGCGAAAACAACCAAATATAAGTAGTTAGGCAAAATTAATTGTATATTTTGTCCCAAACTTTATGAGGATATCTTCGACAGCTTCAACCAAAGCAGAATAACTTTCATAAGCATTGATATCTAACCACTCATATTTAATAAATCGCCATAAGATTTCGATAAGATTTAAGTGAGGAGAATAAGTAGGTAAAAAGAATATTTCTAAGCCTTTCTCAGCCCATTCTTTTTCTTTATCCCAGAAAACATTATTTTGATGAATCGGAGAATTATCTATAATTAATACAGTTTTTTTTGTAATTTTTCGACAAAAATCATCGATGCAGGCAATTGACTTCATCACTTGTAATGCTTTTCTGAAAAGTGTACACTTCTAGTTGATTTTTTCTCGTTAAAAACCCCAAGACATTTAATCGTTTACTCTGTTGACTTTTAACCAACATTTTTTGTTTAATCTCTTGCCAAGCAAATCTTTTATTTTTAATAAGGAACCCTTTTTCTTATAATTATATCACTTCGCAATTAACCTATCACTATAGAAGGGTGACAATGATTCTATTTTTATATAGGGAACCCTTTTACGATAACTCAATTACTTCGTTTATAGCTTTACTACTATAGAAGGGTTCCCTATATAAAAATAAATACATCCTTCGGGTTCCTTATTAAAAATAAGAACATCGGTCGCCATAATTTTCTTGGCAATTTTTGAAACCACAGCAATCAATCGGAGGAACCAAACCGAAGTTGGTTTGATTGATAGTTGCTCGCCCTAAAGGCCCGTCTTCGCACCAAAGCTGTAAAGCGATCGATTCGTCTACGGGATAGAAAGATTTTTGAACCGTAAATTCGTAGCCTAGAAATTGAGCCATAGAAAATCTTGAAATTCGTCACGATATTATGGCGTTGCCTAGAAAAAAAAAATCCTATCTAAAAAAAGATAGGAGCGTATATTAATTAGTAAATAAACTTGGTTTTATTGGCTGATTTCTTTATTAAGAATCTCGTCCAAGTTATCTTCGACAATTATTTCGATATCTTCTATTTTTCTGGGATCTAAACTCAAAGCCAAATAACCTAGTTTTCTTTGGGCAAGATGTACCCAAGTGGGAACGGATTTGGTTACGGTATATCTTCCGCTTTCATCAAAATCTCCATATTGTTCCATCCATTTGATTTGAATTTTTGTAACTAACCTAGACAAAAAATCTCGAATATTGTTAATCATTTTTTTCAGCATTTGTTTGGACAAAAAAAATAAGATATCAGATGATTTCTGATATCCTATAATAAAGATGTTGTCAGTTTAGAGATCGATCCGCTTTCGCGGATCCGCGTAGCGGCGCGCAATCGTTTTAGGGGAGCGAGTAACTTTTAATAAAGCTGATTTTAGGTCAGAGATTTCTTCTCCCCTAATAAAACAAACAGCAGTGCGATCGATACCAGCAGAGGACCACATAGGTCTGAGTTTTTGGAGTTTATTCAATTTTGATGAGATCGCGTCTGGGTTAACAGAGAAGTCGATGGCAATTGTCCAGCCCAGAAAGTTAAAGCAGCGATCGATTGCGATTGACGCGATCGAGGATGACAGATGCAGGAATGGCATTCCAGTCGAAGTCAATTCGGTAAAGTTCCTCGTTGTTGCGCACCGGAATGCCGAATTCCTTGGTGAGATAAGGTCTCGCTAATTCTAACCGCCTTCGACCGATTCGGGTCGAATTAGCTATTTTAATTAAGACGTTGCTATCAAACTTAACGGCCTTAATTTTGGGACATTGAGCTAATTTGCGGTTGAAAATCGATTCGGCAGCAAAGCCAGATATCATGAAGAATCCTTGAATTCGTCACCATATAAAGGCGAAGCCGCATTCACTAATTTGAGCGGAGAAGTAAAAAAAAGACCAAGAATAATAAAATCTTGGTCTTTTGTTAAATTAGTAGGTGAAAACTATGGGATGTTTATCCAGAAATTGGGATAAACTATTTAATTTGTCAACGATTTCAAGAGGACAAGAGGCATTGGTCGCTAGTTGTTGCAGCTTCAAGGTAAGTGTTGCTTTTTGTTCCCCGTGCAATCCCTTTGAACTGAAGCTGAATTCGTTGATACGAGAATAAAGCCATTCGGCCAATCCTTCGCTGCAGCTCCAGGAATCAGCATCAACAGGTCGAGAGTCCTCGTATTGCTTCCAGACTTCATAGCGCTGCGCTTGCAGTTCCATTGGGTCTAAAGATTCTTCGGAAACATCAGCAATATTGTCTCGTTTGTTTTTCTCAAAGGTATATGAAACGAGATTGTGCAGTGTAAAAGACATATTGAGCAATTGAATTCGTCACAATATAATGGCGTTGCCTCCCCAAGAGCGTCAAATTTCAGTAGTAGAGGAACTTGCAAAAGGCGCGAGAATTTTTTCAGAGTCGATTTAGAGTAATTTGGGGGATGTGCTCGCTTCAATGATTGGAGTAGTATGAGGAGCGTCTAGAAATCCAATTTGACAAACATCTCACTGGCAAGAATTAAATCAGTTATCAGTTTGATAAGTGATAACTGATAACTGATAACTGATAACTGATAATGGGGATGCAAATGCCGTATGCTACCAATCCAAATATTAGGTAATTTGGCTTCAACCACAGTCGCAGCAGTAGGCCAAATAACAAATGCAAGTGAAATACTAAACCAAACTTTTGAGCTAGGCAAAAACACTTACGAATCTTGGAATAAGGTTTGGGATTATACAATTTTCGCTCCCCGACTAAATTATCTTTGGGATAACTTAGTCAGTCTAGGTTTGAAGTTGGCATTTCTCTCCATAATCTATCTGGTCTTAACAGAGGGAATGGATTTTATTCGCCAGCAAGATTATTCGGCGTTAATCTCAATGTTTGTCTGGCCTGTGGTCATAGCCTTTTTCCTGGGGCATAACGGTTATTTGTTGGCTTCCACCTTAAAAATAGTGAGAAACTTTGCCGTACATGAAACCCATCAAATATATCAAATAAAGATTGGGGATTTTAATTTGAAGGACAGTTTAATCGTCTATCAAATTACCTCAAATGAGCTAGACGCGATCGACGCGGCGATTAAACCGTGTCAAGGCCAATCAGGAGAAGAGCTTAAAACATGCGTAAATGGAGCAATGGAGGAGATCCGTGCGCTTCACGGAGACAATGAGGAAGCAGCGTATGCTTTTGGAATTAGGGGCGGTTTAAAGGGGTTGCGGGATTTTTTAGGAGGAGTGATCGGGTTTAATCCCAAACTCCCAGGACCGGCCGGCGCGATAATGCAAATACCTGGTGTTAAGACAATAATTGCACATGGGTTTAGATCTGGTTATGCCAAAATTTTAAAAGCAATTGGTTGGTGTTTGCAATGGGCTTTCGTCAATACTCTAGAAATCTCATTGTTATTATCAGCATTAGTCTCACCATTAGCATTGGGCCTTTCCCTACTGCCGATACAAGGAAGAGCCATAATCGGTTGGATAATTGGATATATATCGTTGTGGGGCATCTCCCTCGGATATAGCATCATCACAGGATTGATGGCGTGGGTAATGGTCAATTCTGGCTTAGAGGCCATAGCCGATCTAGCTTTTATTTTTTATTTAGCAGTATTTGCTCCCAGTTTAGCCACGACAATAATGACACTCAATGGTATGGCCATTCACCAAGGAGTGGTCAATAACATGAACGAAATTAAAGACGCTATTTCTTCAGGAATAAGTTTTGTTAGCGGAGCCATCAGTAAATTAGCAATGGTGTAGGAGGATTTTGAATTGAATACTCTAGTAATGACCTATGACGGAGGCACATCTCTGAGCAAGATTATCTACAGGGTTTTTAGAGATGAACAACCAGAAAGTGTGAAGCATTTAGTTGCCCAACCTGAAGTAATAAGACTGCTTGATCCAAGTTTTCTTCAAAATATTGAACAATTATCCTCAGAGATATCAGGATGGCTGCAACTGCCCCCTAGAAAAGAGAAAAAATACTACGCAGTGGGCAAATTAGCATCAGATCTCGGAGCTACTAGCAGTATCAGAAGTTTAAAACATTTTGGATTTGTACCCAAAATCTTAGCAGCAGTAGGAGCAATTGCCGTCAGTGAAAAGTTGCTTCCAGATACATTTACTTTAAGTTTATGCTGCCTTTTACCATATTCAGAGTACGGAAATGGTAGTCAGCTAGAAGCAGCACTTAAATCAGCTTTGAAGGGATATTGGTTTTCTGGCCATCGCATTAAAGCCAATCTAGCTTTTTATAAGCATTTTCCAGAGGGGGTGGGACTAGCTTTAGAAGTTAAACGGAGACTAGGAGCTGACTGGAAAAAACTAAAAAGGGCAGCGGTACTAATCTTTGGCTATCGCAATACTAGTTGTTTATTTTTTGACCAGGGGGATTTTTCTCCAGTATTAAGTACTAGTACTGACTATGGATTTTACCATTTATTAGATTTTGCGGCCCAAAAACTTCCAGGTATTTCTCGTGAAAAAATTCAAGAAACGATCGTCACAACAACCGAAGAATATGTGGACGTTCAACAACAAAAAAGACTGTCTAGATTACTGACTTTAATAGATTATTCTCGTCTCTTAGTAGAAACTTCACCAGCTCAAAGAAATAAGCACCTTGAAATCATTAAATCAGCTTTAAGTGCGGCTAAATTTCACTACTGGCAATTGATATCTAAGTTTTTATATGAGGTAGAGTGTTCTGGGGTCAATGTCATTTATTATGGTGGGGGGAGTAGCATTTTTATCAAGGATAAATTATTTCAGTATTGTAACGAACGAAATATCCCTTTAGTCTCTTCATCAGAATTAGATAGCGTTAAGAGTCAGAGTAATATTCAGACTCTTCCGCCTCTGATAGAAATTTTAAACCTCAATTCTTACGAACGAGAATCATTTATTACACAAAATCTAGGAGTAAGATTTGCCGATGTTTGGAATCTTTTCGTGAATACAACTCACTACGAGCAAGAATATTTTCAAGATTTATCAGCATAAAAAGTCATGAGTAGTGAGTAGTGAGTAGTGAGTAGTAAGTAAAAGCCGGATAGCTTATAGGTTTATGAGAACTTATAACACTAATAAAAGTAGAACGACTTTCACCCCCGATCTAATTGACTCACTACTCACTACTCACTACTCACTACTCAATAAAAAAAGGAGAGAAACCCGTGGGACAAGTAACATTAATAGGCGGAAAAAAAGGCGGAACAGGTAAAAGTTTTTGTACTAATAGTTTAATCTATACTTACGATTTTTATAAGGTTAAGTATACCTTAATAGATGCAGACATCAATAATCCAGATGTAGCCGAATTAAACAGTAAAGGTTTCAAGAAGATCGGATTTTCCGTCGAAAATGACGAAACAGCTTTGATGTCAAAGGAAATTCAAAATACAGATAGAATTTATGAGTTAGCTTGTGAAAACGACGTCATAGTTAATTTACCAGCGGATGTAGAAAATAAACTGAGTTACTGGTTAACTAGAAATGATTTGTTGTCTGGAGAAGTAAATGAAGGG
>JASJDA010000277.1 GCA_030065755.1 Prochloraceae cyanobacterium | reverse complement strand
ATAGACTTAACTCTATCTTCTACTATTGACAGTCCTTGTAGAATAGTAGATAAGTCTTGCTCAAGAAAAGTTTGAGCAGAATTACAATTTTTCATGCGTTTTGTCCTCTTCTAAAGAGGCTGAATAGCAAAAGCGATCGATCAGAGGTTCCAATTCTTACGCGGTCGCTTTTTGCTGTTTACTCTTTTAGTATAAGCCAGGATAACCTGGCTGTAAAGATGTTAAATAGTATTGTTTCATCAACACCCAAGTAACCTTGGGTTATACTATAAGTGTGTATAAAGAATCAAAAAAAAAATGCCGCGATCTTCAACAACTTATACAACCGACAGAGAACATCCTTTGATTTATAGTCTAGGATTTAAAGTAGATAAGCCTACTAAAGAAGCAATTAAATCGGGCAAGCTTCCTAATTGGCGTGATATTTGTAGAGAAGCGATCGAGAAAGCATTAGCAGAAGAAGAAGAAAAAAATATTAAGTCCGCATAGGTGCGATCAGCGTGGCGATCCGCATGGCGGATTTTTACGCACATTAATTAAACCTATACTAAGTTGATTGCTGACTCAGGTATAGTACTATAGAATTATAGTATTTCTATACTGAATAAAAAAATGGGCGATGCAAAGAAAAGAAAAGGTTTTGACCCTAACTTTGGGAAAAAGAAGGAAATAGAAGTTACTTTTGATGATAATGTTTCTTTGCCAGAAAGTCTAGAAAAAGCTAAAACAAAATTGACTGAAGACGACATAAGTCATCAACCAGGGATATTGAGAATTAACGATGTTGATTATCCTGTTTTGTTTTTGCCCAAGTGGGAAAAACAGGGAAAAAAGACAAAAATATTTTGCCAATTCATGATAGCTCCTGAATGCAAACCACCGAAAATGAATCAAAAATTGATAAATGAAATTTCTCAATTAGCTTCTCAAAAAATCAAAGAAACTTTTGATGTTTTGCTAATTAATAGTTGAATTTAAAAAGAAGCAAGAAGAGGAATTCAAATCAATTCAAATCGCCGTAAATTTCTGGGAATTTTAACTGTTCTTCTATAGCCGTTAAAAATGCAATAGGCATGAAATAATCGCTTACAACCTCATCCAAGATCCTGATAAAATCCTGAGCTTTCTTGTTTTGATAATTAAGAAAAGCTAATTTTCTTGCTCCCCCCACGCTCAACATACATTTAGGACTGGGAGTGTCATTTAATATTCGATATTCTTTTTGAGGATCGATTTGATAGAGTATTTTTCTCTCGGCATCAAACTTGCTGTCAAATCCGCACCACTGCCAAAGTAGATCGAGGTCAACGGGAAAATCTTCCCCAGATTCGACTAACTGTTTTGCTAATTCAATGTTAAAATTATTTATCATTATTGTTCTAGCTATATTGGACAAAGCCGATTAACGTGGAGATGCTGCAATCGGCTGAATTTTTAATACTTTTGTATTTATTGTAATTAATCAACAGATTTTCTGTATCGTACTGTTGTACTACTTTGGTTTTTTTAGATATAATAGTCAAGTCAAAGGCAAAATGATAGTGTCTAGCTCTGTGGCTAGTAATTTTAACAAAGATTTGTTTTCTATTCGACTAGGCTAGTCGATTTTTTTAATGAATAAACCGTTTAGTTTAATTGTGTTGTTTAGAAGTGCGAGCGCCTCAATGAAAAGTTAGTAGAGGCTCGGATTAAGCGCTCGCGATCCATGCCGAAAACTGTTACAGCTAATTGGTGCATGATGAGATAGAAACTAGCAATTAAAGTATATTTATTTTAATTGTATTTTTTTTCTACTCCGAGAAATAAAAAATGCTAATCCAACTGCTTCTATGATTATTGTAATTAAAACCATAAATTTAAAATATAGATCTGGAGATAAAGTGCTAACAAAATCAAACACGATCGAAACACTCCTTTATTTGAGCAATTTTTAGTTTTTTAATCTCTTCTTGTTTTTTATTGTTCATTTTTTCTGGGAATTTGTAAGTGAGAAAAGGTGAGAAAAAGTATGAAAATATCTTTGATAATTGTTAAAAAGTTCAAGATGTTCTGGGGAGTGTGGGGAAACCTCGGCACGATGCCGCGAGGTTTTAAAGGTTATTCCCACAGGACAGAGGTTATCGCCTCGCAGCATCGGCGAGGTTTCCCCACACTCTTACAAATTGGGTAATTATAAAGCGATTGGCGACCCATCGAACGGCTTCGATGTGAGCCGAACTGCCAGCTTTTCCTAAATGGTTGTACTTTAACTTTGTTTATTCAAATAAGCTGACAGCGCTTCTGCTAGTATTTGATTCATTGGTCTTTTCTGTTCGTTGGACAAAAGTTTGAGGCGAGCAAAGAGAGGATCTGGTAATCCTACTCGATGTCGATTTTTAAGAACTTTCGCGGATTTACTTGCATTTTGAGAATTCTCTGGGGACAGCTCCATTAATGATAAACCGATGGGGAATGAACTGGCTATTTGTAAGAGCTCGAGCACTTCGGCATCAGTAGTTTGAGGGAATTTCTCATACCAAGTCGAGATCGAATAAAGGTTTTCAGGTTGGAGCAGACAAACAATATTATCCACTTCGGCTTTTAATTGCTGACAAATTGAGGGGGGAGCAACGGGAACGGCAATTATGATGCTTTGAGGTTGTTGTTTTTTTAAAACGGTAAGAGCAGCGCGAATAGTAGAACCTGTAGCCATGCCGTCATCGACTAGAATTATGGTGCGTTCTCGTATTTGTGAGAAAGGACGATTTTTTCGATAGACTCGATTTCTTCGCAATAATTCTTCTTTTTCCATTGCTAAGATCTGGGCAAAGATATGTGGAGCCACTTCGAGCGAGGGGAGCAAATTTTCGTTGAGAATCATCAAATCTCCGGTAGCAATAGCACCCATCGCGGTTTCTGGAGAGTCGGGTAAACCTAATTTTCTGACTAAGCAGATATCTAATGGGAGAGCAAGTATTTTGGCTATTTCAAAGGCAACAGGTACTCCACCACGAGGGAGTGCTAGAACTATGACATCCGAGCGGTTGGTATAAGGTTTTAGTTGTAATGCCAATTTTTGACCGGCAACAGTTCTATTTGGCAGCAAAGGGGTCATCAGTAACAAGCGTTGATCTACCTATTACACTATAATCATCAAAGCCAAAAAATAAAAACCAGTCTAAAAGTAGAGCTAATCAAAAAAGACACTCGCACAAAAGAAATCTTCTGGCGATTGCAGAAAAACTTATTAAAACTGAAGAAGTACCTGCCTGTCAAAGAAAAATCAGCTTCTTTTTTTACAAATATCGACACCCCTCAACGAACAATATAGAAACTAGCTGTAGCTCCAGGAGGAAAAGGAGTATTTGTCATATTGCCTTGGGTACTGACATCGGCAGCTAAAGTTATCCCGCCTACCCCATCCCGTACCCCATATATCTCTACCAAATTAGCCCCAGGGCGAACATTGACGGGAACAGAATTACCACCATTACGAAGAAAAACGTTTGCAGCTATTACTTGACCGTTAACCTTTAGGGTTACAATGTCTCCATCTTCACTCCCAATATCCCGCAGAACAATATAGACTTGGTTTTGATTTTGGGGAACCCGAACATCTTTCAACCCGTACTTAGGGCTTTTAGAGTGCCTTGCTTTCTTCGCATTCAAACCAGCGACATCTTTAAGTTCCAAGCCCCTCAAAGGATACTTGAAGCTATTCACTACATTTTGAACCCCCCACAGCAACCCCAAACAACCTACGAGAGACACCACGGGTAAAACCAAATTGGAGTAATTAGGCTGGGAAAAAGAAGCCTTCGACATTCTTTGCTTGGGGTTAGAAGGTTGAGCTTTCATTTCTTATTTTGCCGGCACAACGAAACGCTAAGTGTAAAAATTCTCGTTCGTCTTGGAGCATAGCTGAATAGTCGCGAATAGAGATTTCGATCGCCGGCAGTATGCTGTTTTTTGCTCGAGAGAGAATTTTATCGATCGTTTTTAAATGATTTTCGGAACGGGAAATAGCTACAGCTTGTCTGCGCCAAAGAAATATTCGCTCTACAAATACTTCGATCTTCCCGTCTTTAGTTTTTTCTCGATAAACGGGGGATAAAAAAGCGATCGTCTTATTGATGCGTTCTTCTTTATCAAGAAACTCTGCTTCTTTTTGATGTACCTGCGACCAAGCTGCCGTCAACTCCTCAACTAACTCGGAATTTTCAGCAACAATTAACTTTCGGATTGTTCCTCCGAGTTGTTTTCGCAAGGTTCGATAGACGCTGCTTCCGGTAGCTGGGCTACTTGTTTCGGCGCGCCCGTCAGTTGTAGAGGTCGCGCTTTCATCTTCTCCAGCAAAAAAGCCGCACCTGCATTGACAGATTTAACAGAATTAGTTACATCGCGTTCTTTTAGCGAGCGATTCATATTGTCGATCGACTCTCTAATAGCTCCGCCTTCTTGTAATTCCTCTGCCAGCTTGTGCATTAATAGATCGCCGACGTAAGGAGCTACATTTTTTACACTTTTAGCAGCCACTTCGTCTACCGCCACAGCAGCAGCAACACTAAGCTCGGCTTCTACTACCTGTTCTGCAGAAACACCAGTACTGCCTGCACCAGCAGAAGAAGTAGATTCGCGATTTGTTGAACTTTCTTGCTTATCAGCTTCATCTAACGGAGTGTCTTTAATACCAAAATATTGAGCTACTTGTTGATAAGTTTGACCGACATCTAGCATTTCCCTAGCAGGTACAAAAAACTCTTGTATTTCTTCTTCGGAATAATCCTTTTTATTAGTGCCAAGAGGAGTGCATTGTAAAGTTCGATAAACAGTATTACTACCTAGATTGAATCTTTCTGCCAGTTCTTTTTTGCAAGGCATTTTTAACCTCTACTGCTGCTTGTATTGGCTTTGTAGCTAGACCGCGCTACCCCACTGAATATATCATGAATACCCCGTGGGGTATCCCCTGAATAATTCAGGGTCATACCCCAGACAATTAGCCCACGCTTCTAGAAGCATTTACTGACAAGACTTTCAGAGTCCATCAAGATTTATTAAGCAACTCGGAGCGCGCATTTTTTTTATTAGAGAATCATCATATAAGGTAAACATTGATCTTATAAGGTAATGCGTGACGATTTTGCCAACTGGCTTAACTTTGCTGCTGCTAATAAAGCACTACAAGGAGCTGATTTAAGAGTATTGCTGGTATTACTTTCAGACTCAGACCAATATTTCAACTCGTCAATCACCCAAACAGAGATAGCTAGAAGGTTAAAAAATAATCCACAGCAAGTTAACCGCTCGATTCAAAACCTCGAAACCAACGGAATAATTAAGCGCCTAAAAATTAACCATCTGACTTACGGGTTTAAGCTGGCAATATCGACAGAAGAAAGTTAATGCTCTCAAGCTCTCTCTGAAGCTGGCTCCAGTTTCCCTGTACGGGCAGAGAGAACCACTTTGTTTCGGTTTTCTGGAGCGTTTTTCGATTCTGCTGGGGGGTAGCCCCCCAGACCCCCATGAGGAGCTACGCCACTACGCTATCGCTCCGTGGCTCCGCAGCAGCACACCCAACGCCATTCGAGATGGCAACACTTTGTCCGAAAAATTGTTGAAGTTTATAGTAGGAAAAGATTGTAAGTGTCCGATTATTAGGATCAGTTTAATTTTTTTTGTCCGATTAAAATTAAGAAAATATATGGATTAAACTCGATAATTGTCCGAGTATAAAAGTCTGTTAAAACTAATAATTGTAAAGAAAAGTCAATATCTTTAAAATCGAAGATAAAAGCGACCGAGTAAGTGGCAAAATAACCAATACAAATTAATTTTAATTGTCCGAAACATATGCCAAGACCGAAAAAGGGGTCTGGAGGCCATCACAGAATTTATTTGAGAAGCGAGCAACAACAAGAGCTTTACGAAAAAGCAAAGCGTCTTGGAGTTAGCGTTGAAGATCTCATTAAAATACGTTTAAATTTCCAGGAGATGGAATCTCTTGAAAATCCAAACGAGCTGGAAGTTTTCACTGAAGCCTTTAAAAATCTGAGCAATAAAGTGGCTCATATAGAACTGGTGCTTCTGCGACTTTGCCAGTTATTGGAGTCTGGACTGATCGACAGTGCATACGTGCGAGGCGCGATCGAGATCCAAGCGCAGAAAAATAGAGAGGCCACTGATAGAGCCGAACAACTAGAAAAGCGTCGCCTGCAAACAGCTCAAAAAATTAGAGAAGAGGTCAATCGTTACCTGTAGAGAGCTATGAGGGGAACAAATTTCGGACAAGAAATTACTACGAACTCTTGGCAGATAGGGTTTCAGAATTTTATTCGCCTAATACTGCTGTCGATGTTTCTGGGTTTGCTCGGCGCTATGACCTGGTTCGGACTGTTTGCTCCAGAAAATGCTTTTGAGGCTGTCAATCTATATTTCTACAGTTGGCTCTACTGCCACATACCTTTTGGGTGCAGTGACAATGCCAATTACAACCTCCAGGTTTTACAGCCGACAATGCTTCAGCTAGCAGGAATCCTGCAAGGCTGTAAAATAGTTTTCGGGCTGGGAACTTTTTCAAGCGCTATCGGACTTAGAACCTACTTTGTAAAGCGAGGTCAGCACCTCAAGGAAGAAAGATACGTTCGCGGAGCTTTACTGCTCTCTCCAGAAGCCCTTATTGCGGAAGTCAATAAAAGATACTCCGAAACCTGCTTTGACGTTTGGCTGGGACGAGAACAGGTAAGAATTCCAGAACATTTAACTTATCGACACCTGGCCGTGGTTGGCGCTAGCGGCGTGGGCAAAACCCAAGCAATCAACAGTATCCTGCGCCAGTTAGAAAATAAAAGCAATCAAAAGGTTCTAGTAGTTGACCTCAACGGTCAGTATTACGCTAGATTCGGTCAACCAGGGGATTTCATACTGAGCCTCTACGACAAACGCAGCGAACCTTGGGAGTTTTGGAGGGAAAATGCCCCTGAAGAGTTTTTCGCAGAAGCTTTAATAGAACTCGATCGCAACGACAAATTTTTTGCTCCAGCAGGTAGAGCTTTGCTAGCAGATTTGCTGAGAATAAGCAAAAACATAGATGACCTTTGGGGCAACCTTACTTCGCCAGTGGGAGAACTTCTAAAAAAACTACAGGGCGGAATTAGTCCGTCTTTGTTGGGCGCTCCAGATCAAGCGGCAGGTGTAATGGCAACTGCCAGTCTCAAGCTAAACTTCCTCCGCCACCTCAACCACTGGAGCGAAAACAAAGAATTTTTCAGCCTGACTGAATGGGCTAACAGTCCAGGAAACGATTGGGTGTTTTTAATAGTCCGTGACCAGGACTTAGCGGCTTCTAAACCTCTACTGAGAACTTGGTTTGACTTGGCTACTCTAGGAGTCCTTCAAAGAGAAGAAGACAAAGAAAATTCTCATTTGTGGCTAATAGCTGACGAACTGCCAGGACTGGGACAGCTACCCACTTTAGGAAAACTTCTCAGCCAGGGCAGGAAATACAAAGCAACCGTAGTCGCCGGCTACCAAACTCCCGAACAGCTCAAAAATATTTACGGCTCTGAAGGCGCTAACGAAATCTTCCAAGGTCTCCAAAACAAACTAATCTACCGCTCTCCCGACCCCGATACTGCTAAACACAACTCACTGGAGTTAGGGGAACAGGAAGTGGAAGAAATTAATAGCTCCATCCAGTTTGGCAACCATCCAGCGAGCGATCGCAATAGCGTGAGCAAAACTATTAAAGTTCGTCCCGTAGTCATGCCATCAGAGCTTCAGAATCTCCCCGACCTACAAGCTTACATTAAAATTGGCCAATTCGACCCCACTCTAATTCACTTCGACTACCAGCGGTATCCGACAATTAACGAACCCACTTGCTGCGAGATTCCTTCTGGCACCGGTCGTTCCAAAAGCACATTCCTAATAACTTCAGAACAACTAGAAAAGAATACGGAGACGCAAGAAGGAGATTACGATTTCGACCCAGAGTCAGACAATTCTGGATCTGGCCCTGACAGTACTGACTACGACTTCGACCCAAACGAATCCAATAACTTCCTAGACTTCTAGACTTCTAGATTATGCTGAGCATAACTACAATTAGTCCCAAACAAGGGGAAAAATATTACCGGCAGGAAAATTATTACACCAATGAAGAAGCCAAACAGCATTCTCGATGGTGGGGGAAAGGTGCTGAAAGTTTGGGGCTAAGCGGAGCTATCGACAGCAAAGATTTTAAAAATTTACTCCACGGCAAAAGTCCCAACGGCGAAATAGATTTAAGCGGCAGAAAAGTAGATCCAGACAAACACCGTGCAGGAGTAGACTGTACTTTTAGCGCTCCAAAAAGTGTATCAATTAAAGGGTTAGTGGATGGCGAGCGAGCTTTAATTGAAGCTCACAAAAAAGCTGTCGAACAAACTTTAGAAGTCATCCAAGAACGCTACGCTCAAGCTAGAATCAGTACTCCAGAAGGTCGTCAAGTTATTAACACAGACAACCTAATAGTAGGTCAATTTCATCACGACACCAGCAGAGCAAAAGACCCCCAACTCCACACTCACTGCGTAATTTTAAACGCGACTCAGTTACAGAGAGGGCAGTGGCGCAGCCACCATAACGAGGAAATCTATCGCAACAAAATGTTGTTGGGGCAAATTTATAGAAACAATTTAGCTCGCGAAATCGGAAAACTGGGTTACGAGATCGAGCGCAAAGAAAACGGACTGTTCGAGATAAAAGGATACACTATTGAACAACTAGAAACCTTCTCCAAGCGCAGCCTGGAAATTAAAGAAGCAGCAGGGAAAAACGCTTCTAGCAAAGAAAAGGAATATGCCGCGCTCGTTACCAGAATAGCCAAGGATAAAGAAATAAATCGCGACGATTTAAAGGAATATTGGCAAAAAGAAGCCTCAGCGGTTAAGATAAGCCATCCGCAGCCCCTAACTCAAACCAAAAACCAACCCGCCAAAGTTGCGTCTTTAGACGTTGCTGTCTCTGACGCGATCGCCCATTGCAGCGAGCGAAACGTAAATTTCAAGCGCGCCGCTCTGGAAAAATTCGTACTCTCTGAAGCGGGAAAGTACGATTGGGACGAACTGCAAAAAGAATTAGACTATAAAGAAAACACTCTGCTTTTTGCTGAAAATCGAGAAAACACTACTACTATTGCTCTGTTTAGAGAAATAGATACGATTCGTCTCGTACAGGATAATAAAAATTCAGTAGACCCGATAGCCGCTCGAGTACTGATTTTAGCTGACTTGGAGAATACGAGTTTAACATCAGGTCAAAGAGACGCGCTCGTCACTGCCGCTACGACAGGCGATCGCTTTATCGGCTGGCAGGGAAAAGCGGGCGCAGGGAAAACTTATGCTCTCAACCAATTTCGAGAAATTGCTCAAAATGAGGGGTATGTAATCAAAGGATACGC
>JASJDA010000276.1 GCA_030065755.1 Prochloraceae cyanobacterium | reverse complement strand
AAATATAAAAAATAGAGCGGTAGGGCATTCCGTTCTTAAAGCTCACCGAGTATCCGAAGGGTTGCCTGGAGTTGGTGAGAAGCCTACACTGTATACGCCAGTATCAGTGTAGGAGTATGTCACCAATGGTTGACAAGTTTTGACTTTTAAGTTGGTAACCTCAGCTACTGAAGCAGCATCAAGCCAGTGAGTCTTGGGTAAATTAAAGCGTGTTCTATTGTACTTTGTTGCGCAGCTTACCAATAGTCTCCCATATCGAAATCAATTGAGTCCCCTCCATCATAAAAACTGCCATCATCAATAAAATCGCTGCTGTCTCCAAAATCGTCTACATCCAAATCAAAAGAATCTCCATCATTCAAGTCATCGCTACCAAACTCATATTCTCCACTGTAAAAGTCATCTTCTTCAGTTAAATCTCCGATATCTGTATCTCCGATATCTGTATCTCCGATATCTACATCGCCAATATCTGTATCACCGATATCTACATCACCGATATCTACATCACCGATATCTACATCACCGATATCACCGATATAGGTATCGCCGATATTTACGAAATCTCCTGAATACAAGCCACCATACCACCAGTAAGGTCTAAAAAGATCGGAAATAACAGCCCCTGTGAGTATCCCCAAACCGAATGTCAAGCCACTAGTATTTGAGCGGTAACGAACTCTATTTCTGTTGACGTAGCGATAATCTCGTTGTCTAGTTTGGGCTTGTCTGGTTCTACTTCTTGTTGAACGACGATTTCTTGAGGTTGAAGATCGCGATCTGTTGAGATGGGGATTAGTAACGCACCGAATCCGATTACTGGATTCATTTCTGGGAGAACCGAACTTAAAAGTGTTCGTTCTTTTATCGTAACAATCGTACCTGTGTCTGTTACCTGGATATGCCCAAGCGGTAGCAGTTAGTAGGTGACTAATAGCAATCAAAGTAACGCTAGTGCGAACAAAAAACTTAACCGACACTGTTTTCACCTCTGTCTTGACGACCAGTTTGTCGAGATACTACTTACTTACTGTTTGCGAAGGAACTCCAAAGCCTCAGTTGAGGGCATAAAGACAATCTGTTGGATCTCAGACTGGTTACTATCTTTCATCAGAGTTACCAAATCGTCTAAGCTGGTAATTTGAATTTTGGCCTCAGATCCCAGTTGAGGATTTTGTTGGCGCATATCTGCCAATAGATCTTCAAGATCTTGTTGACTAAAAAATACGGGAATGACTACTTTTTCGACTTGTCGTTGTTGCTCATCTAGAATTTCTACAGAGATTAAGGTCTTATTGTCCCCCTTAGTTGCATAGAACAAAGGAACTCCGTTAAATTGTTGGATCTTTTGCCCCCGCGATTTGAGTAATTGAATAGCCTTTTTGACTTCATGGGCTGAGGGCTGAAAACTAATCTTTATATTCTGTTCGGTTCTGTTTCGAGCAGGCTGCTGGGCAAGTTCGTATGCCTCATTCAGGTTAATGGTTTTAATTTGAGCATTCTGACTCATCTGCGGCTTTTGAACCCTTAATTCCCTCAGAACCGCCTCAGCGTCTTTGGGGCTGAAGAAAAAGATGCCGAGTTGCTGTTTGCTGTTGCCTTCCTGAACTGATACTGTAATTGCCTCCTTACCGCTCTTATCCGTTAGGATAAACACAGGAATTGTTTTCAGCTTTTTTTGAATATCTGCAAGTGGCAAAGCTTGAGCTGGGGCGGTGGACAGCCATGAAAGGGATTGATTGACGCTGGTAATCGCTCCTAAAATAGAGCCTCCCACTAAACTTATTAACAGCGTGCTACGAATTAATAACTTCATTATTTTGTTAACTAGCAGTTAAGCTAGCAAAGGTATTGCTTTATTAGTAAAGTTCTGTATAAAGTATATAGATTTTAGCTATTGAGAAATTACAATCTCTTTGTTTGATAAATAAGTTTACAAAATACTTTGGACTGCCATTTTATAGCAGGAAAAAATCAAATGATTGCGGATTGGGTCGATAAAATTTGCTCGTTTCGACCTGTTTAATAATATACGAGTGTCAAAATTCAGTAAAAATACGTTGGTCGTCACCCTAAATCAAAGGTTATTTTTAAATCAGCGATCGGTTAGATCTTGTCAACAATATTCGCTTTCATATTCAGTTTTTGCGATCGTATTAAATAATGTCAAGAATAAGCAATGTAGTGACAAAATATGTCAAAAGAAAAGAAACAGGAGCAAGCAGAAAACAATCAATTGCACCTGAAGCAAATCAGGAATTCTCCCGTATGGAAGCAAGTGGAAGGATTATCCGTTCCTACAGCGGTTTTCTCCCCTCAACCCGATTCCAAGCAAGACACATACTTAGATGCGAACACCTCAGACAGCTTCCTGGCGAGAGATTTCAACCCTATAGAACCTTCCCAAATTACACCCACCAACTCTGGCTCTGGTACAGATTAAATTCAAACCCCGACAAGCTATATCTCTTGTTTCGAGGTCAATTTGACTTTACTATTCCTGGTAAAAATTCCGATAAAGTAGCCGCAGAAATTACTGATTTTATCGCTTACTTACTTAAAGAACAGGAAAATTCTTCTAGAGAACTTTTTCGTCACAAAGATAGTGATAATTTTTGGGTTATGGCTATAGAAAATGAATTTAAAAGATTGAGCTCTAGTTAGACTTCTCCTGTTATTTTCACACTCCCAAGGCTAGAAGGCTTGGGAGTTTTTTTTGTTCCAAGGTACGCCGTGATTTTGTCAAAATTAGGTTACAAAAAACCTAGAAATACCTCACTAATCATTCAATCTTTTGACTTGTTTTCTCCAATTGTTTTCGTCTTAGTCTCTGGATTTGAAAGATTATTTACTGGAGTATCGATCGGCGTAGTAAAAGTATTGTCTAGAGTTTTGCTAGGAGCAGTAGGAATATTAATTGAAGGATTATTTAGATTGTAATTGTATTCCCTTAGGTTTGGCTGTGAAGGAGTAACATAATTTCTATTTTTGAACCATTGTTTGCTGTAAGGAATGTAGTTGGGATTAGAATAGGGATAGGGATTGAATTTAACTGTTTTTTTCGACTCTCCTGGTAGAGTTGCTAGTGCGACCCGATCGCCTCCTACCTTGCGTAAAGCGTTTAGCACCTCTATTACTTCGTTGTAACTAGCATTGCGAGAAGCGTGTAACACCATCACGCCGCTAGGATTTAATTTGTGATAGTTGGCGATCGCTTGTTCTAGCTGATGTTTGCTGACCAATTGTTGTTCTACATAATATCGATTGGAATCATCTAAACTAACTACCAACATCTCCCGCATTTGCGGTTTGCCAGTACTTGCTTTTGGTAAATCCAAAGTAATTGCTTGCTGTCGGGACAAACCCACAGCCGCTAAAATAAAAAACGTCAAAATACAGAAAATAACGTCAATTAGCGGAATAATTTCGATGCGTATCTCGCGATCGGGTGAATTATCTTGCCAAAGCTTCATCGGACGGACTGCAACAGCCGCCGTTGGTTTTTTTTTCGTGACAGAGGTTCTTTTTCTCATCTGATTTCGGCGTGGAGACCCCCGCTAAACATATGAAGCGCGGGGGAGGAAACGCCGCCTCCTACTATGTTTTTACAGAAAAGTGTGTTACAATGTGAAAGTGAATAAATTAATTGCTGTAAATGACCGAACGCGCCTACAAATATAGGTTTTACCCAACTCCAGAACAAGAAAATCTCTTGCGACGGACAATAGGTTGTGTTCGACTTGTTTACAACAAAGCTTTGGCAACTAGAACCGAAGCCTGGTACTCCAAAAAAGAGATAGTCGGTTACAAAGAAACCTCTAGTTTTTTGACTGGATGGAAAAAGACCACTGAGCTTGATTTTCTTAACGAGGTTAGTTGTGTACCTTTGCAGCAGTGTCTCAGACATCTCCAAAAAGCCTTTGCTAACTTTTGGGGAAAGCGAGCGGGCTATCCTCGGTTTAAGAAAAAGCGTAATGGTGGGTCGGCTGAGTTTACCAAGTCGGCTTTTAAGTGGAAAGACGGTAAATTGTGGCTTGCCAAGTGTAAGGAACCACTTAATATAGTTTGGTCTAGATACTTGCCTAATGGAGCTAAACCATCTAGGGTAACAGTCAAGTTTGACCCGTCGGGTAGATGGTATGTTTCTTTGTTGGTAGACGACCAAACTATTGAGCAATTGCCACCAACTGATAAAAAAGTTGGGATTGATGTAGGTATCTCTCGATTGATTAGTACTAGCGACGGAGAAAAGATTGCTAATCCCAAGCATTTTAATCGACTGTATCACAAGCTTAAAAGAGCGCAAAAGGTATTGAGTCGGAAGACCAAAGGCTCTAATAACCGATATAAAGCGCGTCTTGAAGTAGCTAAAATACACGCTCAAATTAAAGATGCTCGTACTGATTTCCTGCACAAGTTGACAACCAAGCTGGTTAGAGAGAATAGCTCTATCGCTATTGAAGACCTTGGCGTTAGAAATATGGTTAAAAACCACAAGTTGGCTCGGTCTATATCCGATGCTGCTTGGGGAGAAATGTTTCGTCAACTTGAGTATAAGTGTGAGTGGTACGGGCGAGAATTGGTTAAAATTGACCGATTCTATCCCAGCAGTAAAAGATGTAACCATTGTGGTTTTGTGGTTGAAAAATTGCCTCTCGACGTTCGCAGTTGGGATTGTCCTAGCTGTGGAACTACAGGCATAGACCGCGATATCAATGCTGGAAAAAATATACTCGCCGCAGGGCGACCGATTTTTCTTATTTTTAATAAGGAAGTCCTCATAAAACCGATAACCTATCCTGCTCACCAATAACTTAAAGATAAGGACTTCCTTATTAAAAATAAAAGATTTGCAAGGCTTGCGGTGATTGTCTGTGGAGCGGACGTAAGACCTGATAACCATAGTGTTAAAGGGCAATTGCGAAAAACTCGTACAACGAGAAAGCAACAGAAACTTAGATCGTGAGGTCTGGGAATTCCCCGCTATAGCGCGAGGTAACGAGGGTTTAGCGGTGGGAGGATGTCAACTTTTTACCTGTAACGATCGCCAATCAAATAGAGACGTTTTATCGAACGTCTCTACTTTTCTAGAGATTTAGTTTTTTGAACGTTATTATTAGCAGAATGATTTTTATTTTCTGCTTCTATCCATTGCTGTCGGTAGATCGTCTCTAACTGAGAGCCTAACTTGCGAAAAATTCTAACTTGGTTAAACCAAAAAGCTTGAAATAAACGATAAAAAGCTAAACTAATAATTGCTACTATCAATCCTACTGCGGTAGAAATTAAGGATTCGCCAATACCGAGAGTAACCCCAGAAGTAGAAGAAGTACCTAAATCGCTAATTTGAATAGAACGCAAGGAATTAATTAAGCCTAAAACTGTACCTAACAATCCTAGTAGGGGAGAAAGAGCGATCGTTGCCTCTAAAACTTTGTCTCCCCTGCGCATCGAGGCTAATTCGTCGTCTGCTGCTGCTTCTAAAGCCAGATGAAATACATCTGGTTCTGGACGAGAAAGTTTTAAGGGAGCATAGAGAAAATGTCCGACAGGATGAGCGCGATAAGATCTAACAATCTCTTCTATTAATTCCCAGTTACGATCTGCTGCTCTTACGAGACTCTCAACAATCAGTTTTTCTTTGAGTAAAACTCTCGACCAAAACCAAATTCTCTCAATAATTGTCCCTAGAGCTAGAATGGACAAGAATAATAGGGGCCAGATTGCGATTCCACCCTTTTCAATAATTTCTGCTAAAGTCACGGTTCTTAGTTACCTCACTTAACTCGATGTAAATATGGGCGTATGTTCGCAGCGATTAAATATTCCCAATTTTAAGAATCGGTCAGATTTTCCCTAGGAATTAACCACATATTTTTTATGTTTGCGTTGAGGTAGATTAGAAAAAAGTAAAGTTAACTTATGGGTAGAAGTATTAATGAGTTCTTTGCGCGATCGCTTTAATCAATTTACAGGAAAAACTCGTTACGTAGTTAGCCGCGTGTTCGTACATTTGTCAGGGGATGAGGTGGCTCCCTTGCTAGGAGTTCTCAATCGTGCGGGTCTACAAGCTGTTGAATCCGAAGGAGACTTCGGGGTTATTGGAGAAGGACTAGTAGAAATCTGCCAAAACATTTTGCAAATGAATGCCTATTGGCAATCAGCAGCTAATGAAGGTAACGTATTTTGGAATGAAGGGGAAGCTGGAGACTATTTTACCGAACTCTACACAGACTCGGCTCAACGTTATTTGAGCGAACCCGACTATAACGCTTCTACTGATAACCCAAACGAACCACTATCCCTACCCGTAACTCGGAATTTAGTTGTTATGATCGCAGTAGCGTTCGAGGGGGAAGCCCCTGATCTCGAAACTAATCTTGCCGATAGGGAAGCACTTGAATATGGTTTAAAAACCTTAATCAATCTCTACTATCAGGAAAGATTATTAGATATTCAGGTTCACTTCTCCCCTGCAAGGTTGGGAGACGAACTAAATGAAGAGCAACTTTTGCTCAATTTCCCCGAACTGGTTCCAGTTTAATCTTTTTGCGCTCGAACAGTTAACATCAGCAGTTATCAATCTTCAATTTTAGTGTATGTTTCCGAAAAAATTTGTCGCTGTTTTATTGTCCGTAGTTTTATGTTGGACTACAGTTGGCTGTAGTTCGTCAACTGAATCTGCTTCTCAACAGCAAAACGTCAATAACGCCAACAACAATGTTAGTGCAACTCCTGCTACTACTCCCATGAGCGATGGCAAATATCCCGTGCAGCAGGCACAATATAACGATGTTAATGGGGAATACAGTTTGATGATTCTCGACACTCCAGCAGGATCTCCCCCAGTTTATCGCACTGCAGAATTACAGATGGCTTCTTTAACCGAGGACGAAGTTAAAGCTGGACAAAGAACCTATCTGGAAGTTAAAGACAATAAACCTGTCATGCATCTGGATCCAGACTTCAAGATTGAATACGTTCATAACGTTACTGAAGTTCAAACCAACCCCCAAACAGGTCAGCAAGAAACAGTCATAGTCCGTCAGGAATCTAGCTTCTGGGGACCTTTTGCTGGAGCGCTAGCAGGAGCGGCTATAGGCAATTTATTGTTTAGTCCTCAGTACTACGTACCTCCACAATATCAACCAGGAGGAGTTATGACTGGTTATGGCGGCTATGGTACCAGCTACAACGAAGCAGTCGATCGCTATCAAACTAAATACGGCGAAGCGCCTGCTGCAGTTAGCAATCGTCAAAAATTGCGCACTACAGGTACTTTAAGAAACGCTGCTACAACCACTAGAAAGTCTCCAAAGGGTACTAAAACTACCGGTTCTGGTTTTGGTTCTAGCAATCTCGAGTCTTCTGGTAAATCTCCCACTCGAGCCGATCGCAAACCAAGTTTTGGCAGCAAGTCTGGTACGAGAAGACCTGCTGGATTTGGTAGCAGAAGAAGACGTTAAAACAGTGAACAGTGAACAGTGAACAGTTATCAGGTCTCCCTCATGGATTTAAACTACAAGAGAGACATTTTACCTATAGAGGTCGGGGACTGTCGATCCCACTCACAACTGATAACTGATAACTGGTAACTGGTAACTGGTAACTGACAACTGTTAATATCTACTAATTTTGTAGACAAATATAACTACTACTTTTAGCCCAGTACAGTTTAAACCGTACTGGGCTAATAATTTCTCTTAACTAATCTCATTATTCTTTCTCTAAGTACTTAATAATACATTTATTTTTACGTTATATTTATTTTATCAAAAGTCTCCGATCTGGGTGATGTTGATGGTTTTACAATTTGATTTACCCGATCTTGAACCACAAATGTCAGTAAGGTAGGTGAGAGAATTTATTTTTTGAGGAAACAATAAATAATGAATAGTAAAAAGCTAGAAAAATTTGCTTTAAAATTATCAGTATTTGGCACGCTATTTATGTCTACATTTGGGATCTCTTTTGGTTTGTGGATTCAATCAGAAGCGATTCTTCTCGATGGTTTTTTTAATTTTATTAGTTTAATAATGGCGTTGGCTACTTTGTGGGTATCTTGGCTAATCGTTCAACCAAATAACGAATATTTTCAATTTGATTATTTGAATTTCATACCTTTGGTTAATGTAATTAAAGGATTATTAATTCTTACTGTTTCTTTATTTGCTTTAGCTTCATCTGTAATAGCTATCTTGAGCGGCGGAAAAAATATGGATGCAGGATTAGCAGTTGTTTATGGCATTATTGCGGCAGGAGGCTGCTTAATAATTGCTTTGATTCAACGCCATGTCGGGCAAAAAACAGGCTCAACTATGGTAATTGTTGACGGAAAAAATTGGTTAGTTAATGGTTTAATTAGTTTGTCGGTAGCAATTGCTTTTACCATTGTAGTTTTTATCAAAGGTTCGTCTTTCGAGTGGTTTGTTCCTTATTCTGATTCTACCATTGTTATTCTAGTGGTTTTAGCGAGTATTGGCGTGCCAATTCAGATTGTTATTCAAAATGTTAATCAATTATTATTGGCAGCTCCTAGCTCTAAAATTCAAACAGAATTAAAAGGAATTTTAGCTACAGTGATGGAAGATTTACCTTGCGATCGGCATAGTTTAAGAATGACTGAAACTGGTCAATATATTTATGTTTATTTATTATGGTTATTGCCTCAACAGGAAACAAGTAAGAAGGTGGAA
This sequence comes from Prochloraceae cyanobacterium, assembly GCA_030065755.1. Lineage (GTDB taxonomy): Bacteria > Cyanobacteriota > Cyanobacteriia > Cyanobacteriales > JASJDA01 > JASJDA01. Next base: position 674 of record JASJDA010000276.1, on the reverse strand, counting down.
GAAATAGATCGATATCGATCTATTATTACCCAAACTTTGCGAGAATATAACAAAAATCTTAACCTTGATATTATTTTTACGGAGGATAAAGCTTGGTTTGAGACTAGAATTAAAAATTTTATACAACATTAAATATTAAATAAAAATGAATCGAAAAAACAATTAATACTTTAGTCAATCTTAAAAAACCTAAAAGATAAAATCCTTGAGGCGATGAAAAAGGGTGCGTACAAACTCAATATGCAAACAAATATTACAAAATACAGAAACTTTGCGTAAAGTAAAAAGATTATCTCGAAGTAATAAGTAGCAGGTCAAAACTATAGATTTTATAGTTTGCAGGCATCCCTATTATTAGATGTTCAATTTGTTTTTTCATAAAGTATAGAATTATGTTTGCATATCAAGATCCAAGCGGAAGAGGACTCCTAGCTAGCCAAAACGCTCTGGATATTTATCGTACCACAGTCGATGGCTTTTATCGTCGCTCAGCACTGCGATTGAATTACTCCCCCGTTTTGAAAACGGGGGAGTAGGTTAAGATAGCCAAATTGTTTTCTCAGTTTTAGGGTCAAATAGATGAATCTTATCTAAGTCCAGAGAAAGCCAAATTTCTTCCCCTACTCTCACTGAAAAATCTGGCGAAACTCTTGCTTGTAAGAATGTTTTTCGAT
>JASJDA010000275.1 GCA_030065755.1 Prochloraceae cyanobacterium | reverse complement strand
AAATTAAGTCGTTCGCCGTTCTGTTTCTTTCTCAGAAAACAAAGTTAGAAATCGTCCCTTTCTCAGCTCAAGATTTCTGGGCCACTCTGCAAACAAAAAGCTTATATTAAGTTTTTTAACTGTGAAAATTAGTTCTACTCTTCAGTCATCCTTACTTTTTCTCAACAAATCTTCTTGAAAAGACGACGAGCTTTATGGGCAGAATATAATTTTCCTTAGTTGTTTAAATTTAAGTTTACTCAAAACTATGTTTTTACTTTTAATTTCTTAACAAAAACTTCTTAGTTTATCCCTATGGACAAAGCTTTTTTTTTACGAGAATCTCTTAAATAGACAACCAATAAGCTAACGATAAGAACTTCCCGATCGAAATAATATGTAGAGCGAGCTGCTTACATAAAAGTATGGGAAGGCAAAAAATTTCAAAGTAGATTGGTGGAGTTTAAGCACTGGAGTGCAACTGTAGCTAAATTGATGATTATCGACCTAATTCGCAAAGAAAAATTATTTTTCGATCGAAGTGTTTCAGGAACAAATTTGCCATTAGTAGAAACTGTTCCCGAAGGACTAGAATCGATCGATTCACTAAAACGTGCAGATTTAATTCTCAAGATTAGAAATATAGTTTTAAACTTAGATAAACGCTTTCCTAAAAAACAATATCTGCGCTTATATAAAGGACTATCTCAAGGTAAAAAAATAACTCAAATTGCCAAAGAACAAGGAATTACTCAAGGTGCTATGTCTAAACGCAAATGGGAATTAGTTCAGCTCATTGCTCAAGAACTAGAATTATTCCCAATTGAAAATCTTAAAAAGCAACTAAAAAACCAGACAGAATCTAGAAAAATACGCCAGCGATCGCAACAAAAATGGTAACTTCGATCGCCCTCTTAATTTTCAACTGCTCCCAGTAACTTTAATGTTGTTTGCTGAGCTGAAGTTAAGCCCATAGCTCCAGTTATGTTCGTACCTTCATAGGGTCTGGGATATCTCAATGTTTTAAGACACTCACCTGTCAAAACATTCCAAAGTTTAATTATCCCTTCTTGATTTCCACTGGCGACAGTTTGACCGTCAGGACTAAAAGCGACAGATAAAACCCAATTATTCTCTCCAGAAAAAGTCTTCAAACATTTTCCAGACTCAACATCCCAGATCTTGAGCGAAGAGTCATTGCTACCACTGGCGATCGTTTTCCCGTCACAATTAAAAGCAACTGACCAAATCCAGTCAGTGTGTCCGGAAAAAGTCTTTAAGCATTTACCAGATTCAACCTCCCAAAGCTTGAGGGAACAATCGGCGCTACTGCTGACAATAGTTTTTCCATCTGGACTGAATGCTACTGACATTACCCAGTTACTGTGTTCGGAAAAAGTTTTCAAACATTTACCGGACTCGACATCCCAAAGTTTGATAGAAAAATCAGAACTGCTACTGGCGAGAATTTTGCCATCAGGACTAAAAACAACCCCCCAAATCCAATCAGTATGTCCAGAAAGTGTTTTAACACATCTATTGTCAGTAAGAGACCAAAGTTTTACCGAATAATCTTCGCTACCACTAGCGAGCATTTTGCCATCAGGACTAAAAGCAACTGAACGAATCCATTTTCTATGTCCTAATAAAGTGCGATCGCATTTGCCAGTATTAACATTCCATAGCTTAACTGTAGAGTCCGTACCGCCAGTAGCAACTAGATCTCCATTAGGACTAAAAGCGACAGTCATTATTCTGTTAGCCTGTTCTGAAAAAGTCTTCAAGCACGTGCCAGAATTAATACTCCATAGCTTAACTGAAAAATCAGTACTACCAGTAGCGATCGTATTGCCATCGGGGCTAAAAGCAACAGACATTATCCAACTACTGTATCCAAATAAACTATTAAGACATTTATCGTTCTTAACATCCCATGTTTGAATTAAAGCATCAACGCAGCCATTGGCTAGCATCTTCCCATCCTCGCTGAAAGCAACAGACATTATCGCGTTGGTATTTCTCAACACCAAAGTCTTAAGACAGTTACCCCTGTTAACATCCCAAAGTTTTACTGAAAAATCATGGCTGCCACTAGCGACTATTTTTCCATCCGAAGTAAAATTAATTGACCAAACTAAGTTACTGTGTCCTGACAAAGTCTTAAGACAGTTACCTTTGTTAACATCCCAGAGTTTTACCGAACCGTCATTGCTGCCACTAGCAATTGTTTTTCCATCTGGGCTGAAGGAGATCGATCTAATAGGGCTGATGCGAGCTGATAAAGTATTTAAGCAAGTACCATCACTAACATTCCAAAGTTTTACTGTACAGTCATAACTACCACTGGCAAGCATTTTTCCGTCAGGGCTGAATACAACTGATGTTACTTCGTTATTATGAGCTGATAAAGTATTTAAGCACTTACCATTGCTAACATTCCAGAGTTTTACTGAAAAGTCGGCGCTAGCAGTAGCTAACATTTTCCCGTCAGGACTAAAAGCAACTGAGGAAATTTTTTTGCTATGCCCTGACAAAGTATTTAAGCAAGTGCCATTGTTAACATCCCAGAGTTTTACTGTGGAGTCAGCACTACCAGTGGCTAACATCTTCCCGTCGGAACTGAAAGCAATTGACCAAATACAATTGGTATGTTCTTTACAGTGCCAAAGGAGTTTATTGTGTACTACCTGCCAAAGATGAATTGAGCCGTGGACATCACCTGCAGCTAAAAGGGATCCATTGGGACTAAACGCTACTGAAAAAATACTCTCAAAGGTTTGAGAAAAAACTGACGATCGCAAATCTGAATTAGTCAAATTAACTTCATATAAATTCATTCCCTGTAAATTAGCTTGCCAAATTGCCAGCTCAGAAAAGTCATAGCCGCCCACATCTATATTTAATTGAGAGAGTAGATTGAGCAGATTGCCTGCTGCATATCCTGGTTTTAAACGAAATTCTGTTTGCAGTTTGACCAAGATTTGAGACAAGCAATTTTCTAGACTTTGGCGAAAGCTAAAAAACATCAATAGTCGATCGATTAGTGGTTGGAGAATCAAACGAATCTGAGTCTCCCTGACATAATCAGCAGTATCGGCTTTAGTTAAAGCGTAACGATTGAAAAAATTGATTTGATTGGAAGTTAGCTCGATACAGATCTTCTCAATTAATCGTTCTGTCACGTACTCCACGACCACTGTTTGTTGTGTTAGACCAGAAATTCCTTTTTCAATCAAAGAGCGACGTTCTAAACTAATTATTGCCTGTAAAAATTCTCCTACTGCTCTGGGAAAAACTAAATCTTCTCGCAATTGTTGCCAGGAAACTGGCTCTCTATTAATCGCCAGCCAATACATAATTTCTCGTTCTAAATCGCTCAAACGCTCCCACTGCTGTTCTAATAAATCGTTAATGTCGTCAAATATAAACGAACCTTCTTCGATAACTTCCAGAAATTGACCGATATTCCTCCCAAAAAAATCTCTGATGGTACTGGCTAATATTTTTAAAGCTAGAGGGTTGCCAGAATAGCGGCAATTTAAAGTCTCCCATTGAGCTTGTGAAGCGGAAAAAGTCCCTTTAATTGAGAAAATCTTTTGACCTTCAACTGGGGATAAACCTTTGAGTTGAAAAGTACGAATCTCTAGATTTTCTCCTTCATCAGCACTCAATCCTAAAGGTTTTTCTCTGGAAGTGAGGAGCAAGCAACTTTTATGCTCGATCGCAGCAATAGAATTAAACAGGTGTTTGTATTCTTCGTATCCTTTTCGATACCTACCTGTAGGAAGACCAGTCTCTAAAATCCCTTCTCCATTATCTAAAATTAACAAACAGCGGGAAGTTTTTAAATAATGAAGCAGTCGCAATCTTCTACCTTCTATTGTTTCCGGTAAGTCGGTTTCTTGCTGCTGGGATAAAAATAAGATTAACTCTGCCAGCAGTTCAAAAATTGGGGGAGCGTTGCGCAAACTCCGCCAAATCAGGCGATCGAATCCCTCGGTTAGCTGTCGAGTAAGCTTGACTGACAAAGCAGTTTTACCTATTCCACCTATCCCTAATAAAACTACTAACCGACAGCGATCGACTCCCATCCACTGTCTCAAAATTTCTAATTCTTGCTCTCGACCGTAAAAAAAATCTACATCCGGTGCTTCTCCCCAATCTTCACTTTGGCTTATTCCTACTAATTCTTCTCGATCGGCATCGGTAAGTTTTGTTTTTGGCAAGTCCAGACAAGAAATATCGATCTGAGATTGTTGTTCTATTTTCGATCGTTCTTGCCATTTTTGTTCCAAAGCTCGACGAAAATTCCTTTTATTGACTTTTGTTCCTAAAGCAGAAGAAAGAAGTTTCCAAAATCTCGGACCCGCATCATTTCTGAGGTAATCAGCTGTATAACCTTAGTATTGCGCGATTTGTTCGTAATTCCAGTTATGACAAGAGCCTTCGATAATAGCAATTTCCACATCTTTGAGGTGTCTGTTGGTGAAAGCACAAACCACTACATCGGCTACTTCGACGACTTTTTCTTTAATATTGGCAGATTCGATTTCTTGATTGTTCACGAGAACCTCACAGGAGCTGTTTTCCGCGACTATTTGGTTTAAGTTTCCTCTTTAATTTCTAGATGGAGAATCTCCAATTAAAAGTATTTGAATTTCCTTCTGTCCTCTGCCTTCTCTTTAAAGAGAATTTACAAGACAAAAAAAATTATTAATTTTTCCTTCTGGCGCAGGCATTAAAATTACTTTTTACTTTTCCACCTTGTTTGTTTTAATTCACCTAAAAAGATTAAAATAATTAAAAATCACTTTCCTGAATAAAAGGAAAATTTTAGAATAATCGGGCTTTGAAAATTTCAGTTGCTAGCTCCCGTACAAAGCCAAAGCTAATATTAAAATTTTCAACTCTTAAACTAGATCGACCATTATCTTTAGCGTTACTTTTCGTAAAAAAGAAGCTGCTATTAAGTCATTTTGTTCTTAGTTAAGCTTAGTTTATCTTAGTTATTTCAGTGGGATCTTAATTTAACCAAGATATTTAAGTAGTATTTCTTAATAAAAAATTCTTAGTTTATCACTATCGACAAAACTATTTTTTTGAGAGAAGCTTATCTTGCTGAAACTTTTGAATTTCATTTAGGTCCTGCACAATAAAATCGAGTACTAAAAGACGAAGTACTTAAAGAACTTTGCCGAGTTTTAGTTAAGAATAAACAGTCTTTAACTCTGGCAAAAAGAGTCTATCTAATCGATCGCGATCGAAATACATTGACAATTGAGATCGAGACTCTAAACTTGTTCCGATCGTAACCATTATTAACTAGAAAAAAATGGCAAACGTACTGTGGCTGCAAGGCGGTACTTGTTCTGGCGATACCATGTCATTTCTCAATGCCGAAGAACCAACTGCCTGCGATTTAATTAGTGATTTTGGAATTAATTTATTGTGGCACCCATCTTTAGGAATGGAGATGGGAGAAGAACTCAAACAATTGCTCCAAGATTGCGTTTCGGGAAAAATTCCTGTAGATATTTTTGTTTTTGAAGGCACTGTAATCAACGCTCCAAATGGCACTGGGGAATGGAATCGGTTTGCCGATCGACCCATGAAAAAATGGGTAGAAGAATTAGCCGCCATAGCAAATTTCGTCGTAGCTGTAGGGGCTTGTGCTTCCTGGGGGGGAATTCCGGCAATGGAACCCAATCCCAGCGAATCCCAAGGACTGCAATATACTAAGAAAAAAGCAGGTGGGTTTTTAGGTGCAGATTTTCGCAGCTTAGCCGGATTGCCAGTTATAAATATCCCTGGCTGTCCCGCTCACCCAGACTGGATTAGTCAAGTTTTAGTAGCTGTCGCCACTGGAAGAGTCAGCGAGATCGAGTTAGATAAATATCATCGTCCCAAAGCCTTTTATAACACCTTTACTCAAACTGGTTGTACTCGCAATCTCAATTTTACTTATCGAGCTTCTGCAATTGAATTCGGTCAGCCCAATAGCGATTGTTTGTTCTACGATTTAGGTTGCCGAGGGCCAATGACTCATTCTTCTTGCAACACTCTTCTATGGAATCGAGTTTCCTCTAAAACCAGAGCTGGTGCGCCTTGTATTGGCTGCACCGAACCAGCATTTCCTTTTCACGAACTCAAACCAGGAACTGTATTTAAAACTCCAACAGTCATGGGAGTACCCAAAGAATTGCCACCTGGAGTTAAACCAAAAGACTACGCCCTTCTGACAATGGTAGCTAAAGGTATTACTCCTGAATGGGTAGAAGAAGATTGAAGATTGCCGAGCGAGCGATCGTGAATTAGGACATAATTATGGCGATTAAAACTTTAAAAATTTCTCCTCTCGGTAGAGTAGAAGGGGACTTAGATGTACGAGTAGATATAGAAGACGGTCACGTAGTTAATGCCTGGACTCATGCAGAAATGTTCCGAGGTTTTGAAGTTATACTTCGGGGTAAAGATGCAAAGGCTGGGTTAATTGTCACTCCTAGGGCTTGCGGTATTTGCGGGGCATCTCATTTAACTTGTGCGGCTTGGGCTTTAGATACTGCTTGGCAGACAGAAGTACCTCGCAACGCGATTTTAGCCAGAAATCTGGGGCAGTTAGTAGAAACAATTCAAAGTCAGCCTAGGGCTTTTTACGGCATTTATGCTACAGATCTGACCAATAAAAAGTACGAACACAGTCCTTTCTACGAAGAAGCTTGCCGCAGGTTTACTCTTTATAAAGGAACTTCTTTTGAACAAGGAGTAACTATTTCAGCTAAACCACTAGAAATTTATGCACTTTTGGGCGGTCAGTGGCCTCATTCTAGTTATATGGTACCTGGCGGGGTAATGTCTGCTCCTAAATTGACCGATATTACGAAGGCTTGGTCGATTCTGGAATATTTCCGCAAAAATTGGTTAGAACCCACATGGCTGGGTTGTTCTTTAGAACGCTACGAAGAAATTCAAACTTACGATGATTTCTTAGCTTGGTTAGATGAAAGCCCTGCTCATAGTAATAGCGATTTGGGTTTTTACTGGCGCATGGGATTGGACATTGGTTTAGATAAATATGGTGCTGGTCCAGGGAAATACATGAGTTGGGGATATTTACCTCACGAAGATAAATATCAATGGCCTACTATTGAAGGTCGAAGTAAAGCCACGATTATGAAAGGAGGAATTTATAACAGTTTTACTGACACTCATAGCGAGATGGATCAGAGCTTTGTGCGAGAAAGTACGGCACGAGCTTGGTACGACGAACCACTAAATGACATTCATCCCTTCGATCGCACTACTAAACCCAGTACTAATGTTGCTAAAGACTATGAAGGTGCTTATTCTTGGTCTACTGCGGTCAAACATCAAGATTTAGGGCGTTTAGAAGTAAGTCCTTTGGCTCGTCAATTAATTGCTGGTGGCAGACACGGGGAAGACTGGCAGCACTACGACGGTTTTATTCTCGATGCATTTAAAAAGTTAGGAGGCGCTAGCGTACACTTACGCACCTTAGCCAGAATGCACGAAGCAGTTAAATTATATCGACAAGCCGAGCATTGTTTGCGAGAATTTCGACTCCAAGATCCTTGGTATATCGAGCCTGAAGCCAAAGACGGACAAGGTTGGGGAGCAACAGAAGCCGCTCGCGGAGCCTTATCCCACTGGCTGAAAGTCAAAGATGGCAAAATTGCTAACTATCAAATTATTGCCCCTACTACTTGGAATGTAGGGCCGAGAGATGGAGAAGGAAACCGAGGACCGATCGAACAGGCTTTCATAGGTACTCCTGTAGAAGATTCTAGCAATCCAGTTGAATTGGGTCACGTCGCTCGCTCTTTTGATTCCTGTTTGGTTTGTACCGTTCACGCTCACGATGCTCAAACTGGCTCGGAATTAGCACGCTTTAGAACAGCCTAAATATGCTAACAATAATTGGCTGTGGAAATTTAAATCGCAGCGATGATGGAGTGGGAGCAATTGTCGCTCGACGCTTGCAGCGATGGCTTCAAACTAACTCTTATACAAACGTGCAAGTGTTTGACTGTGGAACAGCAGGAATGGAAGTAATGTTTCAAGCCCGTGGAAGTACTTCTCTAATTGTTATCGATGCTAGTTCTACTGATTCGGAAGCAGGAGCGATTTATAAAGTACCTGGAAAAATATTAGAGAAATTACCAGAACCAAGCTATAACTTGCACGATTTTCGCTGGGATAACGCGATCGCCGTCGGGAAGGAAATTTTTCACGACGACTTTCCTCAAGACGTGACTGTTTACCTGATTGAAGCTGAGAACTTAAATTTAGGTTTGACCTTAAGTTCCAGGGTCGAACGAGCAGCAGAAAAAGTATTATCCGAGCTAATTGAGATTGTTGCTAGAGAGTCAAAGCTATGCACGAATTAGGAATTACTAGAAACATCGTCGCGATCGCTACCGAATACTGTGAGGGTGCAAAAGTACGACGGGTAGTGGTGAAAATCGGTCAACTTTCAGCGATCGTGCCAGATGCTATTCGTTTTTGTTTTGATGTTTGTTGTCAGGGGACCCCCCTAGAAGGTGCCATTCTTGAAATTAGAGAAATTCCAGGACGCGCTAGTTGCTGTGAGTGCGGTCGAGAAATACCTCTAACTAAGCCTTTTGGATCCTGTACTTGTGGCAGCGAGCGACTAGATATTTTCCAAGGGGAAGAATTGACGGTCGAAGAATTAGAACTGGAGAAACTATCTGTATAAACTGATGAACGAGCTAATTAACGATTTAGTACTTACTACTTGGTACAACTTATCTACGAATTTAGTAACTGGGGACATAAATCTGCTGACTGGAATCCTCGGTTTAATCCTGGCGGTTTTATTATCAGTGCTGGGAGGAGCGATCGGCGGCATGATTCTGGCGGGGAGAGATATTAGTTATTCCCTGGCTGCTAGAATTGGTGGCTTGTTTGGTCCTACGGGGGTATTCCCAGCTATTTTACTGGGTTTAGTAATTCTCAGTTTATTGAAATAGGAGATCGGTCAATGTTGGAATTAGGTTGGTTTTCAGTTAAGTTATTTTTTCAAGGCAAGCTAGTGCGGGATACTCTGCATTTCTGGCGACAAATTTTTATTGGCAGCAGCATCGGTTTACTGTTATTAATCGGGTTAACGGGAATGGGTTTAGGTTTTTGGTTGCCAGTGATTATTTCCAGTTTGGTTACTGGAGCAGCAATGCCATTCTTACTTCAAGACATCAAAATGGGTTCTGTTAAGTCCAAGTAGAAAAGCAAGTGAACTACCTATCTTGATTCAAAGAATTCATGCTGAGGCTTCCTACCCAGAAACCAGCGGAATAGTGGATTTCTTGCGTCCTCCAGCACGAAGTCTTACAGTTTGGCGATAGGCTTTATCCCCCGTCCCAGAGGT
>JASJDA010000041.1 GCA_030065755.1 Prochloraceae cyanobacterium | reverse complement strand
TTTAGCGGGGGTCTTAAACCCAATTTCTTCGTCTAGAAATAGAAAGTCAACCAATTAATTTGTTAGTGAAAAAACTTCTGACTTCTGACTTCCTATTTCTGACTTCGAGCCGAAGGCGAAGATAAAATTGCGATCTCCCTAGTTATCATTCAACTCTAATAAACCAGGAGGTGGAGCAATTTCTATTCTTTTTTCTTCTAAATCTACCACTGGTACAATCTCTTTAACAAAAGGAATAAAAACTCTTTTTCGCTTTTTCTTTTTTTTGCTTTTTTTATTAGTTTTAGTTGTCGATTCTGCCATCGTTTCTATTGGTTCTTGCTCGTATAATTTAATTTCTAATAAATCGTTACCCGCCCATAAAATATCAATAACTACGCCAATATTTTCTCCAGTTGCTCGATCGTAAACTTCTAGATTAATTAGATCGGAAACGTGATATTCGTCTTCTTCCAATGGGAAACGATCGCTAGCAGGAACTAGCAATTTACATCCTCTTAACATTTCCGCCTGGCTTCTATCTTCTATTCCCTCGAGTTCGATGACATACGCATTTTTACCTGGTACTTGATATCCTCCCAGCAATTCTATTGGCTGGGGTAGGGTTCGATCGTCGTACTTTAACCAGCGCTGTCCAGGAACTTCAAATCTTTCGGGAAAATCAGTATCGGGAGCAACTTTTAACTGTCCTTTTAGTCCGTGGGGGGCTGTAATTGTACCAATTTCTAGCCATTCATTGTTATTTGTTATTTGTTCGGCGTTCATCACCTCTGCTAATGTCTATATATCTATTTTTACTATCCCCTAAACGAGCTGGTAAATTTTTCCAACGCCAATTCGTGAGGTAATCGGGATCGAGATATCCCGATTATAGTATTAAACAATTAGAACACGAAATTACTAGCAACGTTCATGGAAGCTAGGTTAACGTTCTCGAAAATAGCCAAGTCAGAGTTATTGTATTTCAAGATCGTATTGTTTCCATCTCGAGCAAAGCTGACTTGACCGTTGCTTAGAGGATTGGAAGCACCTAACATTTTAGTCAGATCGATTCGATCTCTTCCTACTGAGAAGTCTGTAATGGTGTCCACTCCATCACCAGCAGAGTTGTATACTAGTACGTCATTCCCACCACCAGTAGTAATAGTATCGCTACCAGCAAAGCCAACAATACGATCGCTTACAGAACTTCCAGTCAATACATCTTGTTGCACAGTACCCGAGACTAAATTTTGATCTACGCTAACTGTAACTAATGCAGTATCGGTTTTACCAGCATCGTTAATTCCACGATAAACAAAGACATCTGTACCAGAGAATCCAGCATCGGGAGTATAGGTAATGGTATTATCCTGATTGATAGTCGCGGTTCCATATTTAGGCGCTTCAGGCAAACCAACAGGTTTTAAACCAGAACTAGTAATATCGTTACCTAAAACATTTATGTCGATCGCTGTATCTGCTTTAGTTGTTACCAAATCGTCAAAAGCTAAAGCTGTTGGTAAACCACTCCAATAAGATGCCGCACCGATATTACCCCCTCCAGTGGTACTAGTTACGATAACTGACTCATCGGAAGTAACTGTTACGTCGCCAGATAAACCTTCAACTTGATAAACTACAAAGTTAGAATCACCTTCGACAGCATCGCCACCAGTAAGAACAGAGCCGTTAACATTAACTGTAGCACTGTTGCGAGCAACGACGTTCAACTTACCAGGGCCTAATAAGTCGATACTGGGAATGAGAATTTCTTGGTTACCCGCATTCTCTACAACTGGTAATGCTAAGTTTAGTCCAGGTGCAGTATTATTGTTAGCACTAGTCATCTGGTAAACGTAAGCTGGCTTACTAGTTTCAATTAGTAGAGCGTCACTTGCAGGATATTGATTACCATCAAGGATGACGTTTTGCCCTGCGTTAAGGGTAGCGAAAGGAGTAGATTCCCCTCGAAGGAAAACTTCAGTATTATCCTCTGTGGCAACTATTATAGGTCGTTCCAGTAACTTAGCGTTGGAAGTAGCTTCTCCTTTTACTAAAATGTACTTCGAGCCAATTAAATTAGTAGGAACAATTTGATCGACTCCAATATCTCGACCATTGCCTACTGTTCCCGACAGCCAAGAACCTGTATTAACCGCAATAGGCTTATCGGAAACGATTAAGGAACCTTGCAAGCTGTTGGGTAAATTCAAATTTTCCTTAATATCTAGACCAACAACAAAAGACTCATATTTATCGAGAGTTACTTCTCCTGGATCGCCGTTAACAAATGTAACTCCTTGAGGTAAGTCTTTGAATGAGACAGTGGTGTTATCCTCCGATGCCATTACAGAGATAAAGTGAGCTTTGCGCCAGTCTTGTTTAGTATTAGTAACTAAATGTCCGGAACGAAACTCGGTTCCCAAAGCTAACTGACCTTTAGAAGACAATGACAATCCTTGAGCTTTAGTTTGGTGTCGGACATTGGCATAAAAAGGTTGGTCTCCAGTCAGAATCAAACCTTCAACACTATCTACTTTTCCGACTTGACTGCTATTAATTACTCCTAGAGACTTATGACCTTTTCCAGCAGCAAAAGGTGCAGAACTTAAATCGATAATAGCAGGAGAAGATTTAGAAATAGTGATAGTTCGCTCGATGCCGTTAGCTACTCCATTAGCTCCATCAGCATTTTGAATTGTGACTTCAAAAGGAGTTTCTTCGTTAGTAGATAAAACTAGATAATGGTTTCGGACATCCTGTTTAGCATATAAAGGTGGTAACAAGTGAACCGTGTCTAAAGTACCGACATTATTTTCTTTACCGTTGTCATCAAAACCTCTAATAGTGATATCTACAGTTGCCGTGTCGGTTTTACCAGTACTGTCGGTAATTGTGTAAGTAAAACTATCTGTTGCAGTTTCACCTGCTTTGAGTCCATTAAATTGACCGTTAGGATCGTAAATCAAGCGATCGTTTACTTGGCTAATTAGTCCTGAAGTGCCAGAGGTATCAAAACTGTTAAAGCTAATAGTATCTTTGTTAATGTCATAGTCATTACCTAAAAGCTCTGAAATTGAGATTGAGATAGGAGTATCTTTGTAAGTGAGATCCGAGTCATTATTGGCAATAGGAGCATAATCTATGTCAAATTTCGAGTCTTTGTTAGCTTTGTAGCCTGGGGCATACATTGAAGCTCCTTTTATGCTCAAAATGACATCATTAAAGTCTCGATCGCCATTAAGAATATCTTCCATGCCAATGACCGAAACATTATCATTGCTCGTCTTTTGCTCGACCATCTGCACCGCATTGTCTGTATTAAAACCTTTCATAGAGAAGAAAGGGCGTTTGGCTTTAAATGGGTTAGTTGCCATTTCTGTTAAAGTAGCGTTGGAAACCAACATTAACCCATATTTACCACCAGCAGTTAATTTAAAAGTTCTGTTGCCTTGATAAGTTCCACTGTTGAAATTGCGTTCCCAAGCAAAGTCACTATTAAAGCGAGCACCTTCTAGTCGGTCTTCAAATAGTACATAGCCATCTTTTGAATTGCTGAGGGATCTCTTTGCTGCCTCTTTAATAAACTCTAACCGGTTGGCTCCATATCGATCCATTCCCTCAAGGCTAAAGATCCCTACTTGCCCTTTATACCAACCGCCATCAAACAAAATGTCTATATTAACTTCACCAGAATCACCAACAATCAAATAGCCATCATTAAGAAGATTTTGTGTATGATTTTGTTGAGAATATTGTCTAATTTCTTTGCCAATATCTGTGTTGCGAAAGTTTCTACCAGGATTGCGAACTTCACCATAAAAAGGTGCGTCACCAGTAGCCCCAAGTACTTGAAACACGACTTCGTTATAGTCTCGATCGGATCTACCATCAACTCTGTTTGCTTCAAAACCAAACGTTCCATAGTCATCGATCGCGGCAAATTGCTGAGGAGCTTTATTTGCTGCATCGGGATTTGCTTCTGGAATCGAGAAAAGAGGAAGATTTTTCCATTTTTTATAGCTTTCGGGGTCTTTAGCTAATTGTTCAATTGATGAATGCCGAACGAACATAAAACCAAATTTGTCCCCAGCTTTCATCGAGAAATTTTTGACGCCAAGATATTGATCTTTGTCTTTGTTGTGGTCGCGGCGTTCCCAAGGTAGTTTGCTGCTGTATTTTGCCCCCTCGGTTTTATCGCTCATCACAACATAACCGTCATTGGAGTTGGAGAGTGCGCGCTTAGCAGCTTCTTGAATGTATTCAACTGAACCAGGAGTATATTTGTCCATTCCTTCGAGATTGTAGACCCCCAGTTCTCCTTGAACCCAACCTCCATCGAAAAGATATTCAAAACTGAATTGTCCAGATTCGTTTACTGTAAAGATTCCGTTGTTAGATGTTGTTCCCATCGTCTGATTATTCGAGTGTTTTAAAGATTTTTAGTTTGACAATGCTAGATTCGCGTTGAGACTTTTGGATAATGAGTTTGAAGCAAAAGTTATCTATAGCTATGATTCTGATTGTTTATGTCAAGTAATATTATATTTTCATTATTATTCCGATTCACTCGTCTAAATAGCTGAAAATGTATTAAGCCAAATGTTAATTTATGGGAAGCAGTCAAATAAATAGGACAACTAATATTTCTCAAAAGACAAGTCAATAATAATTGCAAAACTTTAAAAAAAAACATAAATTTAGATCGTAGTTTCTCGTAGACTAAAAGTGTAAGTATTCTTGCGGAACAAAGGATGAAAATTTGGCAAACTGATTTTTACCGCCGTCCTCTTAAAAACGAAAAAGGACAAACTATGTGGGAATTAATAATTTGCGACCCTACTCATAGCTTCATTTATGAAGCAAAATGTCCTCAATCTCAAGCTAATACAGATTGGTTAGTATCTCAGTTGCAGCTAGCAGCAGGAGGAAATTTACCAGATTTAATTCAAGTGTTTCGTCCTCAATCTCTCAGTTTAGTAACTTCTGCTGGTGAAAAACTCGGTATAAAAGTTGAGGGGACTCGACGGACTGCAGCTTTGAAAGAAGAATTAATTACAAGGGCTAGTAAATATACTAATGAGGATCCAGTTAAGTTAGAGAAACCACCACCGCAAGCATTACCAGAGGATTTGTGGGGGGAACAGTGGCGTTTTGGGACTCTAAAGGCAGGGGATGTTATAGAATTTGTTAGCGATCGACCCATACCCATTCGAGATACTCCAGAATCTCTATATCCGATTAATCTCGGTATTGCTTCGAGTGTAGCAGTGCCAGGAGTGGTAATTTATGGCGGTAGACGATCGATGCAATTATCCCGTTGGTTGCAGGAAGCAAAACCGGTATCTTTGAATTATATTCCCACTGATGCGAGTAAGTCGGGGGGATTGATTTTAGAGGCTGGATTGGTCGATCGTTGGGTTTTTATTACTTTTGAAGATACAGAATTTGCTAATGCTGCTCAAAAATATGAGGACAGAAAAACTGCTAGTAAAGGGCTGCATTTTTTGTTAGTACAACCAGACGATTCTGAGATGACTCATACAGGTTTTTGGTTGTTGAAGGATGAGTAATGAATGAGATATTGCCAATATTGTTTTATTGTTTGTAGTCATTTTAGAAGTAGTAAATTATGGAAGTATACAATCGATTTTTAAGATAATTGAGCCAAAATTTTTTCGGCTATATTCCTGCGAACTTGTTCTAAGCGATAAGTTTGCTCTGTAATTTGAATTATTCTGGAAATATCTTCACACAATTGCTTGGTATTTTTGCATAGTTCAATATTATTGGCTGATAGTAAAGAAAGTTGCTTGATTATAGAATTATTTATTTGATTTATTTTATTCTCCCGATTATTTATTTGCTCGCTAATTTGACGATTGTCTCTAGCCTTATTTATTATTTCGATCCCTTCTAAGGATTCTTTTTCTCCCAGATATTTTAGTGCTTGAGTGACAATTTTTTCTTCTTCATTAGTTAGTAATCCTCTGGCGATAATTTTGCCAATTTTATTAGCACATTCAAGTCGATCGTGCTGCAATTTTCCATACAATTCTTTTAAATAATCTCTTAAAAATCTTTTTCCTTCGTGAAGTTGTTTTGATATTTTTTTTTGTTCTTTGATATATTTTTCTCGTTGATTTATTGTTTTTTTTAACTTTAAATAATGATTGCTAAAATTTCGATCTTTTAGATACTCAAAGTTAGTTGAAAGCAAGGTTTCTAGATGCTTATTTAAGCTTTCATTCCGCTTCTGATATTGAAAAATCCATCCTTTGTAGTCTGCCCAAACGTTCAAATTGTTTAGGGATTTTATGCGCCGAGGATTGAGACAACCTAAAGCAAAAAGCCAGTCTTTTGGGTATTTATAACGAAGTTTTTCCAAGATATCAAATAAAAATCGATCGCTACTAACATTAACATATCTAACAGTATTTTTTTGGCGGCGTAGAATTCCTCCTATAGCAATATGGTGAAAACCTAGGTCTTTCAATTGTTGATAGCATTCCAAATATTCTAAAACTTCTTTACCATGTGCGACAACAACTAATTTAAAATTATATTGATTAGATTTATATATTTTTTGAGCTTCTTTGGCACTCTCGATCGTAGCCTTGGCATTCTGTAAAACGTCAATCATAATGCCGTATTCTACATTCATACGATCGTAAGTATCAAATAGCTCTTGATAGGTTAAAGTTGCTCCTTCTTTTGTAAAGATACCTGAGTCACACATTTTGATAGTTTGAGCTAAGATACGCTGTCGGTCGAGACATTGAGTACGATCGAGATCGTCTTTATAGGGACAGGGTTGACCACCAATAGCATCGCAACGATTTAAGTCTTCACAGGGATATTCTTTGAATGCCCTCTGAAAGTTTTTTGAAGTGTTAGCATGAGCCATAATACCGATTTTTACCCCTGGATAGTCTTGAAGAGGTAATCCTTTGAGAATGCGCAGACTCATAGGGCGATCGGCCACAAAAAATGGAATCATATTTAGATTAAATTAAAAATTGATTTTTTTTCATTCTTATTTGGAGCATGTTAGTTAAACAACACTTCCAAGTGCAACCTAATCGCCTCTCAAACTAAATACCGAGCTTATTTCTGATTTCAGTAGTATTTCTCAATTCATTTTCGATCGGTCTTGGTTCTTCGATTCCTTCTTGAGAGTAACGGAAGTCTACTCTAAGTAAAACTGGGGATTTGATAGCTACTCCAGTCACGATCGCTCTCCCTGTACCCAAACTTTTAACCATTTCTAAGTCTTCTTGGGACATACTTTCTGCGACATCGCGTACGTATTTTTGATCGTCAGGACTTTTAAGTTGATGCAAAATAAGAGTGTTAGACTGAGAAACTACCTCTGCATCTACTGTAGAAGGCTTTTGAGAAATCAATCCGAAACCGAGACTAAATTTTCTCCCTTCATAGCCAATTTCCCGCATGGCTCGACGTGCTAGTTTTCCTGATATGTCAATATCGTCGCTGGATGATTTTGGTATTAGCGATCGAGCTTCTTCTAAAACAAAAAGTATAGGGTAAGCATTTGGTTGACCTTTTTTTGATGTTGCTTGATAGTCGCGATATTTAAAAGAACGAAAGAAATAGGTAACGACTCCATATACCAGAGCTTTTCTGAGATTATTAGATAGATCGGTTAATGAAAGTCGATAAACTGTTTGAGGTATTGCTTTTGCTCGATCGGCTATGCACTGAAAAAATAACTCAAGGTCGATCGAGCGGGCATTTGTTCTTCTAGCATCATTATATATATTAATAAGTCCTTGCAATTTTTGTTCGATCGCTTCTCTTGTCCCCCCTCTTCCTGGTGGTGGGTTATTGTTTAAGGCATTTTGTAGGTTATTTAAATACTGAATGCCAACCCCTCGCTGATTTATGTTACCTCGCAGCCATCGTAGCTGAGCATCGGAGAATTGTTCACCTTGAAAAGCTTCGAGAAGATTAATAGAAAAATCCTGAAAATCATCGCCATAATACTTTAATTCAGGAAAACTCGATTTGCTGCAAACTTGCCGATTCTGAATTAAAGTATTCCAAGGGTTAACATTAGAAAGAGCATTAACAAGTTTTGGTGTTATTTTTTTACACCCTTCTGCAACAATTTGCCTTGCTGGTTTGTTGTGATAAATTACAGAAGCGGTTCTAATCAGCCGTTCGCAAACACACTCATTTTTGGGTCTATTATTGGAAGCGTTCGGATTGAGTTGCTCTTTAGCTAATTCAACCGCATCGCAGTTCCGATCGTTTACTCTACATTTCAACTCTTTCTTATTTCCATTACTATCTCGATCGCAAAACAGATTGCTAAAATTTTCTATATTGATATAGTCATCGTGAGAATCAAAGATAATCATTCGATGACCTCGTGCCATCAATTCTTCTAGTAATTTAGCAGACGTATTAGTTTTACCAGATCCAGTCATACCAAAAATACAAAAATGCTTAGTAACCAATTCATCTGCATTGAGAGTAACTGGAACTTGGCTAGTATCTCCTTCTCCAAAACTTTCGATCGTACCTAGAGGTAGATGTGAGGGTTTGTCACTAAAAAATAGTTGACGCTGACTTGTTTCGGATATGCTATGCACTTCCGCATTAGGGGTGACGCTACATCGGTTCATATCCAGAAAACCCGATACTGTTAAAGTGCCTATAACAGTACATTCAGCCCAACTATAGGTAAAACGTCTGGACATATGATAGCCAATATCGCCAATAGAAGCCGATACACTGGCTTGATCTCGGCTTAAGAGGGGATTTTCTTTTTGTAGCTTGGTAATACGAGCAATAATAATGGGTTCTGAATTTGGTTTAGGTTCACCTCCATCTAGAGACAATTCTATATAACTAGAAAGTAATTTTTCGTTGTCATACTCTCGATCGAGCATTGCCATAAACTCAGTAGTAGAAGTTTGGTCAAAAACTTTACCGATAAGCATTACATTCCCTCCCGTTGGAAATAATTTCGGGTCAAACGTCCCAATAGTCTCATAAAGGTCAAAGGTTCGTTGATATTCAAACGTTGTTGTAGAATCAATTCTAGATATTCTTTTTCAACCACAGTTCGTATTATTTTAGTTGGCGTTCTTGCCATTTTATCTGCGTAGTAAAGAATTATTGGCATTCCATATTCTTGATAAGGCAAACTGAGAACATATATAGGACCAATAACTCGATCGTGTCGATCGTTCTTTAGATGTGGAAGATCGAAGTATTCAACTCTAACTGGTTCTCTTAAAGGAGTAGTTCGCACATAAGACATTAAAACTCTATATCCTGGATGAGAGTCTGAGTTTAATTGTTGAGGTGTGGGAAATAACTTTTCAAAAATAGGTTCGAGTGCATTATCAGTACCCCAACTGCGATCGTCTATTGCTCTAATAAAATCATTACGAGTGCGGTATCGATAAATTTCAACTGGAGCAGTGTACTGTCCTTCATCAAGTACGAAAGAAAAGATATTTGAATCAGACAACCTCAGAGTTTTAACAATATCCTTGGTTTTGTTATATACATCAGAGCGACTTTGTTGTTTTGGTAAAGTTAGCTTTATTGCTTTGAGAGCAGTGTTTAAGGCTGAATTTCTTACTTGTTCGCGTACATTACTCTTAGCTAATAAAGATGGTAAAACTAATCGAGTCATTTCAGTAGCAGCAGATACATCTTCTACTACCGAAGCGATCGTAATTTCACTAATACGTGCTAAATCAAATAGAGAACGCAATACCCAAAAATACAAGCAAAATCCTGGGTACTCTCGCCTTTGAATTTCATCCTTAGTCCAACTTTTTTTTGGACGAGCATTTTTAGGAAAAATCCCATCCTCTTCGTTATATCTCCCGCATTTCCTGTCACAAATATTGATGCAAAATTTATTAAATTCAAGAATATTTTTTTCACCATCTAATGCTTTTTCAGGAACCAATGATAAATTATGTTTAGTAAAGCTATCTCCTTTCATAACAGACTGTTTATTTCCTGGAGGTGGTTTAAATTCTCCTGCATCTTCTAAGTTAATATTCAATAGTCTATGTGCGTCTTTATAGTCAAAGATAATATGAGTAAAACCCCCAATGGCTCTTATTAGCGGTCCGTGTAAAATAACAAATGGTTTGCGCCCATAAGGCAAAGCGGTCAAAGCTGAAATATAAGCTATAAAGTTATTTCTTATGTAACCAAGTAACTTATTTGCGTTCTCAAAACTATCATTTTCTTCTAGTTGAATTCTCATGTCACTTACGACAGGGCCAATTTGTTCATATTGACTGCCATTAGGCATTTCATAAGTACGAAAAGCAACTGACTTAAGAAAAGATAGATTACTTTGAGGTAAAGGAATATCAACCTGAGATTCATCAATACCAATAAGTTCTGTATTGACAAAAGATTCTTTAATAGCATTTAGATCTAAGCGATTAGCTAATTCTTTAACCGTTGAAAAAACCTTGGGTCGCTGTTCGCTTTGAACTAAATCAAAAATTTGAAAAGGATAGGGACTGATTTGTTTAGAGTTTTGTGAATCGGCAGATAAAATATCAAAGGGTGTATTCTCTCGAAGAATGTCAGCAAATTCATTAACTGTAAATTCGATGGTGCTTGCGGCGATCTCTGCATTTTTTTCTATTCCAGCAGATACTACTGCAATCATGTTTCGCAGTGTATTTAACTTCCCTCTATCTCTCGCTAACTCTTCAAGTGGTAAATTTAGCTGATAACTCACTTAATTCCTCCTGTGATTTAGCAATAAGCCAATTCTTGAGATTTTTTAACCTTTCCCCAATACGTCCTCGTGCGTAAATTATTGCTGAACCACTAAATAAATCTTCTAGACCCTCTACAACTGTGCTATAGTCTTGGCCTAAATCTACATACACTTGACTATAAGCTTTTTCCCGAACATAGTTTTTTAAAGCTTGTATAACTTGTGATTTTAATTGACTTGCTCTTTTAGAGTTCATTCGCTGTTGATAATCAGCGATGGGGGTAGACACTTCAATCAAACCATATTTAGCGGAAATAATCAATATATCTACATTTTCAGCTAAATAGCCCTCACGCTTTGCTTTCCTCAATACTCGATAGCTTCCACCATCGTAGCGATCGAGTGCAGATAATAAACCTATATCAGAACACTTACGCCTAGAGCAAGCCAAAATTAACAGATATCGAGTTTTAGAATTCATTACCAAAAAAACTATTATTAGAATTACAACAAACAATATCTGAGGATTATGAAACTAGAGTTATCTTGCGATCGAAGCAACAAATTAAGCCACAAACTGAAACCAGTTGAAAGGTGAAGGCAATTGTTTTGGTCCGTAAAGTATGTGTATTACCCGCCTCATAGAACCAGGATTAGTAATCTTACCCGAAGAATGTATTAACCAAGGATTCATTATCAAAGCATCGCTTTTTTGTAAACTTAATGTTTCTGCTGGTATATCCTCCGAATCGAAACTTTTTTTGTGGCTTCCTGGTACCAACTCAAGATGTCCGTCAGGGCAATTATCGAAATGGAGACGTAAAGCTAAACATTCAGCTGCGATCGCCCATGGTGGCTCAATAAAGGGAACTCCTTCCTTGTAGGTGGGATTTTTCCATCCAGGTAGGGAATGGTGCTTAGCAACTGGTATGACGGTATCTCGATGTTGCCAGACAAACCAGTTGCGATCGAACGATTTATAAAAAAAGGTTGCTTGAACGGGCCAAAGCTTTTCTAACTCTGGTAATCTAAGTCTCAAAGCAAAGGCCATGTTACTAATTTTCTTATACTCTAGCAATCGACGCGTTTGAGTAAGACTATTTACACTAAGAAAATACTCAATTTCTTGAATCACAGAGACTTCAAGAAAATTTTTAACGACTCTATATCCTCGAGTTTTTAGTTGTGGATTCACGTGTTTTTACGGAGATATTGGGAAATTCTATCTATTGGCATCAGTTGACGAATATGCTTTATTTTATGCTACTTCGATCGATTGAGTAGTAACTCACAAATATATCGATCGGTGAATGAAAAGGAAGAGTTTTGAGTGTAACTGTAAATGAGAAAGAAATTAATCGAAATAGCACTACCATTAGAAGTGATAAACGTCGAATCTGGGCGAGAAAAATCGATTCGGCACGGCCATCCCTCTACGCTACATTTATGGTGGTCGAGAAAACCTCTTGCTACTTGTCGCGCGGTTTTATTTGCTTCCTTGGTAGACGATCCTTCTAGTTGGCCGGAAAAATTTCCAACAGAAGCAGAGCAAAAAAAAGAAAGACAAAGACTTTTCGATATTCTCGGCAAAATAACTACTGAAACCGATAAAAAAGGCAAAACCAAGCAAATAGTAAGGGGTTTAGTTTCTTGGAATGACGTAAACGATCCGAATTCTCAAGTATTAGAAAATGCTCGCCAAGAAATAGCGAGATCGATCGCTCCCAACTGGAATATAGCTAAAGATACTCAAGCCTCGATCTGGAAAATAACTCAATATCTAATTAGAGAGTTAGAACAAAATGGAGAAACTGGGGTGGCAAAAATGTTAGCCCGTTTGGGAGATAAAGGGGAGTTAGCGCGAGATTTAGCCTATAGGTTATATAACTTGTGCGATCGCAAAAAATGGGCAGCAGAAGCACTAGCTTACAACAGTTTAGTAATCTCCTGGCCTGAAATTTGTCGCCTCGCTCTTGAAGAAAAAAAGTAATCCTTCTTTTGTTATTTATCGTAACAATCCTTCAGATTTGAGAAAGTTTTCTGCTACTTCTTCAACTCGACGAGATTGCCTGTCAACTTGATAGTTCATCTGCCGCATTTCTTCTGCGGAAATTTTGCCAGCTAATTGCGCAATTGCTTCTGCGACTTCTGGATATTTTTCTAGAGTATTTTTGTTAAAAATTGGTACTGCTTGATAAGGGGGAAAATATTTCCGATCGTCTTCTAACATAAATAGATTAAGAGCAGCAATTAAACCATTAGTAGAATCACCGGCAATTAAATCTACTTGTTTTTCAGCTAAAGCACGATAGGTTAAACCTAAATCCATTGCTTGAGGAGGTTGAGAAAATTTTAAATTGTAAGTTTTAGCTAAATTAGGGAACCCATCCTCTCTATCGAGAAATTCATAACCAAATCCCGCTTTCCATTGAGGAGTATATTTAGCAACGTCAGAGATGGTTTTAAGGTTCAGTTTTTCTGCATCTTGACGACGAATGAGGATAGCAAAAGTATTTTCAAAGCCTAAACTCTGCATAACTTCTAAGTTAAATTTCTGCAAATAAGCTTGTTTAACTTGCTTGTAAACCTCTTGAGGATTGGTAATTGGTTTTCTTTCTAAAATGCCAGTAAAAGCAGTTCCAGTGTATTCTACATAGCCATCAATTTCACCAGCAACAACGGCTTTGTGAGCAATAAAAGTTCCCCCTAAATTCAATTTGCGATCGACTTGGAGATTCGTTTGAGCTTCTATTTCTCGGGCTAGTATTTCCCCTAAAATTAATTGTTCGGTAAAATTTTTAGAACCAATAGTTATTTGGTTTGTAGTTATCTGGGGAGTTTGTGTAGTGGTCTGTGGGGTTTGTTGGGAAGAAATTGCCATTAAAACGACGATCGCAAAAGTTAATAGCCCCAAAATTAAAGCAAATTGGCGATCGAATCTTTTTTTCCTTTTTCTTTGTTTAGTTAAACGATTTTCTAACCACCCAAGAGCAAAATCGAGTCCCAGTGCTATTAATGCTGCTGGAATTGCACCTGCTACAATTAAATCGTTATTGACCGTGGAAAGACCGCGAAAAATAAACTCTCCCAAGCCACCAGCACCAATAGCTGCACCAATAGTCGCAATACCGACACAAATTACTGTCGCTACTCGCACCCCAGCTATAATAATGCCCGTGGCTAGAGGAATCTCGACTTGAAACAGTATTTGTCGATCGCTCATCCCCATTCCCTTAGCTGCTTCTCTAATGGCTGGATCTACATTTTTTATTCCCGTGTAGGTATTGCGAATCAGAGGTAATAAAGCATATAGTATTAATGCTACGATAGCAGGTGTTTTGCCTATTCCTCCTATTAAAGGTACGGTGAGAAGAAATCCAAAGATTGCCAAACTGGGTATAGTTTGAATAGCGTTAGCAACACCGATAATAGGTCGAGCTAATTTTGGTTTTCTGGTTATAAGAATGCCAAGGGGAATACCTATTAAAATCGCCACAGTCATAGAAATGGCAACGAGGATTAGATGTTCCGAAGATCTTATAAGTATTTCTTCCCGATATGCCCAGATAGAGTTGAGATAATCGAACACTTAAGATTAATTTATTTATTGCTAGTTTTTCACGTAGCGATCGCGCCTACTTTAGCAAAAATTTGGATAAATCGCAAATAATTTGTTAATAAGTTATACTTGCTGAGGTTATGGAAAAAGTTAGAAGTCAGATAGGAGTTAATAACCCAACAAATATCTTTACTTCTGACTTCTGACTTCTGACTTCTGACTTCTGACTTCTGACTTCAATTGGCGATCGCTACATGAAAAAAGAAACTGTTGGCACAAATCTTATAGATAATTATCCATCTTTATCAATTGCTTTAGTTAAATTGTTAAATAATCAAGAGAAAGATTGGGGATATTTCCAAGTTAAAAAAGAAGATCGCTATTCTGTATTATCTACCCCTTGCCTTCCAGTTTTCAGGTTAGAGCAAAATGAACAAAAACAAATTTATCGAGGATATTGGGGAAGAGATGAAAAGCCCTCAATAGAAATCAAAAAAAGACAAAGAATGATGTTTGTAATCGAAAAACAGCGCAAGAAAGAAAAGAAACAGAGAATTTATGAAGTATTAATTAAACAAAAGCCCGATTCAATAGAAGGTATGGGATTAGTTAATAAATGTTTAGCTATTTTAATTAGGGATAGGATAGAGAAAAAAGTATCCTATGTGGCGATCGCCGAAGAAATAAAACCAATAGTAACTATAACGGAATCATTTAATTTACAATAACAGGCAATTCCACTTAAACAACAAAAAAGACATATATGGCGCAAGCAAAAATTGGCATCATTGGCGGTAGCGGTCTTTATAAAATGGATGCCCTTAAGGATATAGAAGAAGTAATTCTAGAAACCCCCTTCGGTTCTCCTTCCGATGCTGCGATCGTCGGGACTCTAGAAGGGACGAGAGTTGCATTTCTCCCTCGCCACGGACGCAACCACCACTTGCTTCCTTCTCAATTGCCATTTCGCGCTAATATCCATGCCATGAAACAGCTAGGAGTAGAATATATTATTTCTGCTTCGGCGGTAGGATCTCTTAAAGAAGAAGCAAAACCACTAGATATGGTAGTCCCCGACCAGTTTATCGATCGCACCAAAAACCGTATCTCCACCTTTTTTGGGGAGGGAATTGTGGCTCATATTGCCTTTGGGGATCCAGTTTGTCATAATTTAGCTGCAACATTAGCAGATGCAGTTGCTTCTCTAGAATTGCCTGACGTTACTTTACATCGCGGCGGCACTTATGTATGTATGGAAGGGCCAGCATTTTCTACTAAAGCAGAGTCTAACTTATATCGTAGCTGGGGGGCAACCGTAATTGGTATGACCAACTTACCAGAAGCAAAACTTGCTAGAGAAGCAGAAATAGCCTATGCAACCCTAGCCTTAGTTACAGATTACGATTGTTGGCATCCCGACCACGACAGCGTAACAGTAGATATGGTAGTTGCTAATTTACAGCGCAATGCTACTAATGCTCAAAAAGTAATTCAAGAAACAGTAAGGCGTTTGAGCAAAAATCCTCCTACATCTATGGCACATTCTGCCCTAAAGTATGCCATTCTCACTCCTTTAGATAAAGTTTCCGCAGCAACTAAAGAAAAATTAGGTCTACTGTTAAAGAAATACTTGTAAGTCGATCGAGATGAGTAAACTGAACTTGCGCAAACTTCACCGCGCTGTTGCACCAATTATTATGTTGCCCCTATTTGTAACCATAATAACTGGCATGAGTTACCGACTGGGAAAAAGTTGGTTGGGTTTGTCTAAAGATCAAGTCCATTTTTTAATGGTAATTCACGAAGGAGAATATCTTGGAAAGCAACTAGAATCAGTCTACGTATTGTTAAATGGCTTAGGAGTACTATTTATGTTAGTTACGGGAGTAGCAATATTATTCAGTACTCTTAGCAAAGCTATTAGTAAGTCGCAAGTAGGGAAAAAAACAACCACCAACCAATAACAACCGCTTGACGTAGGGACGTTCCCCAGCGAACGTCTTTACTAGCAATCTGCAATTAAATAGATATATGGCTTAATATAGCAAAAAAGGATATTTTATGTAGAGATTAGATGAACATCCTAACCAATTTATTTTTTCAAGAAACTAAATCTAAGACTAGCAAAAAGAATACAAAAAGCGCCTCAACTGGGCTTCCTCCCCTCACAAAAAGCCGTCGAGGTATAGAAATTAAGTCCGCAAAAGAAATAGAAATTATGCGTCAGTCCGCAAAAATTGTCGCGACTGTGCTAAAAGAAATTTCTGGAATGGTAGAACCAGGAATGACTACCGCAGACTTAGATGCTTATGCAGAAAAGCGCATCAGAGAAATGGACGCTACACCAAGTTTTAAAGGCTATTACGGCTTTCCAGCTTCTATTTGCGCTTCTATCAACCACGAAGTGGTACACGGAATTCCCAATCCTAAAAAGGTAATTCGTACTGGAGACGTTCTCAAAGTAGATACTGGTGCTTATTACCAAGGTTATCACGGAGATTCTTGCATTACTATTGCCGTGGGTAAAGTATCTGCAAAAACAGCTAAGTTAATTGCGGTAGCTGAAGAAGCATTATACAAAGGAATCGAGCAGGTTAAGGCGGGAAACTATCTCTTAGATATTGCTGGGGCGATCGAAGACCACGTCAAAGCAAATGGTTATAGTGTGGTAGAAGAGTTTACCGGTCACGGAGTTGGGAGAAAGCTACACGAAGAACCTTCTGTGTTTAATTTTCGCACCAACCAGTTGCCAAATGTCAAGTTGCGTGCAGGAATGACTCTAGCAATTGAACCCATTTTGAATGCAGGATCGAAAATTACTCGCACTTTGCGCGATCGCTGGACTGTCGTGACAGTAGATAATTCTCTCTCAGCTCAATTCGAGCATACGGTATTAGTGACTGCTGACGGCTACGAAATTTTGACCGATCGCACTAAAATTTAATCGCAAAACCCCCAAAAAAATAGCCCCTGCTTATTCAAGTTAGGGGCATTAAGAACATATCTTAACTGTATCAATTTTAGTTTTTAATTCGTTTACAATTATCAGGAGAAAATTAAATTTTAAGGTTGGAAAAATTTGCCCATTATTTGCGATCGAAGCTGTTATTTAGGCAAGAAATGAGTAGCATCTAAACCAAGCCACGGGGCAATTTGTCCCAGAACAGGTGCTAATTTTTCCTGTAATTGTTTAGCAGCATCTACAGTCTTGCTGAGTTTATTAATTTTACGAGTGATGCTCTCAAGACTATATTTAACTTCTTCCTTATCTGGTTGCTCTTCTACTAATTCAGCTTCGAGGGTTTCAAGATCTCGTTTAATACTTTTGTTCTGTTTTTCTGGTAGTTGAACGGAGGCGATCGCCTCCTTTAATTGTTCCCATAATTCTTTGATGTCAGGTGTGTTTTCAAGGTAAGCAATTGATAAGTCTTCCTCAAAATATTTAACTTGTAGTTCTTGTAAGGGTGCTAAAAATTCGTTCCCATCAATACCATTAGGGAAAATCAGATCGACTGTTTGTTGTAGCTTTTGAACGAGATTAGTAAAATCTCCTGGCTGAAAGTTTTTTGTCGGATTTGCGGGGCGACGTTCCAGTTTATTTTCTTTTAAATAAACATAATCGCAAATGACACTATCGAATTTAGTATTACTGTTAATATTCCAGTCTTCTATACAAGCTCCGGTAAGTATGGCATCTTGAAAATCAGTTCCCATTGCTTGAATTCTCGTCAGGTTAACTTCAGTTAAATTAGCCCCACTGAGATTTTGTGAGCTGAAGTTTCTTTCTTTTAAGTCATTTCGCCTTATATCGATGTCTTTGAGATTGGTTCCTTTTAGCTTGGGACAACTCAGATTGGCTTCAGTGAGGTTGGCATAACTCAGGTCAGCTTCAGTGAGGTTAACTTCACTGAGATTGGTCCCACTGAGGTTGGCTCCACTGAGGTTAGCATGACTAAAGTTAGCATAACTCAGGTCGGCACAACTCAGGTTGGCTTTACTCAAGTTGACATAACTCAGGTCAGCTTCACTCAGCGAAGCCAAAATCAGACTAGCACCACTGAGGTTGGCTCCACTAAAGTTGGCTTCACTAAAGTTGGCGCCACTGAGGTTAGCTCCACTGAGGTTAGCTTCACTGAAGTTGGCTTCATTGAGGTTAGCTTCACTGAGGTTGGCATTTCTCAGGTTTACACCACTGAGGTTGGCTTCACTTAGTTTGGTTTCACTGAGGTTAGCTCCACTGAGGTTGGCATTTCTCAGGCTGGCACCACTGAGGTTGGCTTCACTTAGGTCAGCATTACTCAGATCGCGATCGATAGCTCCTTGGTTAACAATCTCCCAAAGCAAACGCCATTTGCCATCTATTACTGTTTCAAGATTTATTTTGGCATTTCTCAAGTTGGCATTTTTCAGATTAGCTTTACTTAGGTCAGCATTACTCAGGTTGGCTTCACTTAGGTCAGCATTACTCAGGTTGGCTTCACTGAAGTTGACATAACTGAGGTTAGCTTCACTTAGGTCAGCATTACTCAGATCGCGATCGATAGCTCCTTGGTTAACAATCTCCCAAAGCAAACGCCATTTGCCATCTATTACTGTTTCAAGATTTATTTTGGCATTTCTCAGGTTGACATTTCTCAGATTGACTTCACTTAGGTCGGCATTTCTCAGGTCAGCTTCACTCAGGTCAGCTTCACTCAGGTTGGCCAAAATGAGGTTGGCACCACTGAGGTTAGCATTACTCAGGTTGACTCCACTTAGCTTGGCATAACTCAGGTTAGTTTCACTGAGGTCAGCATTACTCAGGTTGGCATAACTTAGCTTGGCATTACTCAAGTTGGCTTCACTGAGATTCGTCAAAATGAGGTTGGCATAACTCAAGTCGGCATGAATCAGGTCGGCATTACTCAGGTCGGCATTACTCAGGTCAGCTTCACTCAGGTTCGCAAAAATCAGGTTGGCTTCACTCAGGTCAGCTTCCCTCAGGTTAGCTTCACTCAGGTTGGCATCTCTAAGGTTGGCTTCACTTAGGTTAGCACCACTCAAGTTAGCACTACTCAGGTCAGGCTTAATACCAGGATTCTCTTTGCTCCACTGATTCCAAGCCTTTACACCTTCCTTAAGTTTTTTTAAATGCTGACGGTTAGCCATATTTCATACGATCGCAAGTTAAGGATGCCAATTAAGAGCCAATGCACTACTAGTTTATTTAAACCAAAATTAGCACCTGTTGCTGCCAATAATAAAGGCGTAAAAATAAATAGTTAATTAAATAGATTGTCGATAACTTCCACAATTAAACTGACCCCATTAGCAACGAGAAAAAACCCGCTTTCGATGTACTGCGATCGCGAGCGCAATTTTTCTAGGCATTTTGATTATAACTAAATAGCAAATCAAGAAAAAATAAAAAAGAAAATTGATTTTATATTTTCAAGGTAAAATTGATACTTATATATCAAATTTTGAGAGTTTTCTTACATATTTAGCACTACCTTTTTCCATACCCGATCGCGGGATTGTAACAAAGCTTTAAAACTAGGAAGCGCTCGTTTAATTGCTGTACCGCGATCGCGATCCTTAAATATAAAAACCAGAACTACCAGGATGAGAAAATTGCGATCCCAGGAGTAATATCCTCAAGATTTAAGATCTTTGAATTTGTAACCTGAATCAAAATTTCAAATTATTATTAAAAATTATTGCAAACTACAATCTTTTTTTGATTTTTGATTGTGAGCTAAGAAAACTGAAAATTTTCTCAGACTATTTTAACCTCAAGCTTATTGATTGTTTGGTTTTTTCTCAGACTACTTACTTATTTTAATAATTAGGTAGACTATCTCCAGATACTTTAGAAGACTCCAGCTACATTCATTCCGTTAAAATACAACTCGATAGGATCGATAACGACTAAATTCTCTGGTGAGAAATAACAGGAGACTGGGGGACTGGGAGAGAGTTGGATGCAACAAAAACAATTGACCCTTCATTAAACTTTTCCCCCAGTCTCTCCGTCTCCCCAGCTTTAGTGCTTATATAAACTTTTATAAATACATTCATAACGTTTTTTACATTTATTAACACAAAGTCGTTTATTTATGTCCGACTACTTAGCTTTAACTTGTCGAGCGATTTGACATTCGAGATCGAGTTGACCTTTTTCTCCCTGAAGCTGCTTCTCGCGACTGGAACAGAATTTGACTGTAAGTCTTGCTATTACTAGATTCTAGCTCTTGGTATTGCTAGATATATTGACCTGTTGTTAAAAAACTTAATAAATATTCTCATTAAATCAGTTTAATCTACAAAATTAAGGAGTTTTTTAGTTTTTGTAAAAATTGTTCCACTAAAAGTAAACAATAGAAACAGGAAATTTAGCATGAGTGTCAATTTAGCAACCATGTTGCGTGAAGGGACAAAAAAATCTCACACAATGGCAGAAAATGTTGGTTTTGTCAAGTGTTTTTTAAAAGGTGTCGTTGACAAAAAAAGTTATCGAAAATTGGTTGCTAACCTCTACTTCGTCTATAGTGCGATGGAAGAGGAAATGAAAAGGCTCAAAGACCACCCCACGATCGGCAAAATTTATTTTCCTCAATTGAATCGCAAGCAGAGTCTAGAAAAAGACCTGTATTTCTACTATGGTTCTAAATGGGATCGAGAAATTGCTATTTCTCCTGCTGGGGTTGACTACGTAGAGCGGATTAAAGATGTAGCTCATTCTAACCCCGACCTACTAATTGCTCACTCATACACTCGCTATTTGGGAGATTTATCTGGAGGACAAATTCTCAAAAAAATTGCCCAGCAAGGAATGAACCTCTCTAATGGCAAAGGTACTGCTTTCTACGAATTTAAAAATATTTCTGATGAGAAAGCGTTTAAAAATACGTACCGACAAGCACTTAATGAATTGCCGATCGATTTAACAACTGCAGACAAAATTGTCGAGGAAGGTAATGCTGCTTTTGGCATGAATATGAAAATGTTCCAAGAGTTAGAGGGCAATCTCATTGAAGCAATTGGTAAGATGCTCTTTAATTCCCTCACCCGTCGCCGCAGTCAGGGCAGTACAGAAACTGGATTGGCCACTGCTGAATAAGCAGCCAAAAGTGCGGAGTTTTCACTCTTAGATTGAATTAAATAAAAACCACAATCCTGAAAGTTGGGTTGCGTTTTTTAAACAAAGCGTTGTCTAACTTTTAGGATTGTCTGCTGTTAAGGCAAATCTAACTCATCTTTCCCATTAGATCGGACTGCCATTCTAGTTCTAAATATTGTTCTAACAAAGCTAATAACTTTCGATCGTCAATGGGTTTGGGCAAAAAGGCGTTACAGCCTACAGTCTTGCTTTTTTTCTCCATTATTTCGGAATTGCTGGCAGAAAGGCTAATAATTGGAATATCTTTCAATTGTGGTATTTGTCTTAGCTCTAAAACCATAGTCAAGCCAGTTTTGTGTGGCATGAGCAGATCGGTCAAAATGAGATCGGGTCGGGTAGAATTAGCAATTTCCAGTCCTTGTTGACCGTCGCTTGCTTCAATAATCTTAAAGCCTAATGGTTGGAGAAGATTGATTAATAACAAACGATTTTCGGATCGATCGTCAACTACCAGAATTTGATATTGACGATCGCCTTTATAACCCTTTATTGGTGTATTTTGCTTTTGTTGATGCTCTTCACCTGTTAATTCGATCGCGTCGAAGGTAACGTCAAACCAAAAAGTCGAACCTCGACCTAACTCGCTTTTAACTTGGATTTTGCTTCCCATCAATTCAACCAATTCCTTGCTAATAGATAAACCTAAACCCGTTCCTGCAGTCCGATTTTCTAAATCGCCCACTTGTTCAAAAGGTTGAAAGATTTTTTCTAACTGAGAAGAACTAACTCCAATTCCACTGTCAATTACTTCAAAACGAATCTTTGTTTTGTCATCGGCTTCTTTTTGAGGGATTTCACTAACTCTTAAAATCACTCCTCCTGCATCAGTAAATTTGACGGCATTGCCTAACAGATTCAGCAAAACTTGTCGCAATCGTTTTTCATCAGCCTTTATACCGCTAGGTAAGTCTCCAATAACTTCATACTTAAACGAAAGGCTTTTTTCTTTTGCTCGCATCTGTATAATGCCTCCTACCCCTTCTAGAAACTCAAGCAAATAAAATTGACTGGGGTTGAGTTCTATTTTGCCTGCTTCGGATTTTGAGAAATCTAAAATATCGTTAATTAAGGTCAATAAATGAGTTCCGCTTTGTTTAACGATCCTCAAACTGATTATTTGAATGGTTTGAAGATTATCTGCGCTCAAGAGTATTTTTGTATAACCTAAAATACTGTTGAGAGGGGTACGGAGTTCGTGGCTGATGTTAACTAGAAAATTGTCTTTGGCTTTATTGGCTGCGAGAGCCTCTTCTTTAGCCTTTTGAGCTACTATTACAGATTTTTTTAGTTCGACGGTGCGTTCTTCGACTCGTTGCTCGAGAGTAGAAAAGGATTCTTTTAATTGAGATGCCATCAAGTTAAAAGAACGAGCGAGTTCTCCTACTTCATCCTCACGTTCTATCTCTACAGTTTTATCCAATTTCCCTTTAGCGATATCTTTAGCAGCTTGATTGAGGGTGAGAATGGGTTTTGTCACCCGATGGCTGGTGATGGAACCAATAGCTATAGCTATTGCTAAAGCTATAATTGATAAGAATATAGTCTGCTGAGTGTTCTGGTCGATTTTAGATGTGAAATCAGTTTCGGGAATAGCAACTAGAATCAGCCAATCGAGACCTTTATCCTCTTGTAAGCTTTGGACTTGTAAATACTGCCGCTTACCGTTGTCGAGTTTAAAGCTCGAAGATATATTTTCAATTTCCTCGAAGTTGCCATATTTTTTGATTAAATACTTAGCTGTCTGTTGAATGAGAATATCTTTGCTCTGTGTTATTTCTACGCGCTGTTGTTTGAGTTGTTCTAGCTTAAAAGGTGATTCATTACTGGAAGTAGCAATTATTTTTCCATTTCGCTCGACGATGAAAATTTTGGCACCAGAACTGATTTTTAAATTACGCAAAAAGTTACTAATTTGCCCCAGGCTTAAATCGCTAGCTAGAACTCCTTGAAAGTTTCCTGAATTGTCGTAAATTGGCGTAACCGGACTTATACCTAAAACTTTATTGCCAGAAGAAGCAAATGAATAGATGGGGCTCCAGGTTGGTTTTTTGGTATTTTGTGCTGCTCGATACCAGCTTCTCGTCCTCGGATCGTATTCTTTAGATGCTATTACAGAATTGGTTTGATTCCCCTGTTTGTCAATAAAATAAGAATTGCGATTGGGAACGGTAGAGGTATTCCTAATATGTGAGATATATTTACCGTCATCTTTTTTTTGAACTCCAATAAAATCTCCTTTTCGATTGGCAAAATAAAGAAAAGATAATGAGTCTAGATATTTAACTTGATGCCAAAAAGAGTTTTGTAGTTGCGAGTAGTTATTTAAATTGATACTTCCACTGTCAATATTGGCAACGATCGATTGATGTATTCGATGAGAATTGTTTAAGTAATTTAGTACGTGTTGTTTGACATTATCTGTAGTTCGATCGCTTAATTGAATAGCTAGTTCTTCTACTGTTTTTCTACTATTTGTATAAGAAAGATAACTTATTAATCCTACTGCGGCAGTAATTTGAATGACAAAGGGAACGATCAGGATAGTTCGCAGAGAAGCTTTTTTAGCAATTTTGTCCGTGTAAGAACGCAAATATTTTATTAACATATAATTATTGAAAATGCAAAAAGATCAAGCTCTTCTTTATTTATACTCTGCTTAAAATTATTTTCCAACTTTAGATAAACAGCTTGAGATAAAAGGCGGAAAAACTCAGCCAATTCCGAAAGAGTGTTATGGCAAAAACTTGGTTGCGGCAAAATAATTTTAAGAAAATCCCAAAAAATACGACCGTAATTATACTTAAATCTCTCAACTAGAGTTGGATGCAGCAAAAATAATACCAATTCTCGAAAATAACGAGAGACTTAGGCAACAGGGAATAGGGAATAGGGAATAGGGAATAGGTAATAGGGAACAGAGGGATTTGAGCTTTTTTTATAAAAAGTATTTCTTATCTCTCCAGTTACTTTTGAGAAATGGTCTAATTTATTAGACAGAAAACTCTTCCCCCAGTCCCCGAGTCTACCCGTCTCCTCGATTTACTGATAACTATATACTCGGATTTCATATCAATTAGGCGATCGAACGTTATTGCCGATGTGGAAATTTTTGGCGCGATCGACAAATAACTGATTGGTGATTTATGTTAACTACCGACGCCAGAGACGCGGGCTTGCTGTTTATCGCTTCGCTTGAAGTCAGAAATAGGAAGTCAGAAGTCAGAAGTTTTTTTAGCAATAATTTTTGTTTTTGACTTTCTATTTTTGGACTTCAAATCGGGGTTTAAAACCCCCACTATAATCTTTGATTTATTGCTCTACACTTAGTGGCGAGTTTCAATCTCCCACTAATTGCTACTTCTGACTTCTGACTTCTGACTTCTGACTTCTTGAAAAATCTTTTCGAGCGTGACTTTTGTGCGGCTGCTTTCTGGGTTTTTTATCCTACTTTTTCAATCAAACTTTTAGCCATATTAATCGAAATATCAATCAATTCTTTTTCTTGTTGACCTCGACTCATTTCATCGCTGATGCTGGCATAAATGTGAGGATTTGCTAGCATTCCACTAAGCAATTGTGTCGCAATTTGTTTGACTTCATTGGCATTGGCTTTGCTATCCATAGTTTAATGCCTCTATTTTGGAATTAGACAGTGGTTTTAGGTTTTTGTTTTCCGTTAAGTGTTGTTTTACTTAACACAATCCCTGGAGGAAGTTGCCCTGTTTCCAACCATTGTTGCATTGGTGCTGGACTTTGAACCCGATCGAGCTGCTGTGCTAATTCTTCTCCTTCGAGAATTTCTTTTTCCAAGAGAATTCGAGCTGTTTCTTCGAGCAGTTGGCGATTCTTTGCTAAAATCGTCGTAGCAATATAGTGGGCCCCCTCGACGATCGCTTTTACTTCTCGATCGATCTCTTCAGAAACTTTATCGCTAACCGGACGCCTCGGATTTGTATAACCTTCTAAAAACTGGTGTTGAGTCTTCTCGAAGGCGATAGGTCCCAGTTTATTGCTCATGCCATATATAGTAACGAATCGCTCGGCGAGGTCGGTGGCTTTTTGAATGTCGTCACTAGCCCCAGTGGATACTTTTCTAAAAATCAATTCTTCTGCACAGCGTCCCCCTAAAAGAGCAGCAATTCGACCCCTAATTTCATCTTCGATCGCCAGAAAGCGGTCTTCTTCTGGTAATTGTAGAGTATAGCCCAAAGCACCCACACCGCGAGGGACGATCGATATTTTCTCAACAGCCCCAGCACCTGGCATGAGGGCTCCAATTAAGGCGTGACCGACTTCGTGATAGGCAACGGTTTTTTTCTCAATTTCGTTGAGAACGCGAGATTTTTTCTCTAAACCAGTTAAAATCCGCTCGATCGCCTCGTTAAAGTCTTGCATGGTCACTGAATCGCGGTTGTTGCGCGCAGCTAATAGGGCAGCTTCATTGACTAAATTTGCTAGATCTGCACCTGCAAACCCTGGAGTACGGGCAGCTAGCTTTTCTAAGTCAACATCTAATCCCAACACCACGAATCTGGCGTGTACTTCCAAAATGGCTTGGCGACCAATTTTATCGGGGCGATCGACTACTACTTGGCGATCGAAGCGACCAGGACGCAATAAAGCCGGATCGAGTACTTCGGGACGGTTGGTAGCAGCCAGGAGAATCACTCCTGTATTGGGGTCAAAACCGTCCATTTCTGCTAGTAATTGGTTGAGAGTTTGTTCTCTCTCGTCATTGCTCGTCAATTGGCTTGGAGCAGCCCTAGACTTACCGAGGGCATCTAACTCGTCAATAAATACAATACAAGGAGCCTGTTTTTTGGCTTGTTCGAATAAATCCCTTACCCTAGATGCGCCAATTCCGACAAATAGTTCGATAAATTCCGAGCCAGAAATACTAAAAAAGGGAACTCCTGCTTCTCCTGCGATCGCTTTGGCTAGTAGGGTTTTACCTGTTCCTGGAGGACCTACTAATAATACTCCTTTAGGAATTTTGGCACCTAAGCGAATATATTTGTCTGCTCTTTCGAGAAAATCTACTATTTCTTGTAGTTCGGCTTTAGCTTCATCTACTCCTGCTACGTCATCAAAAGTTACGCCTGTAGATCCTTCAGAATAAATGCGCGCTTTGCTTTTGCCGAACATAAAGGGAGCTGGACTACCCCCACCAGAACCGCGACTCAGCAACCAACCTCCTAAAACCCAGAAGATAAAAATGATAAAAATCCAATTCAAAACGTTAAAAAAGCCACCACTAGAAGGTATGGCAGAGAATTCTACATCGTGTTTGCGCAAGATAGCGGGCAATTGGGTGTCACTAGCTACTGGAATTGTAATTAAATCCTGTGGCGATCGATCGTCAATTGGCTCGGATTTTAGTTCGTAGTAGATACGATCGGAACCGATTTTGACTTTTGCTACTTGACCTGTTTCTACTTGCTCGATAAATTTACTGTATGGTTCGACTTTGTAATTAGTAGCTGGCCATATAAACAAATTTAAAAATAGAAGCCACATCAAAAAAACAATTAAACTATTCCTGAGATTTCCAGAGTCAGATTTTTTTTGTTCGCTATTTTTTTTGCGATCTACAGGCATTTTTAATAGCTCCTTGCTGTTGTGCTAAAACCCTTTTAAAATCTAATTTCACCAAATTTAGGTGTTCGTTGTTGTCTGCTCGTCTTGTTTTTGCTGGTCTGCTGCACTCAGATAGCGATCGAACCAGTTGCTTGCTAACCGCGCTACTTCTTCTAAGGCTCCTGGTTCTTCAAATAAATGCCCTGCACGGGGAATAATTTCCAGTTGCTTTTTAGTATGGAGATAGTCCATCGCTTCCTGATTCATAGCAATAACGGGAATGTCGTTACCGCCGACGATTAGCAGGGTTGGAGCCTTAACGCGAGATAGAGCCGTTCCTGCTAAATCGGGTCTTCCGCCGCGAGATACAATAGCGCTAACAGCTTCTTTTAGTTCTGCAGCAGCTAATAAAGCAGCTGCACTGCCAGTGCTGGCACCGAAGTAACCAATTTTGAGATTCTCAGTGGCTCGATTTTCTTCCAGCCAGTTTGTAGCGCCAATTAACCTTTCGGCGAGCAAGCCTATATCGAAGCGCAGGTGTCTCGTGACCCGATCGATCTCTTCTTCTGAGCTGGTTAGCAGATCGATTAGTAAAGTTGCCATTCCCTTGGCACGCAGCAACTCAGCTACATATCGATTGCGAGGACTGTGCCGACTGCTGCCACTACCGTGAGCAAACAGCACGATTCCCTTAGCTCCTTCGGGTATTTCTAGATTGCCTTCTAGAGTAACTGAGCCTGCTGTAACAGAGACTATATTCTCTCGATCGTATAGTTGCGATATACTTTTTTTCATTAGTCCCTCCTCCCAATGGGGATTGACTTAACTAACCTAGTTCGGTACTCCAGTTGTCTCAGGCGAAGCCATCTCCAGCAACTTGCGTACTTCAGCATCGGTAGTTTGGGCGAAATTTTCGTACCAGAGACTAATCGAATATAGGTGTTCTGGTTTGAGCAGACAAATGACCTTATCTACTTCTGCTTTTAACTGCTGGCAAGTTGAGGGGGGTGCGACTGGAACTGCAATTATTATCTTTTGAGGCTGCTCTTTTTTTAATGTTGTAATAGCAGCGCGAATAGTAGAACCTGTGGCAATGCCATCATCGACGAGAATTACAGTGCGATCGCGCACTTGTGGGAAGGGACGATTTCCTCGGTACAGTCGATCTCTTCGCTCTAATTCTTCTTTTTCCCTAGCTGCTACCTTGGCGATCGCCTGTTGGGAAATTTTTCGCCACTGCACTATATCTTCGTTGATAACTATCACTCCTCCCATAGCAATAGCTCCCATTGCCAATTCTGGGTGTTCGGGTACGCCTAACTTCCTTACCAAACAGATATCCAAGGGTAGGTTGAGTGCTTTTGCTATTTCAAAGGCAACTGGTACGCCACCACGGGGTAGTGCTAATACGATAACATCAGATCGGTTTGCATAGGCTTTTAGTTTTAATGCCAGTAAGCGACCTGCTTTGGTTCTGTTTGCAAGTAGTAATGCGTTCATCATTTTCTCCTCATTGTATTGTTGGTTTTGGCTCTCCTCCTTTGACTCCCAGTTCGACCGAAGTTTTTTCTACAGAAGTGTTGGCTATCCTACTGTTTCTAGCCAATAAAGTAATCCTACTGCTTGCTGAATTTCTGCTGCAAGTTTTTGAGCGTCTTGAGCTCTCAGTTTCAACCAATTTTGCCACAGTAACTCTACTGGTTTAGATGAGTGAGCGATCGGCAGTTTTGGGGCATTTGGACAGCCTGCTGGGGCGATTGAAGGTAATGTTTCTAACGATAATTTCCAAGCTTCAGGAATAGGCTTAGTTTTTGCTTTTGGTGTAGGTAATTCCCAAGGATCGCTTATGGGTTTGGATTTATTTTCTGGGATAGTCTTATTTGGTATATCTCTAGATAATTCTGTTAACATTTTTCTCTTCTCCTGGCGTTTTATTTGTGGTGATTATTAAATTTGGATCTCGTGGCGATTAGTTTTTTATCTTATTTATCCTATTTTTAGGTTAGCAATATTTGAACTCTGTAAATGTTACAAAATTTAAACTTATTAACTTTAATTCAAATTTTATTATCGAATACAAAGAGAGCGCTTTAGCTCGTGACGATCGCAAAAAAGCCCCTTGTGGTCGATCTTTCCCCAGAAAATAGTACAGACCGCATTTTACCCCGCAAACCTTTATTTTCTACCGGCAAACTGGGCTGGAAGGATCTCTTATTAGAATAGCACGAAGAAAAATAGCGATCGCCGATATTGCGAAACAAGTAGGTTTTGCCAATCAAAGCCATCTCAATCCCAATTTTAAACGTTTAGTGGGACTAACCCCCAAACAATTCAGTCAAAGATAATCGTAATTTACAAAAAATCGGAAGAATTTAGAAGACAATAAATTATTTGTTTTCCATATAATAATAAATGAGCTTAAGTTTGGAGATTTTCAAGCTTAACAATACATCTATAAAAAGGAAGATCGATCGTGACTGCAACAGCTTCATCAACAAAACCCAAAAAAATCCTCGACGGTCCGAAAGCACCTGCTTTTGTGCAAACAATGAAAGCGCTTATTTATCCTTTTAAATCTTTAGAAGTTAATTGTCAAAAATACGGCGATATTTTCAGCGGTAAATCAATAGGTTTTCCTTCATTCGTGATGTTAAGCAATCCTCAAGCAATTGAACAAGTATTTACCGCAGATCCAGACTTATTTGAAATTGGTAAAGGTAATTTTACAGTAAAACCTTTACTCGGAGAAAATTCCTTAGTTTTGCTAGATGGAAAAGAACACAAGAAAACGCGCAAGTTATTGATGCCGCCGTTTCATGGCGAAAGAATGAAAAGTTACGGTCAAATAATTTGCGATACTACTGAAAAAGCGATCGCTAATTGGGAAATTAACAAACATTTTATTGTTCGTAAATACACTCAAGAAATTTCTTTGCGAGTTATTGTAAAAGCTGTTTTTGGAATAGATCGAGGAGAAAAATACGAGAGTCTTATAGAACTTATTACTTCTTGGTTAGACATATTTAACTCTCCCTTAAAGTCATTTTTTTTGGCTTTACCTTGGTTGCAAAAAGATTTGGGACTTTTAACTCCTTGGGGTCGATTCTTGCAAGAAAGAAAGCTTATTTACGATATCTTAGCAGAGGAAATTAACGAAAGAAGAAATAATCCCGAGCTTCTGGGGGAAGATATATTAAGTTTAATGCTTTCGGTAAGAGATGAAGATGGGGAGCCAATGAGAGATGAAGAAATACAAGATGAATTAATGACAATGTTATTTGGGGGTCACGAAACCACTGCTAGTAGTTTGGCTTGGGCATTTTATTGGATTCATTCTCTTCCAGAAGTCAAAGAAAAATTGATGGAAGAATTAAATGCGATCGCAGATTTTAGCGATACTAATGCTATTGCTAAACTTCCTTATCTCAGTGCCGTAGTTGCTGAAACTTTGCGAATTAGTCCAGTCCTCCTATTTACTTTCGGTCGCCGATTAAAAGAACCATGGGAAATGATGGGATATAGATTTGAAGCAGGAACTATGTTCGTTCCTTGTATTTATTTAACCCATTATCGAGAAGATATTTATCCCGAACCTCATAAATTCAAACCAGAAAGATTTTTGGAAAAACAATTTTCTCCTTACGAATATTTTCCTTTTGGTGGTGGAAATCGTCGCTGTTTGGGATATGCTTTTGCTTTGTTTGAAATGAAATTAGTTTTAGCAACTGTTTTATCTCAAGTAGAATTAAAATTACTCGAACAACGTCCTGTCACATCTTCCCGTCGCGGTATTACTTTTAGTCCTTCTGGTGGGGTAAAAATGTCTCTAGTTAGAAATTGCAGTCGCTAACTAAGTGGACTTTGCAGCAGTTGTCGGGGAAAAGGAAGTAAGTGGAATTCTAGTCTATCGTCCAGATGTAAAACCTAGTAGAGACAGGCATAAAAAGTCTATCACTACTAGGGAATCTGTTAGGTTGTTCTTTACTTGCCTGTTTAGACTAATCAGTATCTATCAAGCAACAACTTCGATGTTAGTTTCGTCGAAAGTAGTGAAACCGTTTAGATCCGAGTTGACAAAGCTGGCAATTTCCCTAATGCCGCCAGCATTGCCACCATTGCGGTCAAAATATAGTGTACCTGTAGTAGAACTACCCAAAATAAACCTAAAGCCAGCTCGATCGCCAAGATCGGTCAGGAAATCTACCACTAGATTTTTACTACGCCCTAGTTCTAGACCCTTTACTCCCGCAGGGACAGTACTATCAAAACCAAATTTGCTTACTTGAATAATGTCTTCCAAAGAACTTTCACCAGGATCGGTGTCGAAGTTACTGATGACATCAAATCCAATTTTGTTGTTTCCTGAATCTTTTGGACTGCCATAGAAGAATCGATCTTGGTTGAATAAACTAGAACTCGTCATTGTATCGGCTCCACGGCCGCCTTCCATGACATTATTTCCAGAGCCGCCAACAAGAATGTCATTTTTGTTGCCGCCAATTAGTTTATCGTTGCCATCGCCCCCATCTAGTTTGTCAACACCACCGCCGCCTTTGAGCAAGTCATTGCCATCGTTGCCCTCGAGCAAGTCATTGCCAGCGTTGCCATAGAGCCGATCGTTACCTTTGCCGCCAAAGAGCAAATCGTTACCCTTGCCGCCAAAGAGCCGATCTTTGTTAGCGCCGCCATAAATTTTATCATCGCCAGCGCCACCTCTGATTGTGTCATTGCCAGCGTCGCCGTATAATGATAAATCTACATCGCCTAAAAGCCTAAAATCTAACTTGTCTTTTCCGTCACCGCCCCTGAAAATAGATCCATCTCGCAGCGCACCTGTTCCATCACGACCACCAACAACTTCAAATTTAAAGGTATCATTTCCAGCATTAAGGTCGACATCCAACAATATAGGTTTACCATCAGTGTCAACTATGTCCAGCATTAGGGTAGCACCACCGACAGTATATTCGACTCCTAATCCTACTCCAGCAGTTGGTGCAAGTTCTGTAAGTACTATAGATTCCTTAAAAGGTAACGTAGTTGTTCGTACTTCTGTAGACATAATTAAATCCCTCCCTAAAGGGTGTTCGATCAATTTCAATTGATCGTGCTTTACAAGAAAACTATGAGATTATTTAGTGACACGACTTGGCAAGTTAATCGGTCGAATGCCCTCTTCAGAGCCAGATCCAAACGCTAGAACCCTACTTATTCCCTTGCTCTCATTAGCTAATTTGCCAAGTCGTGTGACGATTGAGCTTCAATTTAGACAGATGGCAACCTCCTAGTTGCTGCTGTTCTAAATAGCTGTGGGAATATTCATTGAGAATGAACTCTTGGTTGGGACCTCGTAGAATTCGTAGATAGTTTTCTCGACTTTTACTTTTGGTACTGCTGAAGCGAGGAAATAGATCGTTGCCGATGACTGTGTAATATCTGTTCTGACCCTGATGGCAAGCTCCTGTATAATCTTCTTTTAATTGAACTTACCAGTGTTTATTAAGTAGTTACAAGATTAGCCTCAACTACTATGGTATTACTTAATTCATTTTTATTTTAACCAAATAACACATTGAGAGAATATATTTTGTCTAGTAAGATACAAAAATTATAAATTACAGTAACAATCCCTAACCTAAAAAAATTAACGTCTTACCTCCACAACTTCCTTAACCTGAAGCGGTAAATCTATTTGAGGATATTGCTTTTTAATTTTTAACATAATTTGAATCGAATTCGCTTTGTCTGCGATCGCCATTGTGACAGATTGACGGGATAAAATCTCTCCTACAACTCTCGCTGCTGCTTCGCTTTTTTGCGCTTCAATATCCAAAAACTTAAAAATCCTTTGTTTGGCGACACTACCTTTATTCACTC
Organism: Prochloraceae cyanobacterium; assembly: GCA_030065755.1. Lineage (GTDB taxonomy): Bacteria > Cyanobacteriota > Cyanobacteriia > Cyanobacteriales > JASJDA01 > JASJDA01. Next base: position 5,934 of record JASJDA010000041.1, on the reverse strand, counting down.
CAGATAAAACCCTGACGAAATATGGCGCTAACTCTTGCAACTTTTCAGGACTATTGGCAGCATACTGTTCTAAATAGTTTGTAGCAAATATTTGCATATCTCCTGAAGGATGTTCGCTAAATTTCAATAGATATTCTCCACCGTAATTTTGTTGAAAATGACGAGTAACTAAATCTCTTCCAAAGCGTCTTACATCTTCTCTAACACTGTCGCAGATATAGATCGTAACTTCTGGAGTCCAGTCTTCGGCTTTAAACTCGCCAAACACTCGCAAAGCAAATTCTCTCGAATCGTCCCATTTCGACTCTAACATCTTCACTGCCGATCGCATCTCTTCAGAATCTCTAGGGATGCTATCTAGTTTCTGGGAGAACATTTTTCTTGCTGCTTCGCGGACTGCAAATATTTCGCGATCGGCAAGTTGCACTATCTCTTTTACTTGGAACTCTTGAAGTAGTCGATCGCTATTCTCTTGTAAAACTATCCCCCCTAATTCTTGCGCGACAACAGATTTGCTGCGAATTAACTCCATAGTTTTCTGTTTATCCATCCCAGACATCCAACCTGGTATGTCTTCTTGTAGCAAAAGCACTAAATCTTTATGCACTCCTTCATGTCTTTCCCTTTCTGTGAGAAGATCGACAAAATCTATAGCTAATTCCATGGCAAAATCAGGATGAGTTGCAGACAGACGACCAATAATAGGACGGATGGCGCTGCGAATATCGGGACTGGAATTAACCGCCATCGCTACGATAAAGATACGATCGCTCATTAATGTCCGATCGGACAATTGACCGAACATTCTCAAACCAATTGCGCGGACGCGATCGTGTGGAGAAGCGAGCAAGGACTCGATTAATTCTGGGGGCATTTCCGCCGCAGGAATTTCGTGGTTTAATAAGATTCTGGCTCCTATTATTTGCACTTCTGGCGTTGGATGGACTAAAAGATCTTCGATGACTCCTAAACCTAGGTTGCGTAACTGTGGTGTAAAACTCACGAGCAAAGTTTCCCCTATTTCTTGCGCCATATCGGTTTGAGTTGCTTCTATTTTTAGCAATTCAGCAATAATTTGTCCGATGAGAAGTTTAGCTGTCGCTTCGTCGATAATTGAAGTACTGAGTAACTTTCTCGCAAAAGCGCGAGTATCTGCATATAGAGAAGTAACTAAACTGGCGATCGAGTCACTGGAGGTGAAAAAGTATTCTCGTTGCTGTTCGATCCACTCATAAGCTTGTTGTCGCGAAGTTTCTAAGGTACAGTTGGCAAGTGCTAAAACTAATTCCCTGTCGGGTTGACTGGGGTTGTAGCGATAGCGCGCAATTTCAAAAGCCAATTCTACTGTTACTTGGTACGGTTTGCTGAGAAGTTGGATAATAATTGAGTTTTCGAGACGATCGAGAAATTGTTTGCGATGTTTAACTGCATTGACAGCAAAATTATGAACCAGATCGCATTCACTTTTCAAAAGTAGTTTAACTAAAGCTTTTGGATGTTTGTCCCAAAGTTCGGGAAATGCTTCTTCTCTTTGTTGTGGTTGGGGGTCTCCTGGTTTGTATCCTTCTCGACAGCGCCACGCTTTATTGTTAGTTTTAAGTTCGTAGCGAGGACTATGTTCGTAGAGTATGTGGTTTAAGGTTATATAAGCAGCATATGTATCCCAATAACGAGTAACGTTAGTGTACCTTCCGCTGTTGTAATAATATTGTGTTGTTTGTCTGCTTGGCTGTGCATCTGCGTCTGAATATTGCAGCAAAACTTCCACAGCCATCTTAATATAGTCGGGGTCTCCTTCTCGACCCAACTCTTTGAGAGTTCGCCAAATTCTTCGTCTCAGATATTCTCTGGTTTTATTGCTATAGGCGATTTGTGTATCGGGACGTTGTTGTTCTTGTTTGATTAGATCGACTTGACTGCGTTCCCATTTTCCAGTTTCACTATATCCCCAGTCTCGACCGATATATCTTCCGTCTGGAAGTCTAATATAATTGCGATCGCTATTGTATTGAGCCTTGTGTGTTTCAAATCGATAAGCTAGTATCCCAAATACTTCCTCGTCGTGACGATATTCTGCCATTTTAAAGATATGGCGCATGGGTTTGAAATGGTTGGGCCCTAGGGGTGCTTTTTTTATAAAATTTATTAGTGCTGGACGTACCCACTCGTTATCAATTTGATATATGGTATCGAGGACAGAAAATCGTTTGTAGTCTTTTGTATTTAAATATTTACTCAGTTCTTCTTTAAATGCTTTTGCTGTTCCATTCCTCCCTAATTCCCGCAATGTTAGGGGTAACTCAATTATTTTCTCGGAACGCATCTGCTCTTTTGCGAGTTCGTCAGATAATTTATGTAAGGCTTCCCAAGCAATGCGACGAACGAATTCGGGTGTAGAGGATTTTTGAGATAATACCTTCAGTGTGGGAATTGCTCGATCGTCCCCACACCAACCCAGCGCCCAAGCGATACAATAATCTCTAAGCGGTTCCCCCGTGCCAATTAGTTCTATTAATAATGGTGCTGCTTCTCTTATTTTAAGTTCGCCAGCGCGCCAAATAACTCTTTCTAATGGCCAGTTTGCACCATCTCGATTTTTCAGACGATTTAAAATTGCGACCTGTCGCGGGTCTTTGTTGCTAACAGCTGCAGTTTCTTCTTCTTTTGGTCGTGCTGTTTCCGAACTAGTATGGCTGACATATTCATAACCCTTCTTAATTTTCGAGTTTACTAGCTTCTCAAATATTTTTTCTGCTTCTGCTAAAGTTACCGAGTCGATCGTTTTCGTTCCTTCTTTTAAATTCCCACCCCGTCTTCCGTAGCAAAAGTTGACAATATATTGATTTTGTGATATGCAGCAGAGATCTACTTCATATACTTTGTCGGAAGTTCCCGATCGATACTCTAGGGTTGTCCGTTTAATTAATTTCATAGTATTTTTATTAGTACTTTAATACTAAGAGATAGTAATCAATGTAACTTGTTTGGGGGAGTAAACTAAGTGTTTAATTAAGTTTTGTTAAAAAAAAGAGAGTGTTACTCAGACGCGATCGCTTAGTAAGGTGGGAATTATAAGGATTTTATGGTTGTGTGAGTAAAATAAGGATTTTTTTGTCTACAAATACAGTTAAGCTAAGGCTCTAGCTAAGATAAAATATGAAAATTGAAATAAAGATAAAACTTATCCAATAACACGGGAAGTATAAATCAGAGGAAATAAGTTAGATGAGAAGAGCGGTTGGTTTATTGGCTGTTTTGGTATTGTTCTTGAGTTGCTTCGGATTTGTTGGTAGTGCAGCAGCAATTAACTTGAGTGAGATCGGCGTACAATCTACACTGTTAGCGGCTGCAGACCGAGTTAATCCTGCTGACGCTAAGCTAGACTCAGAATTCGGACAAAAAGTCGATCTTAATAACTCCCACGTGCGGAAGTTTCGCAAGTTTCCTGGATTTTATCCCAATTTAGCGAGCAAGATCGTAAAAAATGCGCCCTATGAGAAAGTAGAGGACGTATTAGAAATTCCAGGACTCAGCGATCGCCAGAAAGAACTATTACAGGCTAATCTAGAGAACTTTACAGTTACAGAGACTGCAGACGTATTTACTGAAGGTGGCGATCGTTTCAATCCAGGGGTTTACTAAAAACATTTCCAGCAAAACGAAATAGGGAACAGGGAATAGGGAACAGGGAATAGGGAAAAAAGATTAAAATCTCGACTGTTGGAGACTACCTCTAGAGGTAAGACCATTAAAGTCAAAAAACTAGAGAGAACAGAAAACAAGAGTTCTGCTAACAATTAAATTATTACTGTTCCCCGTTTCCTTTTCCCTGTTCCCTCCAGCCAAAAGGCTGGTAAACAAAATTAGTTTTTTTCAACCCATCCCACAGTCGGGTGGGTTTTTATTACAATTAGAAAGCTTTATTAAAAAATTTATCGAGGAAACGATCGAGCGTTGAAGCCGCAACCTTCCCATCCCATCACATCTGCAGAAATTCCCAACCAATTTGACGTAATTGTAGTAGGTTCTGGGGCTGCTGGATTATATACCACCCTGTGTTTGCCAGAACATTTTCAGGTAGGCTTAATTACCAAAGATACCTTGAAAATAGGTGCTAGTGACTGGGCCCAAGGAGGTATTGCGGCGGCTGTTGACCCCAAAGATTCTCCTTCACTACACTTAGAGGATACCTTGGTTGCAGGGGCAGGTCTTTGCGAGAGGTCGGCAGTCAAATTTCTAGTAGAAAATGCCCCTGCTGCAATTGCCAATCTAGTAAAAATGGGAGTAGCCTTCGATCGCAAAGGTGAAAAATTAGCCATGACTCTAGAAGCAGCCCACTCTCGTCCCCGCGTCCTCCACGCAGCGGACACTACGGGTAGAGCAATTGTCAGCACCCTCACGGCTAAAGTATTAGAACGTTCCAACATCACAGTAATCTCACAAGCCCTAGCTTTGAGTTTGTGGTTAGATCCTATCTCAAGAAAGACCCAGGGAATTAGTCTCCTCTACCAAAATAAGATTAGTTGGGTAAAAGCAGCTGCAGTAATCTTAGCAACTGGTGGGGGCGGTCAAGTTTTTGCTCGCACGACCAACCCAGAAGTTAGTACGGGAGATGGAGTAGCACTTGCTTGGCGTGCAGGTGCAATTTTACGAGATTTAGAATTTTTCCAATTTCATCCTACTGCTTTAACCAAACCAGGAGCTAAGGGTTTTCTCATTAGCGAAGCTGTCAGAGGAGAAGGAGCCCATTTAGTAGACGAGTTGGGAAATCGCTTTGCTTTTGAGTATCATCCCTCTGGAGAATTAGCCCCTAGAGATGTGGTCAGTAGAGCTATTTTTACTCACTTACAAAAAACAGGTCAAGAGCAAGTATATTTAGATTTACGTCCCATAGATCCCGATCGCATTCGTTATAGATTCCCAAATATCATTAAAGTCTGTCAAGAATGGGGCATAGACGTGTTTTCTCAATTGCTTCCCGTTGCACCTGCGGCTCATTACTGGATGGGAGGAGTTGCAGTAGATATCAAAAATCGTACCTCAATTCCTGGACTATACGCGATCGGAGAAACTGTTAGTACTGGAGTTCACGGTGCTAACCGTTTAGCTAGTAATTCTTTGTTGGAATGTATTGTGTTTGCTGCTCAATTTGCTTCTATTGAAATCGAACCCATTAGTGCTGGAAGTGTTGAGGAATGCAAACCATTAATAGAGGTTGGAGAAGACTGGGAAGAAGAAATTAATCAGATTAAAACAATAAGAGAAGAGTTACCTAAATTGGTATGGCAAAGTGCTGGTATCTGTCGCACCTCAAAAGTGATGGAAGAGGCGATCGAAACCGTTGAATCCTGGCGCAAAAAATTGACAAGCTTAAATATCACTAAATATTTGCTAGAGTTAGAGCCTGCCCAATCTATTAAATTTAGTTCTTCCGATGCTGAGAGTAAATTGAGAATCTGTGCTGAAACCCTCAATTTGTTAGATATCGCCTATTTAATGCTAAAAAGCGCTCTCTTTCGCACTGAAAGTAGGGGCGGACATTACCGCACCGATTATCCTCAAACCTCACCTAATTGGCAAACTCATACTTTAATAGAAGGCGATCGTTGGCGTATTGGTTAGCTTGAATGAAACTCAACCCAAGTGCGATCGAAAATCAATTCATAAATACGGTTGCGAACTTTCAGATAATACCAATTCTCAAAAATAGCTAAATATATAGGATTTATTATTATTAAAAATAATTTTCCATATAATCTTATATTATCAATTTTACCTCGAATCTATTTCTCTTTTCCTCTTTTGTCTTGCTTCTTGCCTTTTGTCTATATTTTTTTATTAAGTCTCTAGTTACTTTTGAGAATTGGTATGACTGCTTCGATCGTTTGCTAAAGTTTAGTTAAACAAAAAAGCCTCCCAATTGGGAGGCTTTTT
>JASJDA010000274.1 GCA_030065755.1 Prochloraceae cyanobacterium | reverse complement strand
AAAGGTATTTTCGATAGTAACTGGTTATTTTGGTCTAGGAAGAAGACTATAGCATAACTGAAGCTTTTCCAGCCTAGACCTTTCTTACTGACATCATATTTAATGACTTCTCCATCTTTAGACATTAATGGGCCGCTACGGTTTAAGACTACTAACCGTGGTGTTTGACCTATAAATAGCGTTTCTTCTTTACCATTATGAAATTGATAAGGAACAATTTCCCAGCTATCATTGGGAGTAAAATTAGCAGCTTCTGCCAAGTTTATTTTTATTCCGATACCCCAGTCAGATGAGCGAACTGGATTCAAAAACTGAGCATAAGGAATTATTTCTCTTTCGCCTTTAAATTCCTCAGAATTAAACCCAAAATCTACGGCGCTTGTTTGAGCGTTCATAATATTCTTACTAGTGAATTATTGATACTTTTATTATAGCGATCGCCGAGATGATTTTAAAGCTTTAAATATTAAGAATATTTCCGACATTTGTTATCTTAAACTAGCGTTAAAAAAACTAGTTACTTTAATATAGTTTATTTCTAAAAAATCTAAAGTATATGTTAATTTATAGTTGCCAAATCGAAGTTGCTGTTATCCTCTTTTATAGATGTGATTTTAGTTTAGTTAAGCTTGCTAAATAGTAAATAGTAATCTTGAAATAGTGGTGTGAGAAGTTCTAATTAACCACTAGGTTTAAAGAAAATCACGCGGATTGATTACTATTTACTGTTTATTTATTAAGATTCAGGCGCGCAAAGCATTTCTGGGCTTCTCTTCTTTTATTTTACTCCTGGATTACTGAAATCTTTTGAAAAATTGAGGTAAAAATGAAATATCAAACAGTGGAAATTGTCAAGAAGAAACAGCATGACAATCCTAGTGGGATCGCTAGAAAGACTTCTAATCCAGTTTCGACAAAAATTTCTAGTAAAAAGAAAGCACTAGCTAAAACGCGGCGGCAAATTAATCGAATTTTTAACTTGTTGGCTTTTTTCTTAATAGCTTACTATATTGTTGAGTTATTGTCTCTTCATTCTCAAAATCAATTAACTCAAATATTTTCAGGAGAACTGCCAGGTTTAAGATTTTTATACGCCCCTGGTTCTTATTTTTTTTGGCATTCTTTAATCCAACCAATCTATCCCATACGCTCGAATGATTTTTGGTTATTAGTAGGATTTACTTCTATTATACTTGAAAGTTTTATTTATGCTTTATGTTGTTTGAAAATTGTTAGTGCCATAGTCTATGTCGAAGTGGTATACTACCAAATTTTCAAGTGCAAAGTTAGCTTTAAAAAGATGTTGTCTATTCTTTTGGCTGATATTTATCCTTATATAATAGTGGGTGCGATAGGCACGATATTTTTATTAATATCCAGTACTTTAGTTAGATTTTGAAAGATGAGTAAAAGTCACTTGCAAAAACTTGTTAAAAAAAGCATGTGGTAACGAATAATTCATTTTTAATAAGGAAGTCCTTTTCAAATAATTCTCGTCCGAGGATGAATCTATTTTTAATAAGGAAACCTTTTTCAATTAATTATGTCACTTCGCAAATCAGTTATCGCTATATAAGGTTTCCTTATTAAAAATAAAGATTTGGAGCTCTTCGCAAATAAGTTAACTGCTACTGAGGACTTCCTTATTAAAAATAATTTTCTTCCGTAACGCTGGGAGACGACAGCGAGAGCAAATAACTTCTGTCGCATAAGGACAACTCAAGTCTCGTCTTGCGTTACCGCCTACGCCTTAGCAGATAAGATTTATAACTATCTAGTTTTAGATTAGAATACTCTAGAGCCTCAGAGTTTTAGTGCGGAGCACTACCAAATTGTGCTTGGTGCGTCCTTGCCAGATGGAAATCTTGGCACGGGCGCTCCGCTTTGGGAGTTGGATTGAAAAAGTAGCAACGCTAACTTATCTCTTCCTTCAATATATCCTGTGAAAAGTCAGCTCATTTTGAGAAGTGGAACAGAGCATCAAGCTACAAGCGGCAAAGTATGAGTTGATTTAAGATCGGGCTCTCTGGCCGACCTCAAATATTATACTTGAACGCCACATGATGCGCAGAATAAATTGGAGTGTAATGAATGGTCATGATTTCGATCGCACCATTTCTAATCAAATAAGAATCAGCCCCGTCTTCTACACGAACTCCGTCTGCAACAGCTTCCCACTCCAAGAAGGCCATTTCATCATGCCACAGACGAGTGCGATAAATATACCTAGCATTGGGAAGTTGCTTCATTAGCAGATTGGCAGCATCCATAACGCCTTCTAGTCCCTGAAAAACACCAAAGCCAGTTAGAAGAACGCAATGTGAGGAGAAGTTACGTTCAAGATCACTGTGCCATTCATTCGTCAGAGCAAGCTGAAGATGATCTTCAAAGACTTCTTTAGTTGTCCGAGCTGTCATCATACCAAGACTACACCTCAATCTGGCCACTATGCTATCATACTCTAGGCTGGCTAAATAGTTAGGCTATTTGGCCTCAACCTTATGTAAACTAGAGGTTATAGGCGTAAATAACAATAAATGCCAAGAAATAACCCTGTTCCGCGAGCAAGTAAATCATTAGTACGCTTACTGTCTTCATCAAACTTGTCCTAGGTGCGTACTGCGCGGCTCGCAGCTCTTGCGCTCCCGAAATATGAGTTGGAATTATTCAGATTCCAGAAAAGTTAGAACTTTAAAACTGGACTTTAGACTAAATCGCGCGAGCTTCGCGCACGCTTTGCGTGACCGAGAGTTGAGCAATGCGATCAAAGAGAACAAGAGATTTTAGTTTGTAGTAATATTTCAACTTGTCAGCGATCGCCTTTTGACCGCATCGTGCCGAATAGCCGATCGTGCACTCCTATCGCAGAACACGGCGGAAATAGAAGGTTCGTGTCACCAGACGCAACAAGATTAAATTTCGCATTTTTTACGTCATTTTTGGGGCTGAATGATAAGAAATACAAATCAGTTACTTTGCCTAGTTCGTTTCCTTTTAGGCAAAGTATCATGAGAATATAAACACCAGCATGAGGACTTGACCCATGCTATTATTCATTGCCCAACTTCCATTTTCGGCAAAGTTTTTTTCTCCCCCACCGAAAAAACTATCGACCAGAGACAGAGAATACCTGCGTACTGATGAAATTAACGCGATGATTCGTGCTGCTAAAAAAGTAGGTCGTCATGGTGTCAGGGATGGAGCAATTATTTTGCTGATGTTCCGTCACGGATTGAGAACAGCAGAATTAGTGGCTCTCAAGTGGACGCAAATAGATTTAGCAGGTGGCTACATTGAAGTCCATCGGGTCAAACACGGTCGTTACAGTATTCATCCTTTACGCTCGCCCGAACTGAGAGCCTTACGACAAATTCAAAGAGATTATGCAGATACAAGCTATGTTTTTGTCTCCGAACGAAAAGCCCCTCTCTCAACCCGTTCCATTCGCCACATTATAGCCAGAGCGGGAGAATTAGCTGGTATTCCCTTCCAAGTTCATCCCCATCAACTGCGTCATGCGTGCGGTTATTATTTAGCTGCTCAAGGTCATGATACTAGAGCAGTTCAGGATTATTTAGGACATAAAAACATTCACCACACAGTCCGCTATACTCAGATGTCACCCCAAAGGTTTGAAAATTTCTGGATGGATTAAATTGAAATTGTCAAGTAAGACTTGACAATAGTTGTTTTTTTTCAAGCCACTAACGGCTGCGATAACCTCGATATCCTCTCTTTCATATCCAGCTTGAACAGTCCATAAGGATTGACATGACCAAATATCAACGGCGTAATTGCCTGTAAATCCCTCGCCGTCAGCCTCTTCTCCCAATGCTTTTGTGCTAACACACTCTGAATCATCAAGGTGTTGATATAAACCAAGCAAATCTGTAACAGATGCAAAGACAGCACCGATAATTCCTGACTCTCTAAGCGATTGGAGGCAAATTCACCCCCCTTACCGTAGAAGATAAAATCATTAACCCCATTCCATCTCTCTACCACATTCAAACCCTCATTAATCTCTCGGCGTACAGCTTCCGAGTCGAGATACTGACAGAGGAAAATAGTTTTAATTACCCTGCCCAATTCCATCAAAGCTAGATAGGTAGGATGTTTAAAGGGATTCTTACTAAACCGTTTGAGTATAGCTTCGGTTTCTGCCGTCGCCAATCTCAAAGCAGTGGCATATTTCACCATTTGGTCGTACTGTTGACGAATTAAATCCCAGTTTATGGGACGAGTTAAAATCGGTTGTAGATTGGGATAAGCATCCGCTTGGCCCGCATGAGGGCGACATTCGCTTCTGGATTTTAATCCGTTTAAGTCTGGGCATTAACTGAAACCCCAACAGGTGAGTAAAGGCAAAAGCTACCTCGCTTTGCCCGTGACTATCTACATAGTTTTTCTGCACCTCCATACTCGTACAGTGCTTTAAAACCCCATTAATCATAGCTGCTACTTCACTCGAAGAGCAGGTTTTGAGTTGAGAGTAGATACAGGTAGAATTTTTCTCAACGTGCCAATAAATCATCACACCCCGTCCGCCATAACGCAAATGGTACTGGGTCATCAAATTCTGCTCCCAGGCGGGAAAGTGTTTGCTGTCACTGGCACAGGTAGTAGTTGCTTCACCCCAGATATGAGGCAACCGAATCTCGAATATGGCATTGACTACTTCGGCACAGGCACTGCGTAACTGGTCTTTATGAATGTAGCGACGGCGCACGTAAACTAAATCCTGATAATTCTCCCCATCTATTCCTGTATTGATTCGTTTTAGTCCTGTATTCGTCCCCATGCCAAACAGACAGAGTAATAATCGCTTTTGTAGGGTTTCTCTATCTAATATCTCTCTAGTACCCATACTCTTGAAGTTACGGGTAAAATTTACTCTTAAATCCGTCTCCTTGAGAATGTCCAACAAACTGGTTTTGTGCCAGAGACGGTTAATTTCTCCCTTAAGTTGTTTGATATTGACGGGTTCGGGTGCAGCATCAAAGGGGCTGAGTCTAATTAAACCTTTATTCCCCCTACTCAGAATCGTAACACCCCTGTTTTTAGGTATCCCTCTATCAAGTTTCTCTAATCCTGACTCCATCTGCTGTTGTAAGTTAGAGATAAAAGTTTCCACATCTTCAGGGAGGGTTAAAGCTTGATAGTAAACTTGACGTTTGAATTCAAAATCAGTGGGTAAATCATTATCGGGATTGCGATAGCGATTAGCCCCTACTACCCAAATTTCTTTACAGCACAGCCTTTCTCTGAGGGCTTTAAGGACGCAGATTTCATAGTTAATGCGGTTGATACGCTCATTCCCATCGCTGTCTGTTTCCATCAGAATCTCTTTAGCATTACTCTTGAGAACTCCATCGATGGGTATCTCTTCTGTGGGGTCATAATATCTAGACTTACTGGAAGCGTATTTCTTTAGAAGCTCTAATGCCTCAATTACAGGACGATGGATCTCATTGTTAGAACGAAATTCTAACACCTCTAACAGTTGGGGAATCATTCTGCGATAATGACCGGCAAAAGAGGCTCGTAGCACATTATGAACCCTACGCCGATAAGCTGTTCCAGTGGCTTTATATTCTGCTACCAAGTCTTTGAGAGTTTGGCGCGAAACCACTGGAAAAATCACCTGTTCGATAATTCCATTTGGTTCGGCAATAGCCACTTCAGCAATGCGAAATAGTAAGCTTGTTTTGCCCGAAACCTTTTTGAACTCGTCAATTAACTGCTGGTTGATGCGCTTTTCTGCTCTCGAATCAAGACGGTGAATGATTTGAATCAATAACTCAATCAGATTATCGGTAATCTCTTGGCTGCGTTGGATACAGAAAGCTGCCATTAGAGTGTAGCGAATGGCAAAAGGATGTTGTCTAAGAAGATAGGGAGTTTCTGTAGCTGCTCTTTGACGATAGGTTTTGACCAACTTGAACGATTTTCCCTCAAATAAATCATTTGGCAAACCAATAGCACGAATGCGTTTGAGCTTAGATAGTTCAGTCAGAAAACTTTCCAAGCCCACTGCACCAGGGTCAGTCTTGAGGAAGGCAAAATCTGACATTTTAATTTTGCTGCCTGACTGTTTCTGGGATTCAGCATTTTCTGACTCTTCTACATCATCCGTGGAGAGAAGAATATCGATCTGTTCAATTATCTCTGGAGTAAGTCGATCTAGGGTGTATTGGCAGAAATTAGTCTCGTGTTGAGCTATAGCACTCCGAATTAAACGCTCAACTCTACCTTGTGTTGGAGGTTCAATCTGTAATTCTCGAAATCTTTGATAGACAAGTTCTGTAATTGCTTCGATTCGTTGTTCGGATTGAATAACCTCCGCTTTTAACCAATCAACCATCTCCTCCCCGTCAGTAATTGTAGCAATCCGAAATCCGAATAATTTACGGATGGCAGCACGATGGTTCGTGATAGAGCGTCCTTGCCAATCGTAATCGGAATAGGAAGTAGGGGGAATTTGAAGCTGTTGGGCAATGTAAGAGATAATCTTGTCTGGTATTTCTTTGGGAGAATCAGGGAAACGAGCGTGAATCTGGAAATATTTCAGCAAAACAGCAAAACCAATCTGATTCGCACCAACTTTATTACCAACCAGATTTAATTCGGTTGGTAAAAGAGTCCAATTTTCGATTAGTTCTTCCGTATCCCAATTTCCTTTGACCATTCATCCACTTTTCCTGATAGAGATTACCAGTTGAAGAAAAGCATAAATGGATGAAGAGTCTTGTCCGAAAAAGTTTATTTAAAATGCAGATTTATTACCTATTGTCAAATAAGCTTAAAAGGGTATATTTAGAAAACTTATGAATTGAAGAGTGAATGAGGTGGAATGAGTTGAGTAAGGTCAAAAGCTAGAAACTAGACACGGCAATGGTTTCAAGCGCAGGGTGCGTCTGGTGACACGAACCTTCTATTTCCGCCAACACGAGAAATTTACACCTGGAAAAATATTTGTTAGAGTTTACTGTTAAATCTTTCAATTATGCTTGATAGCTTTTCAATTTGACCCTTGAACTTTCCTTGGTCGCAGTTACCAATCCTCGATCGTGGTTACCAATTCTCGCGCCGCTACGCGGATCGTGCACGAGATCGCTTTTTGAACTTTTGTCAGTCAACCAGGTAGTAATTCCTAATTCTATGGAAACATTTTATCTAAATACAGATTTAGATCTTATTGGGTACAGTTCTTTAAAAAGTCTAGTACAAGAATTAGAAAATTCTTGTTCCGTTTTACATTGTGACCAAATTAGCGAGCAAAAATGGACTGCTACTTTAGAAACTAATCAGATAATAACTGAAAATCCAAATGACCAAATTAGAGAATTTTGCCAAAACATTGAAACCTTGTCCAATCAAGCAAAAGAAATTTGGTGGTCTCTCGAAAAAAGAGAATTTAATGCAGGTTATAATGCTGGTAACACATGGGGGTACACTTCGACATTAACCTTTGAGACCATTCAATTGCTCCATAAATACAATTGTAGTTTTACAATAACAATTTACCCAGAAGATAAGTGAATTTTAACAATTGATTCAAGAGACATGCTCAAGCATGATAATGAACTTAAAGTTAACATACTTACCAATCTTAATCGTCCCTAAAATAACGTGAGTTCGACGAAGTAAAAAGGGCTGGAATCAAAGTAGTTGGGGGCTATACCTCCGCACTGCGGAGGTATAGCCCCCTCGTTCCGACTAAACGGTTTAGTTAAAGCGAGAAAATATAGAAGTTCGCACCGCTTTGCGGATTTCAGTGGGTGCATCATCAAGGCGCTCGAGAAGATAATACTCCGAAGCTCGTTGATTTTTATTAGGAATTATCTGGGATTTTTAGCTATGAATATAAATTCACGCAAGCGACATTACCAAAGTTTTTGGCGACGTAGATGATTTTTATAAAGCTTTTCAGAAGTATTCTCAATCCTTACCAAGACTAACATCTTTTATTGGGAAAAAATTAGGCAATTCTCGTTTAAGTTTAAGCGAAGTAATGACGATCGAGGAACTTATTTTTTATAGAGGGAACCCTTATATAGCAGTTAAGTTATTGGTTAGCAGGATAGGTTATTGTCAAAGGGGAGAGATGTTTTTATTTTTATTAGGGAACCCGAAGGATGTATTTATTTTTATATAGGGAACCCTTCTATAGTAGTAAAGCTATAAACGAAGTAAATAAGTTATCGTAAAAGGGTTCCCTATATAAAAATAGAATCATTGTCACCCTTCTATAGTAGTTAAGTTATTTACCATTACAGACAAGTTATTGTAAAAGACTTCCATTATATCTGATTTTTACTTTGATAACTGTTTAAGTCCCGTTAAACATTTTTGTTGGCAGCAGTTTTAATCAATGTCCAACATTACGACACAGCCCTCTCCATTGCCTGAAGTGAACCAGCCCCAAAGCGTTTTTGCAGCCTGCGTACATACCAATACCCCAATCGCGTTAACCATTGATTGGGTCGAGAAAAAGCCAATAGGTCATACTCTACTGTATCGTTAGAGCGACACCATTCCACCACAAAACGTTCTTCACCACACAATCCGTGATCTGGCAATGTTCCGTAACCAAATCCAAATCTTTCAGTTGAACCATTTTCTTCAAGGATATAGATAATTCGGCAGGCATTAAGCGACCAAATACCTAGTTGTTGAACCATAACACCTACCGTTGCTCCCACCTCAATTGGGGTCTCTCTCCACAGGAGAGAGACCCAGTCGAGTCCAAACATCTCCCAGTTTCTTAAGGCTATCTTGGCCAGCTCAAATATCTTCGCCCCTGACCCCAGCAACACGCGATTATGGTCAATGGTGTAGCGACGGTCAAGGTGATGGTCATAATTTCCCCAAATATTACGTGAAGCTCCGACATCAGGACAGGATATTGGCTGTTTACTTTGCTGTTCTAAATACTGCTGTATTTGTGTGGTAGTCGGTCTGGTAAGCGAGTACACAACACTATTTTCCTCAATTACTGGTTTCTCTATTTAATTCCGATATCAGATTTTAACATAACCGTTGCACTACTCCTTTTCGGGGGAAAGCCGAAGACTTGCCATAGGTTAGAACCAGTCAAAATGTGGTGCTCGAGAATCAATGGTGAGGGTCGGCTTCTTGACGAAGAGAATTATTATTATCAGGAGTTGGCACTAACCAAATAGGA